>JAFDYE010000285.1 GCA_018267585.1 Bacteroidota bacterium
ACGTCCGCAATCAGTCCGTTGGAGACCAGGACGGTCTGGTTCTGCTGTGGAGCATCGTGCCGGGCGTCGATCAGGGTGACGCCGGTAAGGGCGAAGCTGCGGGATTGCTGCGGGATGGGTTCCCGGGCTGATCCCGGGGCGGGTGATCCGTTGGCTGTTCGCGGGGCAGGTGATCCCTGGGCGAGTGATCGCTGGGCTGTTCCCCGGGAGGGTGATCCCTGGGCTGATCCATCGGTGGTTGCCCGGGGTAGTCCCTGGGCCGGCGACTGAACCGTCGTGGTGATCAGCAGCACAGAAAGCAGTAAGGGGGTGGACATAAAGCTGGACATGCTATTAAGGTACTTAAAAATAGATGGGTTTCTTTATAATTTTTCCAGCACTTGAATAAGCTGTGTCATCCGGGTCGGGGGTAGCGCAAATCAAACCGAAGTTATAAAGATCAAGCAATATCTTTGTTGGTCTTATGAACAACGAACAACTGGCAACGCTTACAATGCTTAGCGCGGGTTATAAGGCCTTCCTGTATGATTGTGACGGGACGCTGGCGGATAATATGGGCGCACATAGAGAGGCGTATGTAAGAGTGGCGGCCTTAAAAGGCGCTGCCATCGATGGAGCTATCATTGACGAGCTGGCGGGCTGGCCTGCGGTGAAGGTGATAGAAGAGATCAACAGGAGGTATGGGACAAGTTTTGAGCCGGAGGAGTTCAAGGAACTGAAATACAAGCTCTTTTTGGAAGAATATATTGAGCACACGCGCGCCATGGAACATGTGGTTGCGCATTTAAAGGCGCACGCCGGAAAGGTAAGGATCGGGGTTGTTTCCGGTAGCAGGAGGGAGTCGGTCGAAAGGACGCTTGTCGTGCTTGGGATCAATGACCTGGTAGAAGTGATGGTATGTTCCGGAGAGACGGAACATGGCAAGCCTTATCCGGACCCATTTGTGAAAGCTGCGCAGCTGCTGGGCGTTGCACCTGGCGATTGTCTGGTTTTTGAAGATGGGCAAGCCGGGGTGCAGGCTGCAGAGGCGGCGGGGATGAAATGGGTAAGGGTAGACCAGCTATAGCTTTCTCAGAAGATAGAGGATCAATGAAAATAGGAGGCTGCAAAGCAGCATAGTTGTGATGGGGATATAGAGGCGGAAATTTTTTCTTTCGACACGGATATCTCCCGGGAGGCGTCCGATCCAGTGCAGCTTATCGTGGAAAAAGTAGACGATAACTCCGATCAGGATAATGATCGCGCCGATGACGAGGAGGTACAAGCCTGTATCTTTATTCATAGACTAAAATTAAAAAATTACGAGCGGATGCATTGCCTTCAGCGGCAAAAGGGCCGTAATGCGCTGAATAATTGAAACCGATTGCATTTTTGATCAAAAAGCCCTATTTTTAGGTGTCGATTTTATATAAGCGATTGTATTTTAAAGCCTTTGATAATGAACAAATTTTTATTTGCCGTCCTTGCGCCGGTGGTTCTTTCGGCCTGCAATAATGGGGGAGCTCCCCGCACGGTATCTTCCGACTCAGCCGCCGCAGATTCATCGAAGACATCTGTACACAAGACACAGTATTTGTCGCAGCCGCTGGTGACAAATATTTTTACGGCCGATCCTTCGGCGCACGTCTTCAATGGACGTATCTATATCTACCCTTCGCACGACACGGCTACGGGGATACCCGAGGATGATCTGGGTTCGCATTTTGACATGCGGGATTACCATATTCTGTCGATGGATTCGATCGGGGGCAAGGTTACCGACAATGGCGTGGCGCTTGACATCCGCGATATTCCCTGGGCGGGCCGCCAGTTGTGGGCACCCGATGCGGCTTTTGCGAACAGCACTTATTATCTCTATTTCCCCGTTAAGGACAAGAAAGACGTTTTTCGTATTGGCGTGGCCACCAGCCAAAAGCCGGAGGGGCCGTACGTTGCGGAAAAAGAACCGATCGCGGGAACTTATAGCATCGATCCCTGTGTTTTTAAGGATGACGACGGCAAGTATTACATGTATTTTGGTGGCATCTGGGGCGGGCAGCTGCAGCGCTGGAACAACAACCGGTACGACTCTGCAAAGGGCAATCGGAAACCTGACGAGCCCGCGATCCTGCCCCGCATGGCAAGACTTAGCGCCGACATGAAGCATCTTGCCGGACCGGTGAAGGAGATACAGGTTCTGGGCTCCGATAACAAGCCTTTCTTTGAAAAGGACAATGACAAACGCTTCTTCGAGGGTTCGTGGATGTTTAAATACCAGGGGAAATATTATTTTACTTATTCGACGGGGGATACGCACCGGCTTGTCTATGCAACGGGCAGCTCGCCGAATGGGCCATTTACTTACCAGGGTGTTATCCTGAATCCGGTGGAAGGATGGACGACGCACCATTCCATTATCCCGTTCGGTGGCAAGTGGTGGCTGTTCTATCATGATACGCAGCTAAGCGGAAAGACCTTTTTAAGGAATGTCAAGGTTACGGAGTTACATTTCAATCCTGATGGAAGCATTCAGACGATAACTGCGCAGCAGTGATCGGATATCACCACTTTCAGGCAGGCGTACAACGAAGTAGCTCTGCGTGATGAGCGTACTGCAGGGGACATGGTCTGGAACGCGATCGTTCTTGGACATGGCAGCCGGCTGGAGGATGGGCGGCGGCCCGCGGAATTGAATAATTCCGTAAATTCAGCAAAACCTCGTTATATATGAAAAATGACCTTACCCGGCGCAAGTTTGTTGAAATGACGGCTGCTGCCGGGCTTGCTTTTACTATTGTTCCCAGACATGTCCTTGGAAGGGGATATGTTGCTCCCAGCGATAAGATCACGCTGGCCTACATCGGCATAGGAACGCAGGGGATCAGGGAATTGCTGCCTATGCTGGCGGTGCCGGAGATACAGGTCGTGGCGGTCTGTGATCCCAATAAGGAAGCCAGGGGCTACCGCGACTGGGGCATCAATTATCTGAAGGACGAGATACGAAAGACCATCAAAAAGCCGGACTGGAATCCCGGAGGAGACAATACTATCCCCGGTGGAAGAGATAATGGAAAGGACATTGTAGATACTTATTACGCCTCCGTGCGGCCGGGCCAAAAATACAAGGGTTGTACCGCCTATGCGGATGCACGCGAGCTGCTGGAAAAGGAGAAAGACCTGGATGCGGTCAAGATCATGACGCCCGATCATTTGCACGGCGTGCTCTGCATGGCGGCTATGCGGCGTGGAAAGCACGTGCTTGTACACAAGCCCATCTCCAACCGGCTTATCGAAGGTAAGAGGGTGATCGAAATGGCCCGGAGCCATCCGGGATCCATCACCCATCTCATTCCCTGGGATTCCAACGGATCGATGGATACAGTGATGGCCTGGATCAATGCGGGCGCCATCGGTACGTTGAAAGAGGTACATAACTGGACCAACCGTCCGGTGTGGCCGCAGTACCCGGAGCTGCCGATGGATAAGCCGCCCATTCCTGACGGATTCAACTGGGATCTGTGGCTTGGACCGGAGTCTGAGCGCGCGTATCACCCGAACTACACCAATATGGTCTTCCGGGGATGGTATGACTTTGGCGGGGGCTCTATGGCTGACATGGGTCACTATAGTCTTTGGACCGTTTTTAAGGCTTTGCGGCTCACCTCTCCTACCGTCATAGAGCCACACCGGAGCCATTTCTGCGATTTCAACGGCGCCGTTCCGTTCAGGGTGAATAACGACTTTTCTTTTCCCATGGCCAGCACCGTAAAGTTCAGCTATCCTGCCAATGGCGGCAGGGGTCCTGTCGACCTTTACTGGTACGACGGCGGGATGCGTCCCTGTCTTCCGGACGAGCTGGCGAGGGATAATAAAGAGCTGCCGGAGGAAGGGATGATGTTTGTCGGGGACAGAGGAAAGATACTTGCGGGTTTCAACGTGCAGAACCCGCAGATCATTTCCGGCCAGAAGATGGAGGCCCCTGCGGGAGGCAATGGCCCGAAGGGTGATCAGGTCCAGCAGACCTCTGCGGCCTTGCCACTATTTGTGGCGGCCTGTAAGACCGGCAAACAGTATCCCGGCAATTTTGGCGAGGCCGAATACCTTACGGAGGCTGTAAATCTGTATGCTGCTTCTTTGAGGGCCAATCAACTATTGAGATATGATGCGGTCAGTCATACCATTACCAATTCGGCCGATGCCAATAAATACCTGAACCGCGAGTACAGGCAGGGGTGGGATCCCGCGACCATTTAGTTATGAAATAAACAATCAACTGTATGGTAACGATCAATCGCCGGGGATTTCTCAACAAAATGGCCATAGGGGCCGGCGCCGCCCTTGGTCTGTCACAGTTGTCATTGCCTGCTTTCGAGGGAATGCTGAATATAGAGATCGGGTTCCAGACCTTTCCTATCAGGGATATACTGGCCAAAGATTTTTCCGGTACTTTAAAAATGATGGCTGCGCAGGGGTATCAGCTTACGGAGATGTGTTCGCCGAAGGGGTATGCAGACATTGGTTATGGCCCGCTCGCAGGCATGAAGCCGGCCGAGATGCGTAAAATAATTGCCGACTCGGGGCTCAGCTGTCCAAGCTGTCATTTTGGTTTTGCCGAGTTCGGCGATCCGTTGGACGAACGTATTGAATTTGCGCACGGGCTGGGGCTTAGCCAGATGATCTGTTCCACCTTCTGGCTACCGAAAGAAGCATCCTTGAACGACTATCTTGCCGCAGCGGACAAGCTGAATGCGGCGGCTGAGAAAATAAAAAAAGCCGGCATGCAGACGGGCTTTCACAATCATGACTTCGAATTTCATGAGCTTGACGGTCAGCTGATCTACGACGCGTTGATGAAGCGGCTGGATCCTGCACTCGTGAAGATGCAATTCCAGACGGAGGTGGTCAATCTTGGATACAAGGCGTCGACCTATTTTAATAAATATCCTGGCAGGTTCGTCTCTGCTCACCTGTCCGACTGGACGGCGGATAAGAAAGAGGTGCCGGTGGGCCAGGGAGTTATCGACTGGAAAGAATTTTTTACGGCGGCGAAGACCGGAGGTGTACAGAACTTCTTTGTCGAAATGGATCTCGACAAATTCAGGGAAAGTGCGTCCTATATCCGGTCATTGTGAAACTTCCAATGTGGAGCGATAAAAAAGGCGGGCGCCAGCGCCCGCCTTTTGCTTGCTGATGCTATCATCAACCGATGTCAAAACGGTCGAGGTTCATCACCTTTGACCATGCCGATACGAAGTCGTGTACGAATTTTTCTTTGGCGTCGTCGCAGCCGTATACCTCGGCCAGCGCACGGAGTTCGGCGTTGGAGCCAAACACGAGGTCAGCCCTGGTCGCAGTCCACTTGAGGGCTCCGCTGACGCGATCGCGTCCTTCGAAGAGGTCGCCGGCTTCTGAAGTAGCGCTCCACTTCGTGCGCATATCCAGCAGGTTTAGGAAGAAGTCGGTAGAGAGCGTTTCGGGTCGATGAGTGAAGACGCCGTGTTTCGACTGGTCGAAGTTGGTGTTCAGTACCCGCATCCCGCCTACCAGCACTGTCATCTCGGGTGCAGTCAGTGTCAGCAGCTGCGCCTTGTCAACCAGGAATATATCAGCCTTTGATGCATAGCGCTGCTGCGTGTAGTTGCGGAATCCGTCTGCGACCGGTTCGATAGCGTCGAATGATTCGACGTCGGTCTGCTCCTGGGTTGCGTCGGCGCGACCGGGTGTAAAAGGTACGGTGACCGTGTAGCCTGCATTCTTTGCTGCCTGTTCGACGCCTGCACAGCCGCCCAGGACGATGAGGTCGGCCAGTGATACCGCCTTGCCGCCGCTCTGTGCGCTATTGAAGGATCTTTGGATGCCTTCGATCGTCGTCAGCACTTTAGAAAGTCCGGTGGGATTGTTCACTTCCCAGTCCTTTTGCGGTGCGAGCCGGATGCGGGCGCCATTGGCGCCGCCGCGTCTGTCGGAGCCACGGAATGTGGATGCCGAGGCCCAGGCGGTGGTCACGAGCTGCGAGACAGAGAGTCCTGACCTCAGGAGCTGGTCTTTCAGTGCGGCGATGTCCTGGTCATTCACCAATGGATGTGTAACGGCAGGAAGAGGATCCTGCCAGATCAGCTCTTCGGCGGGAACTTCGGGGCCGAGGTACCGGACGCGGGGACCCATGTCGCGGTGCGTCAGCTTGAACCAGGCCCGGGCGAATGCGTCGGCGAACTGATCCGGGTTTTCGTAGAACCGGCGAGATATCTTTTCGTAGATGGGGTCCACCCTCAGCGAAAGATCGGTCGTCAGCATTGTCGGAGCGTGGCGTTTGTTCGGGTCATGGGCATCGGGGACGGTCCCGGCTCCGGCGCCATCTTTCGGCGTCCATTGAAATGCGCCGGCAGGGCTCTTTGTCAGCTCCCATTCATATCCGAAGAGGTTCTCAAAGAAATTATTGCTCCATTTTGTCGGTGTCGTGGTCCATATCCCTTCCAGGCCGCTGGTGATGGTATGACCTGCGTTGCCGCTGCCATAGGAGTTGTGCCAGCCGAGCCCCTGCTCTTCTATCAAGGCTCCTGCGGGCTCTTTGCCAACGTGTTTACCGGCTTCGGCAGCGCCGTGGGTTTTACCAAAGCTATGCCCGCCTGCGATCAACGCCACGGTCTCTTCGTCGTTCATGGCCATCCGGCCGAAGGTCTCGCGGATGTCGCGGGCTGCGGCGATCGGATCAGGTGTTCCATCCGGGCCTTCGGGGTTCACGTAGATCAAACCCATCTGTACGGCGCCGAGCGGGTTTTCCAGCTGGCGTTCTCCTTCATATCTTTTATTGCCGAGCCATTCTGTTTCAGAACCCCAGTAAGTGTCTTCGGCGGCTTCCCATACGTCCTCACGTCCACCGCCGAATCCGAAGGTTTTGAATCCCATCGATTCGAGAGCGCAGTTACCTGCCAGCACGATCAGATCGGCCCAGGAGAGCTGCCTGCCGTATTTCTGTTTGACCGGCCACAACAGGCGGCGGGCCTTATCGAGATTGGCATTATCGGGCCAGCTGTTAAGGGGTGCGAAGCGCTGCATGCCCCTGCTTGCGCCGCCGCGTCCGTCCCCGATACGATAAGTGCCTGCGGCGTGCCACGACATCCGGATCATAAACGGGCCATAGTGACCAAAGTCGGCTGGCCACCAATCCTGTGAAGTAGTGAGCACATCGACGATGTCTTTCTTTACTGCTTTCAGGTCGAGCTTCTTAAATTCTTCGGCATAGTTGAATCCTTTGTCCATCGGATCGGATAAAGAAGAATGATGTCTGAGGATATTCAGGTTCACCTGGTTTGGCCACCAGTCGCGGTTCCTTGTCCCGCCACCTGCGACCTGTTTAAGCTGACCCCCGGTAAATGGGCATTTGCCTGCAGCGCCCGGATGGTGCACTGTTGCATAGTGAAGCGTGTTATTTTCCATGATGAGTGCATTTGTGTAATATAAATATATCGAAGTTTTGACGTACGGCTTTATAGATAGTTTTGATGCCATATCGATAAAATCTATATGATTCAAATAATCATTTGATCCTGCAGGTTGTAAAATCAAGTGATGAGGTTATGCCGCGGAGGTGAGCAGCTCGATCCGGAAGGTTGTGCCCTGGTGTTCCTGGCTGTGGACGCTAATCGTGCCGCCATGGGCCTTGATGATCTGGCTGACGATGGCGAGACCGAGGCCGAAAGACGTTTCCCCCGCGGTGCCCAGGCGTTTGACGGCGGCGTCGACAGTGAACAGCTTTCCTTCGATATTCTTGGGGATGCCCATTCCCTTGTCGCTGACGGAGATGACGGCTTTATTGCCGTGGCGCCGGAGGGAGAGGACGATATCGGCCCCGTCGGGGCTGAACTTAATGGCGTTGTCGAGGAGATTTATGATGACGCGCCAGAGCTTGTCATGGTCAGCGAGCAGCGTTACCGGCTCTGCTTCCAGATGGATAATTTGTTTCTTTTCTCCTGCCCTGAACTGGAGGGTTGATACGCAGGTTTCCAGTAGTCGGGACAGGTCGATCATCTCCAGCTGCAGGCTTCCGATAGGCAGGTCGAGGTGCATAATTCCCCCTACAAGGTGCAGGGACTGGTCGGCGGACTGGCCGATCAGGTCCAGCCATGTCTTTGTTTGCGCGCTCAGGTCGCTTTGGTTCTTTAAAAGGCTGACGGCGGAGGAGATTGCGCCTACGGGGTTGCGCAGGTCGTGTGCGATGGACTTGAGCGATCGCAGGTACATGGCCTGGTCTTCATTCAATGCGTTGATGGCCGTCTGGGTTTGCCGGTTCTCGGCGCGGAGGGCTTTATTGAGCCGGTTCAGCTGACGGATATGGACATTCGATCTCCGGGCGCCCCTGCGGATGAGGAAGGCGATGACGATCAGCATGATGACGATGAGCACCGCCAACAACAGGTAGATGGTCTTTACGTGGTCGCGCTGTTTCAGGAGCTCGATGGTATACTTGTCTTCCAGGTGTACCAATTCCCGGGGAATGTCTACGGCGGAGGCGGCAATTCTTGAATGCAGGGAGTCTTTACTGGCATTCCAGGCATTCAGGGACGCCCAGGCATCTGCCCAGTTGCCCGATCTGCCGAGCCACTCGGCGTGCAGGTGTTGCCAGTCAAGGTCCATATCGGGGTCCGACCGGTGATCGAGCGCAGTGCGGATCTCATCCAGCCCGGCGCGAGCTTCGGCGAGGCGACCCTGGGCCAGGTTCAGGCGAGCCGTTTTGAGCAGGATGGCCAGCGCATTCCCGGAGTCGTGCAGGGGTCGCATATTGACGGCAATGCTGGTCCGGTAGAGCTGCCAGGCTTTGGCGGTATCCCGCTGAAAGAGCGCGTAATCGCCTAAGTTCCCGAGAACGACCGCTCTTGCCGTTTCGATGTATATGCGGTGAGAGGAATCGGTAATAAAAGGCATCGCTTCCCTGCTGATGAACGCGAGGGTGCTGTCGAAATAAAAGGCCGCGCTATCCCATTTCTTCATGGCGGAGTAGCACTCGCCCATATTGTCGAGGTTGCATTGCTGATAGGCAAATGCTCTGAACTCCGGCCGGCAGGCGGCGAATTGATGAAAGGCCAGGTCAAAGAGATTCCGTGCATCCGAGAAGCGGCCGGCCCGATAGCTGGCCATGGCAATACGCTGGGTATACTCGGCCATTGTGCAGCTGTCGCCGAGGTCCTTTATGGCCTCCAATCCCTTTCGATAATAAAAGAAGGCGCTTTCCAGATTGTCCTCGTGCTGATAATTCTCGGCTTTATCGATAAGGCATTTGGCGTATTCCCTTGGATAACGGCTGCGGGCCTCTTCGCTGGACAGGAGCATCAATGCGCTGTCGACGTATCGCCCGGAAAGGAGGAAATCGTGCGCCGTATTATAATAATAATTCCCTTTATAGTCATAGCGGTGCAACAGGTCCAGGGTACCGGGTGAAGGAAAGCTGGCATAGACAGAGTCGACGAATCGAAACGCCTGCTGTGGAGGAAGGCCCATGCTGTCCATCTGGCGAAAGAGCTTGTCGAAATAGGCCGGGTGGTCGGGTGGCAGCGAGGCCGGGTTGCGGCAGCCCAGGAACAGCGCGACCAGGAAGACAGCGGCGGCGCATCTTACATAAAGGATATCAGAGCAGTAACCCGGCATAGAAGAACAGCAAACGAAAGAGACGCAGTCCGCAGTATGAACGGAGGAGGATAAATATGTTTTTTTGAAAAAATAGGTAGTTGTACTCAGGGAATTACCTGCCTGCGCGGGATCGCCAGGTTACCTTGGGGTAAGTAGCCGATGGCGCATCCGGACGGATGGCTTGATCCTGGGAAGCTATGGAGTTGAGGAATGTTTTCCAGGGAGGGAGGGGAGAATTTTTTATAGGGATGTACCGTGAAACAGTGATTTTTGTTTGTTGAAAATATGTTAATTGGCTAATATACAATGCATTAAACTGTGTTTTGAGGTCCCCCTGGTCCTTGCCGCGACTTTTGGTGTTCTACCCCTGGCATTAAATTTTAAGCAAATATTTAAAACCATGTGATTATGAAAACAAGACTAAACGTGATGTTAGTCACTACCGCTACTGCCGCTGTTATGTTGGGTGGATGTGTTTCGAGTAAAAAATATAAAGCATCTCAGGCAGCTCTCCAGCAATCAAAAAATGACAGTGCCAGGCTGGCGCAGCAGGTGACCTCCTTAAATGGAAATGTACACGACCTCGAAGAGAAAAATAGCTCCCTTCAGCGGTCGCTGGACAGTAGCGCCAATAATTATGCGACGCAGCAAAAGTCGCTTAGCTATTATCAAGACTATTTTAGCCAGCAGCAGCGTGCGATGTCACAAGTCAGCGACGACCTGAAAGGCGCCATGTCGCAGGCGGGTCTTGCCAACGAAGACGTTCAGCAGGTGAACAATACTATCTATGTGCGTCTGGATGAAGATAAGGTCTTCAAGAAGAACAGTACTGCGGTTACAACCAGCGGTAAGCAGGCATTGAATAGCCTCGCGCAGGTGATCAGGAACCGGTCCAACGTCAATGTCATGGTCAATGATGGAGACACTTCGTCGGGCCAGGCCGGCAGCGCTGCGATGGCCACCTCGCCGGGGAATGATAATACGGCAATGACCAACGATAATACGACCGCGCGTGCGACCCCAAGGCACCGGTCATCGCATCATGGTATGGCTTCGCGGAAGTCGGCGGCAAGTTCTTCCTCCGGCGCTTCGCAGGGTGGTGCTTCGACCTCTGGCAACAGCAGTGTCGCATCAAATACACCGAAGAGAAGTACCACGCATAAAAAGGTACACCATAGATCTTCGGGATCAGAGGGTTCAATGACGATCTACAATAATATGCCGCGGACCAAGGGCAGCAGGGCATGGGCGCTGAAGCAAGGCCGTATGAACATGGTCGCGAGCAATTTCCTGCAAAACGGCGTTCCGAAAATAAATTTGACGCTGAAGCAGCCTTCGCAGAATGGTAACTCCAATAGCAATATTAATGTGGTCATCACACCTGTCATGAACGATTTTAATCCGCAAAGCGGTACTTCTACCGGCTCGGGTAGCAGGTAATTCTTTGCCTTCCGGAAAACCCCTCGCATTGCGAGGGGTTTTTTGTATTTTTAGTTCATGAAAGCATGCCTATTACTCTTTGCCGCATTTTTTACTGTAGCTGCCTATTCCCAGAGCACCAGCATCAATAGCTATAAGTATGTACTGGTTCCTGAACGGTTCGATTTCTCGAAAGAAGATAATCAGTATGGACTAAATACCACGGCGAAGCTGCTGTTGGAACAAAAAGGGTTTACGGCTCTTATGGGTAACGACGCGCTGCCGGTGGCCGTTGCTGCCAACAGGTGTAATGCGCTCAGGGCCGAGGTCGTCCAAAAAAAGGGGCTCTTTGTTACAAACCTTACTTTGCTTTTGAAGGACTGTCAGGGGAATATCGTTTTCAAGAGCAAAGAGGGCAAAAGCAGGGAAAAGGAATTTCTGCCGGCCTACGACGAGGCATTGAGGAATGCCTTTGCATCGCTGAATGACGTACCTTACAAATATGATAGTACGCTGCAGGCCCAGCAGGCTGTTGCGATGCCCCAGGTAGCGACTGCCGCGCCAGCACAGGCCGCACCGGCGCCGGCAATGACCACCGTTGCCGAGATCACGGGTACGCTATATGCCCAGGTCACCCCCAATGGATATCAACTGATCGATACCTCTCCCAAGAAGATACTGACGCTGCTGAAGACATCGGTGCCCGATTATTACATCGCGCAGGCGGGAGCGTCCAACGGGATCGTTTTTAAGAAGGACGGAGACTGGGTCTTTGAATATTATAAGGACGAAAAGCTTGTTTCGAAGAAACTGGAGATCAAGTTTTGAAATAATTGTCCCCGGGCTGGTCCGGCATATTACGGTTTTTCCAGAGGCAATTGCAGGGGGTCGCAGGCATAGTAGATTTGAGCCCCTTTTCCAAAAGCAAATCCGAATAGGTAGGCGTCGTTCCAAATCATCCGCGGAAGGCCAAAAGCGTTGTAGTCCGATAGGGTTACCGGGCCTGAATAATCATACCCGATGAGCGGATTATTCAAGCTATAGTCTTCATAAATGAACCTCCACACTTCGTTGGTAAGATAGGGATAGACTCCGTTGTCATATTGTACGCCGTTGCGGACCTTATTGCCTCTGGCATCGTACTGAAAATCTCGTCTGTCTTACCGAGTTTTGTACAGGAAGGCGAAGCCGTTATTATGCCCGCCAGCAGGATCAGTAAATTTTTTTTCATGTCCTTTTTTTTAAGGAAGGTTCTAATAATTGGTTAGGTTTTATAGGGCGGAAAAGGTGATCCTGATGACGGGGATATGAGTTGGCAATACCAGATCAATGATTCCGGAAAAGATATGATCGTCGTCATGCCGGCGGATGACGCCTGCGCGGTGCGGGACGGGGCGGCTACCTGGCACCGCCGGCGAATGAATCATTGAGCTCTTTCCTGTATTGAGAAGGTGTCGTTCCGGTGATGTCTTTGAAGAACTTATTGAAGTTTGTCATATTCTGGTAGCCGGACTGATAGCCCACGTCGGAAATGGACAGTTCATGATTTTGAAGAAGTTTGCAGGCGTGACCTACCCTCAGCTCGTTGAGGAAGCGCGAGAAAGATTTTTGGGTCCTTTTTTTAAAGAAGTTGCAGAAGGCTGGCGACGAGAGGTTGGCCACGGCGGCTATTTCATCCAGTGAGATAGGCTCGGTAAAGTTCTGGATCAGGTATTGGTAGACCGTGCTCATGCGCCGGGTATCCTTTTCATTGAACGAGTGTTGATAGCCGATGGAGGCCAGGCATTCATATTCGGTGGCGTCCAGGAAAAGGTTGATGATATCGAGGAAGTCGATAACCTTTTCCAGGCCTTTTTTGTGAATGATACTTTGTAGTCTGTCGGTGGCGTGTTGTTGCGTATTGCCCAGGAACCGGATGCCCCGGCGTGCCTTGTCCAGCAGGTGTGTGATCCTGATCCTATAATGTTCTTCGTGCGTGAGGTCCACAAGAAAGTTAGGGTTGAAATAGGTAACGATGGCCTTTGCCGTGCCCCGGGTGGCATCTTTCAGGTAGTCCGGGTCGTTATACCAGATATGGGGAAGATTGGAGCTCATCAGGACGAGATCGCCGGAGGAAAAGTTAGAGATATTGTCCCCGACGATCCTTTTTCCGGAGCTTTCCATTACGTAATTCAGCTCGCAGAGTTCATGGAAATGAAAGGGAGTGTTGAAATGATCGCAATCGAGCTGCTTGATGAAAAATGTCTGCTCTTTCTGTAATCCTACTTCTATCAGTTGGGCCTTCATGACAAGCAAGTTTGAATATCTAAATTACAATATTCTACGACTATTAAAGTATTTTCTCCATTTGGAAGTGGTTGTGCCTATAAATGATTAAAAAAATTGTAATAGCTGTTAATTGAGTTGTAGATGCAGCCGGGGGCTGGTTCTATCTTCGTATCGTTCATTTCGACATTCCTTCACAACAGCCTGTATCCCGATACACCTGACTCCTATACTTTTTAACAATATTTTTTAACACGACCAACTGCTATTATGAAAAGAGAATTCAGGTTCTTCCAACCTCTTATTAAAGCGTTCTGCTTTATTGGCATGCTGTTCATCACTATCCTGTCGGTATCCGGCCAGCAACCGGCGGGAAAGGTGAATGGTGTTATTACGGACAGTTCCGGAGTACCGATCCGGGGTGTGAGCGTTCAGGTGCTGGGCAGCCAGACCGGTGTTGTCAGTGACGAGCGCGGTGCATTTCAAATAAAGGCTTCTGACGGTGCGACCCTCGTTGTTTCCATTGCCGGTTACAGGACCGAGAAGGTCGAAGCGCGGGCCGGTGTCGAGATCCGGGTCACGCTGGTGCCACAGGCGGGCGTCCTCAACGATGTCGTTGTCATCGGCTACGGTACGCAGAAGAAGGCGGATGTGACGGGGGCGGTGGCTTCAGTGAAGGCTGCGGATATAGCCGACAGGATCACGTCAAATCCTTTAGAGGCGTTGTCGGGGAAGGTCCCGGGCCTGAGTGTATACAGCAATTCGGGCCGGCCGGGCGGGGGGGTGAGTGTCAATCTGCGGGGCTTCAATTCCATCTCTGCCTCCAATTCGCCTTTGTTCGTCATTGACGGGATCGTTGGGGCGGACTTTCAGTCGATCAATCCCAGCGATATCGAGGCCGTGGATGTGCTCAAGGATGCGTCGTCCACAGCTATATACGGTTCGCGCGGCGCTAACGGAGTTATTATCGTGACCACCCGTAAGGCGAAGAGCGGGGATTTCGGCATTTCCTACAATGGCAGCGTCAGTGTGAATCAGTTGGCAAGGCGCATGGATCTTTTGGATTCGAAGGGCTGGCTGACATGGTTCAAAAGGGCCTGGGCTTATGATCCTGCCCGGGGGGCCCTGCCTGACCTGCATGCGGATTACCCCGACCTATTCGACGGAAACGGCAATCCTATCTATAATACGGACTGGCAAAAGGAGGCGACGCGTACGGCGTTGTCGAACCGGCATTACATTTCCATGACGCAGGGGACTGCGAAGTCGAAGAACGGGCTATATGCGGGATACCAGGATGACGAAGGGATACTTCGTAATACGTATTACAAGAAATTTACTGCCCGATATAATACAGAGATGAATTTGCGATCCTGGTTGACTGTCGGTGGCGACATCGGATACAATCAGATCCGGACGAACAGAGTAGATGACTTTGCCGTTGGTGCGGAGAATGCGACGCGTATGATGGTTGAGTTCCTGCCTATTTTTCCTGTCAAATATCCCAACGGAGACTGGAGCCGGCTGGACCAGTTCGGGTATAATTTCAATGGTTCGGGCGGGCACAGCAAGGCCGGTATTTACCCGGCGGAGAATCCTGTGCGGCAATTGGATCAGATGGTCAATCTCTATCTTACGGACCAGGTACTGGCCAACTTTTATGGCAATGTCCGGCTTGCCAAAGGGCTTACCTTCAAAACCACGTATTCGACACAGATACTTTCTCAGAAAAACAATATGTATATCGGAAAGGACCTGGAGGACATCGGGCTGCCGACGAGCGGGGCGGCAACGGTGGGCAATTCCCGGACGGTTTATTGGCAGGCGGAGAACTATCTCACTTATGACAGGAACATTGGATCGAATCATCACATAAACGCGGTCCTTGGTGCAAGCTGGATGGAGTCGACCCAGGAGACGTCTTCGGCCAGCGCTACAGGCTTTTCCACCGACTACTACCAGTATAACAATCTCAGTGCGGGCGCCGTACAGGGTACTCCCCAGTCAGGATATAGCAATTATAAGCTGAATTCCTATTACGGGAGGGTCAATTATGCCTACCTGGACAAATACCTGCTGACTTTTACGGGCCGCTATGACGGTTCCTCGAAGTTCGGGGATGCGACGAAATTCGCCTTTTTCCCGTCCGGAGCTATCGGATGGATAGTCTCCAAGGAGAATTTTTTGGCCGACAATCATTTCATTTCCTTCCTGAAACTGCGCGGCAGCTATGGGATAACGGGGAACTCCGAGATACTTCCGTATTCGTCGCTCGGCAATGTAGGAGTATATACCATCGGGCTGGACGACCAGAGGGTAAAGGGAACCGGGCCCGTCAGCGTGCCGAATCCCAATCTGAAATGGGAGCAGACTGCCCAGACCGATATCGGCGTGGATCTGCGCGTACTGGATAACCGGCTGAGCCTTACGGCGGACTATTATAAGAAGAAGACCACAAACCTGTTGTTGAACGTACCTATTTCTTCTGTCACCGGCTATACGACTGTGACGACGAATATCGGCAGCCTGCAGAATACGGGCTTTGAACTGGCTGTGAACGGAGACGTCATTCGCGACCGGGACTTTAGCTGGAGCCTGGGTGCGCAGCTGTCCAGCAATACCAATAAGATCCTGGCGCTGGGGACTACCAATGCCGACATTTATCCAGGACCGAATTTTTTGGGACAGACGAATATCCTCCAGGTTGGCAAGCCGATCGGCAATTTCTGGGGTTTCAAGCGGATAGGCACGTGGGGGGATAAGGAGGCGGCGGAGGCTGCTCTTTACGGCAAGAAACCCGGTGATATCAAACGGCTGGATGTCAACAACGACCACGTATTTGACAACAGCGACGCCATGGTGCTGGGGAACATGTTTCCGAAGTACGAGCTGAATCTTACTACTACCGTACGATATAAGAACTGGACGCTGAGCGCAGATGTGCAGGTAAGGCATGGCAATAAAGTGATGAACATTACTACGTTGACTATTGAAGACAGGCAATATTATGCCAATAGCTATGGTACCATCCTCAATGACGCCTGGACGCCTGACCACCAGAATACTCTCGTGCCGTCCCTTCGATTTGCCAACATCGATCCATGGGGTACGGATCTGCCATTCTTTATGGACAGCCGGTGGGTCGAGGATGGGTCGTTTGTGCGAGGGAAAAGCATCAACCTCGGATATGCTTTTCCTGGCAAAGAGGCGGTTCGCCTCGGACTTTCCGGCCTACGGCTGTATGCGAATGTCCAGAACTTCTTCCTCATCTCGAAGTACAGAGGCTTCGACCCCGAGGTCAGCACCTTCAACGGGTCGTTCGCACAGGGTATAGAATTCTATGGGTCACCCAGGCCACGTACGTATACGATAGGCCTTACTGCTAATTTCTAAACACATTGAATATGAAAAATATTATTCCAATTATCTTGATCGCGCTCGGTCTTTCCGGATGTAAGAAGTGGCTGGAAGAGTCACCCAGGTCGGTCATTACAACGAACCTGTATTACAAGACACAGCAGGATGCACAGTCGGCCGTTAATGGCATCTATTATTTTCTGTATCCGCCCTTTACCGGAGCCGGCAGAAACTATTCGTACGCAATGCTGGAGTTGGTGACCGGTGAATTCCGTACGGTGTCTGAGGGAAATGACCTTACGAATGTTTATAGTCTCCGGCAGAATTCGGCGAGTCCCCTTTTGCAGCAATGGTTCACGGCAGGATATCAGGGCATCGAGGCGGCCAACCTCGTCATTGCCAATGTGCCGGCCATTCCGATGGATGATGCGGTAAAGAAATCGATGATCGGCGAGGCCAAATTTTTGCGGGCATATTATTACTATACCCTGGTGAATATATTTGGCGATGTTCCGTTAAAACTGAAGCCTACCGCTCAGGCATCGGACGGCCTGGTTGGCAGGTCACCAGTAAAAGCCATATATGAGCAGGCCATCGTGCCGGATCTGAAGGATGCAGAGGCGAGTGGACTTCCGGCCACGCCGGATGGCAGCGGGAGGGTATCGACCGGTGCGGCGAAGGCATTGCTGGCAAAGGTCTATCTCAGCATGGCGGGATATCCGGTCAGTGAGGCGGACAAGTTCGCGCTGGCGCGTGACAAGGCGAAGGAAGTGATCGCCGGCGGCAATTTCCATCTTTTTCAATCCGACGCGTCGCTCACATGGTTCGACAAGCTGAACAATCCGGCATTCGATAACAAGGAAGAAAACATCTTCAGCATCAATTTCGGGCTGGATGTAGTCAACAACATCCTGCCGATCGAACTTTATCCCAAAGGCGTGTCGTTCAACCGAAATGGTTACGTCAACAATGATATGGGATTACTCTATCCGGAGACCAGCTTCCTCGCTTCCTATGACCCGGCCGATCTTCGCCGGAAAGAGAACGGCTTCTTCTACGATACGATCAATGTAGACGGCGTAAAATACAGTTTCCCGTGGAGCATATACAAGTTCTTTGACAAAAGCCTGTTGAACAATGCGCCAAGGTCGGGAAAGGATTTTCCGCTAATACGTTTTGCGGATGTGCTTTTAACCTATGCAGAGGCGCAGAATGAAGCCGATGGCGGTCCCAATGCTGATGCCTATACTGCTGTGAATGGCCTCCGCAGCCGCGCCGGGTTATCGCCATTGTCCGGTCTCAATCAGTCCGACTTCCGGACGGCGGTATGGAAGGAGAGGGTATGGGAGCTATGTGCTGAGAACAAGGCGTGGTATGACATCGTGCGAACGCATAAGATATTCGACGCTGTACACGGCAGTTTTGTCGACGCGGTGGGTTACGTGCTGCCTTCCGGGGCAACGTTCCAGAGCTCCAACCTTCAATTCCCTATTCCTTTGGCTGAAGTACAGGTT
Source organism: Bacteroidota bacterium (assembly GCA_018267585.1). Lineage (GTDB taxonomy): Bacteria > Bacteroidota > Bacteroidia > Chitinophagales > Chitinophagaceae > Puia. Next base: position 18,159 of record JAFDYE010000285.1, read on the forward strand.
AATCCCTTGTTGAAATGAGAAGTCTCGTAAAGATACTGGTTTATTTGACCATTGTACTGGCGCCAGCGGCCGGCCGCGGGCAGAATTCTTCCTACGATTATTTTACCGGCGGCAGAATACATGTGGTGCCGTCCTCTCACCAGGACATAGCGTGGATGGATACGCCCGACAGCTGCCGGCGGTTTCGTGACCTGCATGTGATCACACCTGCACTGAGGCGGCTAAAGGAAAGCAAGGATTTCCGGTTTTCCGTGGAGAATGCGTTGAACCTTTATGAATACCTGGACAGGCATCCTGAGAGGCTGGCCGAGATAGCCAAATACACAAGGGAGGGGAGACTGGAGTGGGGTGCGACGTATAACCAGCCTTATGAAGGCCTGTACGACGGAGAAGCGTTGATCCGCGAAGTCTATTATGGCAAGAAGAAATTACAGAAGCTGATACCGGGAGGCAGTTTTAGTTGTGCGTGGTCGGAGGACGTGCCGGGCAGGTCGATGCAGACTGCGCAGATATTTTCGAAGGCCGGAATACAGTATCTGCAGTTCAGCAGGTTCCAACCCGGAGTATACAAATGGTTCAGCCCGGACGGCAGCCATATCATTTGCTGGACACCCGGTCAGTATGAGGAATCGGGGCGTGTAATAAGGCATGCTGCCGATGAGGTACACAGAACGGCGGAATTTGCAGGCAAGCTGGCTTCCCTAAATAATTATTACAAATCCAGGTCGCTTGCGCCGGAATTTATATACATCAGTTCGGAGGATTTTTCCGAGCCGCTGGACTACGATGCGTATTTCCGGAAGTGGAATAAAGACGTCGCCGAGGGGAAAAGCGACCTGCCCCGGATAAATTATGCCACCGGAGGGGAAGCGCTGGCGGCAGTCAGTGGCGGCCGTGGAAAGATCGATAGTGTCAGTGGCGAATATCCGAATCTCTGGTTGTATATCCATGGCCCGACCCATGAGAAGGCAGTAAGGGAGGGACGTCTGGCGTCCAGGTTGCTGACGGCTGCGGAGAAGTTCGCGACGGTTTCGGCGACATTAACAGGGAGTTTTTCGGATTACCCGCAGCGGGCATTCGATGAAGCCTGGCAGTGTGCGATCTACCCTGATCATGGCTGGGGCGGCGTGCATGGCGACAGCACGGATCAGGTCTTTGCGAACAGCTATGTAAAGGCGGCTCGTGCAGGGGATTCCATTCTGCGGGGCAGGCTGGACCGAATTTGCCATTCCATTAAGTATGCAGGCGAGGGGAAGCCTATTGTCGTCTTCAATCCATTGTCCTGGACCCGCAGCGACCCGGTAGAGGTTACCACAAATACGGAAGGTATTTATGACAATGCGTTCCGGCTGGTGGATGACCGCGGCCAGGCGGTGGAGTACCAGGTTGTATCCTCGCCGGTGGAAGGGACGAATGCGATGCTGACGATCAGCTTTATTGCCCGTGATATACCTTCCATCGGATATGCTACGTATTACCTGGTGCCGGGGAGATCGGGCGATGCTGAAAAGCTGCGCATTACTATAACTGGTAATGTGGTGGATACGAGATTCTACAAGGTAGAGCTTGGAAGCGGCGGTATTAAGTCTATATTTGACAAAGAGGAGCAGCGGGAGCTCATTGCGCCCGGCAGGCTGCTTGCCGGAGAAGTTTTTTCTCTACAGTCTGTCGGCAATGGGGCTGGGGAGTTCACCAGTGTGCAGCAGCCGACAATGGAGGGTTTCGAGAAGATGGGCCAGTACAATGCCAGCTGGTCGCTGGTGGAAAATGGTCCTGTGCGTACGGTTATAGAGACCGTGCATCCCTGGAGAAATTGTACAGTCCGGCAGCGGGTGATCTTCTATACGATGGCCAGGCGGATAGATTTTCAGGCGGACATCATTGGGTTCAACGGTGAGCGCAGCAGGGAATTCCGGATGGCCTTTCCGTTGGGGATGGACAGTGCACGGGTGTCTTATGAGGCGCCGATGGGCATTGTCGAGGTTGGGAGGTCTGAGCTGCCGTTTGCGCCGGGATTTTCAAAGCCGGAACAGGTCTATAATACGCCGTGCAAGGATATTCATCCAAGGGAGGTCCAGGATTGGTTCGCAGCGGCGGATGGGAGGGGATCGGTCACCATCAGCAGCGATGTTGCCGTCTTCGACTGGATAGATCCGACGGGCGTCAACGCCAGGCCTGTCCTGCAGCCAGTGCTGCTCGCCAGCCGGAGGAGCTGTAATGAAAGCCCATTGGCCAACTGGTACCTGCAACGCGGCGATCACCATTTCACCTTTTCCTTTTTTTCGAATGACAGCAAGGGATATCCCGGCTGGAAAAACGGCAAGCAGGCGGCCGAGCCCCTGCTGGTGGTGGACAATGTCCCCGATAGCCGTAGCCGAAAGAAAGATGCGGGTGCCGTGTTACCGGAGCGGTATTCGTTTGCCAGCGTAGACAAGGACAACATCGTCATTTCCGCTATCAAGAAAAATGACGACGAGAACAAGGTCATTTTGAGATGTTATGATATGGAGGGGAAGGATACGGACGCAACGCTAAGCTGGTTTAAAGGCATCCGTAACCTGGAGAAGACCAATATTATTGAACAGAACCCGGAAAGAACCGGAAAAGATGGGAAAGTATCCGTAAAGAAATTCAGCATCGAGACCTTTCAGTTCGACGCTGTGCCGGGAATAAAATAACCATATATGAAGTACTTACATGAAAAGATCGTTTTTGGGATGGCGCTGTGCTGGCTTGCTACGATCCCGGCTGCGGGGCAGGCTCCCCCGCAGGGGACGGTGAAGGTTAGCAATGCTACGTTTTCGCTATTGAAAAGGGCCAGCGAGCTGTCGGGTGGGAAGGCTTCCATTTACCTCTCCGTGACTACACACGAGGACCTCGCCTGGATCAATTCGATTGAGAAATCCACGATAGCAAGGGACTCACTCTGGCTCACGCCGTATCTTGCCCGGCTCCGCCAGATGCCCGGCTTCCAGATGGACATCGAGCAATCGTCCATTGTAATGGAATATATCCGGCGTCATCCCGAAATGAAGGATACCATGGCCATGTACATGAAGGAAGGCAGGATGCTCGTTGGGGCTTCCTATACCCAGGTATATGAGGACATGTATGCGTCGGAATCGCTGGCACGCCAATTCTATTTCGGCAAAAAATGGCTCAAAGACAATTTCGGATATAATGCGCAGACCTATTATAATTCGGATGTGCCCGGGCGCAGCATCCAGATGCCGCAACTGATGGCAAAGGCGGGGGTCACGGGTATGTTCTTCAGCAGGTTCGGACTCGGGCTTTACAACTGGCAAAGCCCTGACGGCTCCTATATTACAGCCTATTCGCCGGGGCACTATATCGATTTTTACAATATCCTGGCGAAGGGCGATACTGCCGGCGTTGCGGCCCTGGCAGAGCAGGTGGTCTACTGGCTGACGCAATTCAATGACAGGAATGTCGCGAAGGCGGTGCCGGCCGTCCTGAACTATGAGTTCGGTTGGCCACAGAAGCCGGTACAGCACCTCTACGATTTTGTCAGCCGGTGGAATGGGATCTCGGTGATCGAGAACGAGGCAGGGGAGAAGTTGCCGGTCGTTCTGCCAAAATTCCAGGGCGCCACCTTCGATAAGTTTTTGAGCGCGGCAAAAGCATCATCGTCACGGATCCCGGTCATCAGCGGCGAACGGCCGAATGTGTGGGTATATATCCATGGGCCGTCGCATCATTGGGCGCTTTCGGCCAGCAGGGAGGCAGACAAGCTGTTGCCGGCGGCGGAAGCGTTCTGGACTGCCAACAGGATGATCGATGGCAAGGCGGACTACCCGCAATCCGAATTGGCAACTGCGTGGATGTCGAAAATATATCCGGACCATGGCTGGGGCGGATTGGAAGGCCAGTCCACCGACGATATCTTTCTGGCAAAATATACCTATGCCAAAGAAAAAGGAGGAGAATTGCTGCAGAACGCCATGCGGCGAATTGCCGGAAGGGTGGAAGCTCCGGCAAGCAAGGGTGTACCGGTGGTAGTCTTCAACAGTCTGAGCTGGGGGCGGACCGACCCGGTGACCATCAGGCTACCGACCGCTGTCCGCGGGCGGGGGATCAGGATATATGATGCCGCGGGGAGGGTCGTTCCTTCTCAACGGAAACAGGAGAGCAGCGAGGCTGGATTGCCTGCTGACATGCTGACCTTTGTGGCGCAAGATGTCCCTTCCGTCGGATATGGAACCTGGTATCTGCGGCCGGACGGTGATCGTGCCGGCGCGGTGCGGCCCGTGAAGGCGGGCGACAGCTATGAAAGCAAATATTATAGTTTGCGGCTTGGCAGGGGCGGCATAACACGCCTGGTGGATAAGACCACCGGAAAGGCGGTTGTCGACAGCAGCACATTCGCGGCGGGGGAGATCTTTACGCTAAAGTCGGTAGGGACTGGTGCAGGGGAATTTGCCAGCGTGCAGCAGCCTACCATGGATGGTTTCGACCGAACGGGCAATTATGATCCGAAGTGGACCATTACGGAGGACGGTCCGGTGTACACCGTCTTTCATTCGCGCCTGCCGATAGCCCATGCGGTAGTGGAAGAAGATATCAAGCTTTACAAAGCGTTGAAGCGCATCGATATCGCCGTGGCGTTGAAGAACTGGGATGGTACCCTGTACCGTGAGTACAGGATGGCGCTGCCCGTGAATATTCCCGAAAGCCGGATAGGGTATGAAGTGCCTTATGGCATGGTCGAGGTAGGCAGGGATGAACTGAAGGATCCGGCGGGGCAGATCTACCTCGACACGCCGAAAACTGTACATCCCCGGGGTTCGCAGGATTGGATTGGCGTATCCGGCCGGGACCTTGGCTTGACCCTTAGCACATCGACGGCTGCTTTCGACTATATGGATATGACGGGATTGGAACCGAACCGTACCTTGTTGCAGCCGATCCTGCTGGCCTCCCGGCGGAGTTGCCATGGTCAGGGACCTGAGTATCTCCAGACCGGGGACCACTATTATACTTTTTCATTGACGACACAGGCCCCAGGATTAGGCCTTGGCCGGCGGAGCGGCGTTGAGGCAAACACGCCGCTGGAGGCCGTGGTAGGCGCGGACAGGCTTGCGGGCCCCGGGCAGCCGGAAAAAGACAGCTTTGTATCGGTCGACCGGGATAATGTGGTGATCACCGCCATTAAGAAGGCGGAAGATGATGACGGTACCGTGCTGCGAATGTATGAGACGGACGGGAAGGATGTGGATGTGACGTTAACCTTCCGGAGGGCGATCAGGAAGGCCTACCTTACGTCGCTCACGGAAGAGGGCGCGAAAGAGATCCCTGTATCCGGCCATCAATTGAAGTACAAGCTTGGGCATCATGCGATAGAGACCTTAAAAATTTACTGGTAAAGAGTTGCATACATATGAAAGGTTGGTTCTTAGCAGGTATTTTGCTGACTGGCGTGTCGGTTGAAGCGCAGCAGGCGGAGATCATCTATCCGCACCCGATGCGGTATGAAAAGACAGACGGTCGGCTACAGGTAGATGCTGTGGTCGTCTATGTGGGGAAGAAGGAGGGGCTCTCGGTGGAGCTCGACGGGAGGCCGCTAAGTTATAAGGCCGACAGGGATTCGTTGAGGCTGCGACTGCCCCTCACGGGGAAAAAAGGCCGGCTCGTATTCCGGCAACGCGGGCAGGACGTCCTTGTACAGGAGTTCGAGCCGTATGTTCCGGATGACTGGGGCTATTTTAAAAATGGCACGATCGACATCATTTCTTCCTCTCACCAGGATATTGCCTGGATGAATACGCCCGATTCCTGCCGGAAGGAGAGGATCGACAAGATCATTTTACCCGCTATGCAGATCACGGAACGGGACAGCGCCTTCCGGTTTGGGATGGAGCAAACGCTGAACCTGATGGAGCTTGTGCGAGAAGACCCGGCATACGGGGAACAGGCCGCCGCTGCCTATCAGCGGGGGCAGTTCGGCTGGGGCGCCACCTTTAATCAGCCTTATGAAGGCCTGGAGTCCGGAGAGCAGCTGGTTCGCCAGCTTTACCTGGGCCGAAAATGGATGAGGGAATTCTTCAAGGGACGTGTAGATGCCCGGACCGCCTTCAATGTCGATGTGCCGGCGCGGACGCCCCAATTACCGCAGATCCTGGCGCGCGGGGGCGTAAAGCACTTATTTATCAGCAGGTTCAAAGAGGGGTTTTTCAACTGGTATAGTCCCGATGGGTCAAAGATCTTTACGTATAGTCCGGGCAATTACGGCTGGGCCGTCCTATTCTATAAATATTTCGATACGGATGCGCCGACCGCCATGCGCAAGCTGCATGAGGTGTTAAAGAATTGGAACGGGTATTATGCGTCCCGGAATATCCCGCCCCATTATGCCGTCGTCATCAGCAATGATGCTTCCGGTCCGGTGTACTATGAGCGCGTGCTGAAAGAATGGAACAGGCTGGCTGAAGATATGGGGCTTCGTATTCCGAGACTGCGTTATACTACAGCAGACCAATTCCTGGATGCGGTGGATGTTCCCGCGGCGCATATCGACTCTATTTCAGGAGAAAGGCCTGATCTATGGCTCTATATTCATGGTCCCGCGCACTACGAAGCTATAAATGCCAAACGGGCGGCGGCCGTTGATCTTCCCGCATCGGAGCTTTTCAATACGGTGGCCGGTGTGCTGGATGGCAGCTTTGCCGGCTATCCGAAGTCTTCGTTCGACACCGCCTGGTATAAGTCGATCTATCCCGATCACGGGTGGGGCGGCAAGCATGGGGATATTACCGACAGCATATACCGGTCGTACCTGGAGGCGGGTGATAGCATCGCGCTGGCGACACTGTACCCGGCGCTGCGGAGGATTGCGGCCCGGGTGGCCGTAAAAGGTCCGGGCCCGGCGGTCGTATTCAACGACCTCTCGTGGGAGCGTGACGCGCTTGCGGTGTTGCCGGTGAAAGGCGGCCCGGAGCAATATCTTGTCCGCGATGCGGATGGGAATATCGTGCCTTCGCAGGCGGTCGTCACGGCGAACGGTCGGGGCGTCGCCATCCTGGCAAGGAAGGTGCCTGCGATGGGATATGCCGCTTTTTATGTTTCGGCTGCGCCTGTCGGAGGGCCACGGCGTGTCGCCGAAGAGCCCGTCAACGAATATGAGAATGCCTATTACAGGATAACCTTTGGAGACGGGGGGATCAGGAGTCTTTATGATAAGCAACTGGGGCGTGAACTGCTGAATACGACCCGGTATGCCGGGGGAGATATCTTGGACATGGGTTATGACGGGCTGGATGCAGGCGAGTTCACAGAAATAACGCCAGCCAATATGCGTGATTTCGACAAATTGAGCAATCATCCGGCGAAGTGGTCGAGGATCAGCGACGGTCCCGTATTCACTGTCTTTGAATGCAGGAGTATGCTGGGGAAGGACGAGATCTTACAGCGGATCACCGTCTATCGGCAAATGAAGAAGATCGATCTCGAATATGAGCTGCCGGACTGGAAGGGTATCCGCAGCCGGCAGCTGAGCTTTGCGCTACCGCTCAATATGGCCTGCGCGGACATCAGCTATGACGTCCCGATGGGGATGGCGGGCGTACACAGAACGGAGTTGTCTATGCGGCCGGGGGGATGGGCATGGGACGGGACTTACCGTCAGAAGCCGGAGGAGATACATCCCAGGGAGTCCCAGAATTTTGTGACGGCGGCTGCCGGTGATATCGCGATCACGATGTCCTCGAGGATGGCTGTTTTCGACTATATCGATCCGGCCAGGGATGCCGTGAGCTATCCCGTGCTTCAGGCTGTGCTGCTGACTACGCAGAAGAGCTGTCATGGAGAGGGGCCGTGGTATTACCAGCGGGGGAGGCATGTATTCCGTCTCAGCATCAGCTCTCACCCTTCGGACTGGAAACAGGCGTTTGCATTCGGGATGGGAAACAATCATCCATTGCATGTCGTCCCTGCTGTTCCCCTGAAGAAGGCGTCCTTACCCCTGAGGATGAGTTTCTTCGGGTCGGCTGCGCCCGGTACGCTGATCACTGCCGTGAAAAAGGCCGATAACAGTGACGACATTATACTGCGCGTCGTCAACATGGATAAAATACCGCAGCAAAACGAGATCCATTTGTTCGGGCAGATAAGGGAATTGAAGAAGGTCAACCTCATCGAAGAGGAAGAGGAGACATTGGCCCCGGAAGGCGAGAGGATCAGGGGGACTATTGGAGGCGGCCGGATCGACACATATTCCATAGGGTTAAAAAAATGACCATGATCAAGGGTAAAACATATTTGACGGTTATCTGTGCCACGGCCGGGATGGGAGGTTTTCTATTTGGATTCGACACGGCCGTCATATCGGGCGCTGTGAATTTCCTGCGGGCGCAGTTCGGGCTCAGTCCCGTGATGGAAGGTTGGATCATGAGTTCAGCCCTGCTTGGTTGTGTGGCGGGAGCGGCTGTTGCCGGTTATCTTTCGGACAGATACGGGCGAAAGAAGATACTGCTGGCGTCGGCGCTGCTGTTCATCGTATCCGCACTGGGATGCATGGTGGCCGGTACGCCGTCCGTGCTGGTGGTATTCCGAATCGTGGGAGGCATAGGGGTGGGCTTTGCCGCCATGGTGGCACCTATGTTCATTGCCGAGCTGGCGCCGGCGCATCTACGGGGCAGGCTGGTTTCTATCTATCAACTGGCGATCACGCTGGGCATTCTCACTTCATACCTGTCGAATGCGATGCTGCTGGAATATGCATCGGCTCATGGCGGGCAACGGGGCGGGTTACTGCATTTTTATCTGGTGGAAGAAGTGTGGCGGGGTATGCTCGGATCAAATATGATCCCTGCGGCGCTATTGTTGCTGCTTCTGTTCTTTGTCCCGGAGAGCCCGAGGTGGCTGGTGAAGGAAGGACAATATGAGCGGGCCTGTGAGATATTGAGCCGTATCAGCGGGCGTCAAAAGGCCACCGCGGAGATCGGCGAGATATCGATAGCGCTTTCCGAGGAAGGGAAGGGCAGTTTTGGTCAGCTGTTTGCGCCCGGGATCCGTGCGGCACTCGTCATCGGTCTCGCGCTGCCTTTCCTCAGCCAGCTGACGGGTATAACTACCGTCATGTACTATGCGCCGGCCATTTTCGAGCATGCCGGTTTTCGGTCGGGATCGGCTATGGGAAGTGCCTCGATCATCGGGTTTTTTAATATGATCTTTACTTTCGTCGCGATCTGGAAGATCGATCATTGGGGGAGGAAGCCGTTGCTCATCTGGGGATTTACGGGGTTGAGCGTTGCCCTCCTGTCGATCGGTCTGCTTTTTTACAGCGGGGGCGTGCAGCAGGTGCTGCTTTGGTCATTTGTATTTTATATCGTCGTATTTGCGGCGACCATCGGACCTGGTGTATGGGTGGTCATAGCGGAGATCTACCCGACAAAGGTCAGGGGAAGGGCGATGTCTATCGCGACCTTGTCACTTTTTCTGGGTTCGACTTTTGTAACGCAGACATATCCGTTGCTTCGCGAGGGTGTCGGCATCGGCATCACTTTCGTGTTGTATGGTCTGGCGATGGTGCCTGCAATATTCTTTGTTCGAAATGTTGTTCCGGAGACGAAGGGGCGGACGCTGGAAGACATCGAACGTCAGTGGACGGTAAAAAAGAGCAAAACGGAAAATGAATGGCAATGAAAATAAAAGGGATCACCTGGGATCATCCAAGGGGTTATCAGCCTTTGAGGGCGGTGGCGGCTGAATGGGGTCGTAGAACGGGAATCCAACTGCAATGGGATGTGAGGACCCTCAAAGAATTCGGCGACATGCCGGTGGAAAAGCTTGTGGGTCTGTATGACCTGATCATCATCGACCATCCATATATGGGTGAGGCGGCTTCGAAGGCGTTGTTGCTGCCCCTTGAAGACTATTTACCGGAACGCTTTTTCCAGGTCCAGGCGGCTCAGAGCGTGGGACCGTCCTATGACAGCTATGGGTGGGAGGGGCGACATTATGCGCTGCCGGTGGATGCGGCGGCACAGGTGGCGGTGATGCGAAAGGATCTGGCGGATGCGATCGGATGGCGTCCTCCGGCATATACGGAGGCATTGCGGGCTGCTGCGGAAGAGCTCCCGAGCGGGAAGTTTGTTGCCGTCCCGTTGTGTCCTACGGACATCTGGTGCGTCTTTCTTACGCTCTGCGCGCAGTATACGGGGGGAGAATTCTTTACGGCGGCGGGTGTCGATGAAGCGGCGGGCAGGCATGCGCTGGCCATGTTGCAGGAATGGGCTGATTTTTTGCACCCGAATTCTTTCCGGATGAATCCCATTCAAATGCTGGATAGGATGGCTGCGGAAGATGAGATCATCTATTGCCCGTTCAGCTTTGGGTATACGAACTATGCGAGGAGGGATGCTGCCGGCACGAGGCTGACTTTTATAGACGCGCCGCGTCGCAGCGGGCATGGGATATCGACCCTGCTTGGCGGAGCGGGGATTGCGGTCTCGCGGAACAGCGTCAACCGGGATGCCTGCCTGGATTTTATCCGGTATGTGCTCGACGCCGAGGTACAGCAGACCACATATTATCGTAATGGCGGGCAGCCTGCGCATCTATCTGCATGGGAGGATGATGCCTGTAATGCGGACAGCGGAGATTTTTTCAGGCAAACTTTGTATACGTTGCAGCATGCTTACCGGCGAAAGGGTGCGCCGGGGTTCAACAGGTTCCAGGAGGAGGCGGCGGATATTGTGCATGTGAGTGCAATGGAAGGGTTAGAAGGGGCGTCGATTATGCGGCAATTGAATAAACTTTATCAATCGACATGTCATGACCAGGTATGATACCATTACCTGCACCATCGAAGACGGTGTAGGCAGGCTGCAATTCAACAGACCCGGTTTGTTGAATGCGATGAACAGGCAAATGATGGATGAGATCATCCATGCGTTGGAGACTATTGCCAGAGCGGAGGGGGTATCGGTGGGGATAATCACCGGGAGTGGGCGGGCGTTCATGGCGGGTGCCGATATAAAGGAATACAGCCGGCAGACGGCCGGGGAGTTCAAAAGCTTCCAGGAGAAGGGCAGGCGATTGTACGCGTTGATCGAGCAGGCAGAAATCCCCTTTATAGCGGCTGTAAATGGATTTGCGCTGGGAGGTGGATTCGAGATCGCACTGGCCTGCGACTTTATCGTTGCGGCCGCATCTGCAAAGATGGGTCTTCCGGAAGTTCATTTGGGGCTGATACCCGGAGGCGGCGGTGCGCAGCGGCTGCTGCTGAAGGTTGGACTTGGAAGGGTGAAGGAGATGTTGTTGCTGGGGCAGTCCTATACGGCGGCCCGGATGGAGGAATGGGGCGTAGTGCATGAGGTGGCCGAGGACGGGGCGCTGGAGGATGTAGTCACGGGGCTGGCGGAGAAGCTAAAGCGACGGCCGAGGCAGGCGGTGAAGGCGATCAAGGCCATGTTGGAGCCGTCAGCGGTCGAGGCCGTCTTTGAGACGAGGCTGGACAGAGAGGGGGCGGCTGTGGCGGCCTTGTACCATACGCCGGAGGCCATGCAGCTGATAGAAAAATTTACGACGAAAAATAAATGACGGATGGATACAAAACGAAAGGAGTTGGTGGAGGAGCTGATGCAGCGGCAGCGGCTGGCAGCGCTGTTATTCTGGCGGCCGGACGAGCTGGTGATGATGCTGGGCTATATGCCGTTGTGGGGCGTTTCGGTACTTTTTTATCCGGCGGAAGGTCAGGCGGTGCTGTTTGTGCCCGAACTGGAACCGGAAGATATTCTTCCTGCCGGCATTGAAGTGAGGAAATATCCCTGGGGGGTGCTTGATGGCAGGGACCCTTGGGTGGTTTTATACAAGGCGATCAGGGATGAATTGGCGAAAAGAAGTCCTGGCGGCGGCCGGGTATCCTTTATCAGGAATATTGGCGGCAGTGCGCCATGCCGGATGTCGGGGGAGCAACCGCCATTGCCGCCGGACCTGGCGGAGCAGTTGGAAAGGGTCAGTGATGCGGGGTGGAGTGATGCCGGAGGCGAATTGGCGGGGCTTTATGAGCAAAAAACGGCGACGGATGTTGCCGGTTTGGAGAAGACGCATCGAATAGCCGCCCATGCCGTGGAGGTATTCTATCGCGAAGTGGAGAAAGGGCATACGGAGGCTTTGCTTGCGGCGCAGGTAGAAAGTGCGGTACAGGAGGCCAGCGGAGGGCCCGGTATCAGCTTTGCAAAGGCGTGGCCGATGGTGCAGTCCGGGAGGAACTCGGCGGATGCCGGAAAGTTCAACAGGAGCACCAATAAAGTCATACAGAGCGGTGAGCTGGTGGTGCTCGAGATGGGGCTTTGCGTGGAGGGTTATTGGGCCGATATAACCCGTACTGCCGTGGCCGGAGAAGCTACGGATCTGCACCGGCGGATGTACGATGCAGTTATAGGTGCACAGCGGGCCGCATACGGGCTGCTTCGGCCGGGGGTGGCCATGCGGGAGGTGGATAAGGCCGCGCGGGATTATATCCGGGATGCGGGGTTTGGCGGGTACTTTCCGCATGGGCTGGGGCATCAGACGGGTTTTCGATACCACGATCCCGGAGACACTCTGTCGCCCTTTAGTACGGGCGTGCTCCGGGAGGGCATGGTGGTCACGGTGGAGCCGGGCATTTATGGCGAAGCGTTAGGCGGAGGGCTGCGGATAGAGGATAACGTATTGATCACTGCGGAGGGCTACCGGATATTGTCTGAAAGCCACCGAGAATTAAAAGGAAAAAATCATGGTAACTGAAAATAGTAACGAAGGAGCTTTAAGCGGAGTTCGGGTCGCCGACCTCACGCAGCTGGTGCAAGGGCCATGGGCTACGCAGATGCTTGGGGACATGGGAGCCGACATTATCAAGATCGAGCCGCCTGGCGGAGATTGGATGCGGCATTATGCCTATGGTAATCTTTATCCTGGCGGGGAGAGCATTTCGTTTTTGGGATTCAACAGGAACAAGCGGAGTATTGCCCTGGATCTGAAGAGCGCGGAGGGGTTGCAGGCGGCAAGGGACATCATATCGAAATGTGACATTGTTATTGAAAATTTCCGGCCGGGCGTCATGGACAGGCTCGGCATCGGGTATGAAGCATTGCGGGAGGGCCAGCCGGGTCTCATTTATTGTGCGAGCTCGGGTTATGGCAAGGACGGACCCTACAGGACGCGGCCGGGGCAGGATCTGCTGGCGCAGTCGCTTGCGGGTGGCGCATGGCTGAATGGCCGGCGTGGGGACATGCCTGTCGTGACGGCGGTAGGTCAGGCAGACCTGCTTACCAGTCTATTTATTGTGCAGTCCGTGCTGGCGGCATTGTATCATCGTCAGCAGACTGGCAGCGGCCAGCGGATCGACGCCAGCCTGTTCAATTCTATCATCGCCTTCCATACGCAGGAGATCACCGCCTACCTGCATAAAGGGGCAAATCCCGAGCGGAGCGCTGCAGGTATTCCCAATCCCTGGCTGGGCGCCCCATACGGTCTGTATCCCACGCAGGACAGCTACATCGCGATCGGCATGAATTCCGTCCGAAGGCTTGCATCCATCATGGGGGTGGATGGATATGACCAGGAGGTTTTCGACAGCAATAATGTCATCGAGGGCAGGGATAGCGTATATGAAAGCTTCGCCGCCGTCTTCAGGACAAAGACAACAGATGAATGGCTGAGTCTGTTGCTGCCGCATGATATCTGGTGCTCACAGGTCAACACTTTCAGGGAAATGGCCGTAGACCCACAGGTGCAGCACAACGAAATGATCATTGAATATGATCATCCTGCGGCGGGCAAGGTGGCAACGACGGGGATTCCCGTGCAGTTCAGCGGCACTCCGGCGGGTGTGCGGCGTCCGCCTCCCCTGCTCGGCGAACATACGAAAGAGATACTTACAGAAATTTGCGGATACACGCAGGAGCAGGTGCAGGCCGTAGCGCGTTCTTGCGGGGCTTCTTCATAAAAAAAGCAGAGTCATGGAAAACAGTATCGATCTTAAAGAGCGTCGGGTATTGATCACGGGTGCTAGCCGTGGGATCGGCGCGGGAATTGCCCGGGTGATGGCGGCCTGCGGAGCACATTTAGTGATAAATCATCTGCGGGATGGTAACCGGGCGCAAGAGCTTGCTGATGAGCTGCGGAGGATTTACGAAGTGAAGGTATTGGTGTGTGAGGCGGATATTTCTATCCCGCAGGACGTTTCCGGCCTTTTCCGAAGGGCCGATGAGCAGTTGGGCGGCATTGACGTATTGGTGAACAATGCTGGCTGCGAGACCATCGACCATGCCGTCGACCTTGATCTGAACGACTGGGACCGAATATTCAATGTGAATCTTCGGGGCGCCTTCATCTGTGCACAGGAGGCGGGGAGGAGAATGGCAGCCCAGAACAGCGGCGTCATCATAAATATTTCCTCGATCCATGACAAAGTGCCCAGGAAGGGGCTGATACATTATTGTTCGGCCAAGGCAGGGCTGAACATGATGAGCAAGTGTCTGGCGCTGGAACTGGCGCCTTATAGGGTTCGTGTCGTTGCTGTATCTCCCGGCGCGATCGAGACGGAAATGAACAGGGAGGAAATAGAGAAGTTCGGGCGGGAGAAGTTCAATGGATGGATACCGGGCGGTCGTGTCGGGGGAGTGGAGGATGTAGCATGGATCTGCGCCTTTCTTGCCAGCGACAAAGCGGCGTATGTCACGGCTACGGAAATTTATATCGATGGGGGGTACAAGGAAAGCACAATTCCTTATGATCCCCGGCCAAAAAAATAATAAAAAGCGCATGATCGAAGTATACGAACATACTGACAAGGGATATAATCCTTTTATCATCCGGGAGGGATGGCAGGTAGCGCAGCTCAATCATATGGAGGCGCAGGACCTCGAGGGGATCCTGAAGATGGATATGCACCTGCAGACCGACGAAGTATTCATTCTGCTGAGAGGAGTGGCGGTGCTTATCGCTGCGGCGGTCAATGGGCCGGAGGACCTTCACTTCACGTGTGTAAGAATGCGGCCGGGCATTACCTATAATATTCCTGTCAATACCTGGCACAATATCGCCATGGATAAGACGGCGTCCGTGGTCATCGTAGAGAGAAGCGATACGCATCTGGGAGATTTTGTCTATATGCAGCTGACCGATAGTCAGCGGCATCAGTTGAAGGCGGCAATAAGGACAGCCATGGAAGTGTAGGGCGGGAGCCACACAATGATTACACAATTTTAAAATAGTAAGACTAATGTCAAGAGAACTACAACCGCAGCGTTTGCCGGCATGGAATAATGATGAAACACTGTTCGAATTGTACCGAAACGAGCTTTATACGCCTGTTGTGGGTGACATACTGGATGAACTCGGTTGTTATCACCAGTTCTTGCCTCAGCCTATACAACCCGCGCAAATGCATTTCAAAGTAGCCGGAAGGGCGATGCCTGTGTTGATGATCGACGTGTATGGTCCGCAGGAGCGGCCGTTCGGGAAACTGACCGAGGCGCTCGACCAATTGGAAAAGGATGAGGTATATATAGCCAGCGGCGGGGACATGCGTTGTGCGTATTGGGGGGAGATACTGACCGCGACGGCGAAGACCCGGGGGGCCTGCGGTGCCGTGATCAACGGATATTACAGGGATACGGCCCGCGTCCTGGAGCAGAACTGGCCGGTATTTAGCCGTGGACGTTATGCGCAGGACTCCTGCGTCCGGACGCAGGTGGCGGACTACCGTTGCAGGATCGAGGTAGGCGGCGTGACAGTCATGCCAGGCGACCTCGTTTTCGGCGATATCGATGGCGTTGTGGTCATTCCAAGGAAGCATGAAAAGGAAGTTACCATCAGGGCCCTGGAAAAGGCGAGGGGAGAAAAGATGGTGCGTAAGGAGATCGAGGCGGGGATGTCGAGCACGACGGCTTTCAGGAAATACGGCATTTTATAATTGAAAACAAAGAGGAAATGAAACTTGGAATGGGTCTTTACAGACATATGCTCGACCGGCAACATTTCGATTTTGCAAGGCAGTGCGGCTGTACGCATATCGTCGTGCATCTGGTAGATTATTTCAACAAGGGCAATCAAAGCAATAAGGATAATCAGCCCATCGGGGATGACAGTGGTTGGGGGTACGCCGGCGATCCCGGAAAGTTGTGGACGACCGATGAGCTTAGGGCGTTGAAACGTGCGATCAATGAAGCAGGCCTGGAACTGGAAGCCATCGAAAATTTCGATCCTGCCCATTGGCACGATATCCTGCTGGACGGGCCACAAAAGGCGCGGCAGATGGAAGGGCTGAAACAGTTGATCCGCAATGTCGGCGCCGCAGGTATCCCGGTAATGGGCTATAATTTCAGCCTGGCCGGAGTCAGCAGCAGGATGGTTGGAAATTTTGCCCGCGGTAATGCCCAGTCTGTAGGCATGAATGCTGTCGACGATCGCCCTATTCCCAACGGGATGGTCTGGAATATGGTCTATGATACCCACGCTCCGGCGGGATATCTGCCCGAGATCAGCCACGGGGAATTGTGGAGCAGGCTCGAATATTTTCTGCATGAGTTGGTGCCTGTTGCCGAAGAGGCGGGTGTAAGGCTGGCGGCGCATCCCGATGATCCGCCCATGCCAATGATACGACGTACTCCGAGGCTTGTATACCAGCCGCAGCTCTATCGAAAGCTGCTGGATATTTACCCCAGCAGGAACAATGCCCTCGAGTTCTGTCTCGGGTCGATAGCCGAGATGACCGAAGGCGATGTATATGAGGCTACGCGCGACTATGCCCGGGATATTGCCTATGTCCACTTCCGGAATGTGAAGGGAAAGGTGCCGCACTACAAAGAGGTGTTCGTCGACGAAGGAGACATCGATATGATACGGATCCTGGGAATACTGAAGAATTCGGGATTCGAGGGCGTTCTTATCCCGGATCATACTCCACAGATGAGTTGCGGGCAACCATGGTATGCCGGGATGGCATATGCGCTGGGATATATGAATGCGTGCATTAAGATGCTGCGCTGAGGCCGCGGAATTACAGGTTCGTTTTCTTTAATTCACTTACCGCGTAATCACATGCTCTTGCGGTTAATGCCATATAAGTAAGCGAGGGGTTTTGACAGGCGGACGATGTCATGCAGGCGCCGTCGGTTACAAAAACGTTGTTTACGGCATGTAGCTGGTTCCATCTGTTGAGCATAGAGTCTTTGGGGTCACTGCCCATTCTGCAGCCGCCCATTTCGTGTATGTCCCTTCCCGGCGCCTGGTGATTATCCCGGGTCCGGATGTTTTTAAATTCGGCTTTTTCAAGCATCTCATGCATCTGTTCCGCCGCATCTCCGGCCATCCTGTCTTCATTTTCGTGCCATCTTATATCGGTATGCAGCAGAGGAATGCCCCAGGAATCTCTTTCATTTTTATCAAGCCATACGTGAT
Organism: Bacteroidota bacterium; assembly: GCA_018267585.1. Taxonomy (GTDB): domain Bacteria; phylum Bacteroidota; class Bacteroidia; order Chitinophagales; family Chitinophagaceae; genus Puia. Next base: position 35,565 of record JAFDYE010000285.1, read on the forward strand.
TGTCTTTATATGGAAGCATTTCTCCCATCGCTACCCCCCAGAAGGCCCAAGGCCCGGGTTCCGTCAGTCGCTCTTTGTAGGCGGCGCCAATGCCTTCACTATTATTTCCCGCACCCCATCCCTGCCGGAAAGTTGAACAGGCCATTGCATATCCTCTTTTAAAATCATTCCTTTTGTCATTGCCAAAATTTCTAAATCTTGGTAGATAAACGCCGGTTGGCCTTCTGCCATAGTAATAGCTATCTTCCATGCCTTCGTAAGTAGCTGTTGCGCTGACACGGTAGTTGTGCGTCATGACATACTGCCCGAGCACGCCGCTGTCGTTGCCCAGGCCGTTGGGGAAGCGTTGGGAGGTGGAGTTCAGCAGTAACAGGTTGGAGTTGATGGAGCCTGCATTCACAAAAATGATGCGGGCATAATATTCGGTCATTTTCTTTGATGCCGCATCTATCACCCGAACGCCTGTCGCTTTTTGCTTTTGGCCGTCATAAATAATGGAATGGACAACGGCGTTCGTTTGTAAAGTGAGATTTTTTGTTTTCATGGCTGCGGGCAGTGTGGCGGATTGTGTGCTGAAGTAGGCGCCAAAGGGGCATCCGCGGCTGCATAAATTCCTTGCCTGACAATGACTGCGGCCGAGGGAAGTATGCAGATCTGTTGAGATCGAAAGATTGGCTGTCCTGCTGATGATCAGGTTGCGTCCCGGAAAATTTGCTTCTATTTTCTGCTTTAAATACAGCTCAAGCTTTGTCATTTCAAACGGCGGCAGAAATTCTCCGTCGGGAACCTGCGCCAGCCCATCTCTGTTTCCTGAAATACCTGCAAATCTCTCTACATAACTATACCAGGGTGCAATGTCTTTGTAGCGAATAGGCCAGTCAATGCCGATTCCCTCTTTTGCGTTAGCTTCAAAATCCGCTTCCCCCCAGCGCTGTGTCCATCTGCCCCACATGAGGCTCCTTCCGCCGACATGGTAACCACGTATCCAGTCGAAGGGCTTATCCTGTATATAGGGGTGTTGTTTATCGTTTAAGAACATTTTTGTGGTGAATTCATCCACCACACCTGCACGGGAAAGGATAGGATTTTCGCCGGTAAACTTTCCTGTAAGGCTGCCCCGGTGAGGCATATCCCAGGGGTTCATCGAAGCTGTATCGTAATCTTTTATATGTTGAATGTTGCCACCGCGTTCGAGTGCCAGGACTTTCAGTCCTTTTTCGGTCAATTCTTTCATGGCCCACCCGCCACTTATCCCTGTCCCGATAACAATGGCATCGTATGTGTGCTGTTCTTTCGCTTTGTTATTTATTAAGAGGGAATCCTGAGGCATGTCATATATTTTTAAATTCAGATCCTGCCCGGCTAATTTAGCCGTGCTGCGTCGAGCATAGGTGCGGTTGCTGCAAATTAAACCATTCAGCAGTAGTTGCTTCACATCAATTTTAAGATAGTTTGACACTTTATTAAGCTTGCCGACCGCCAGGAAAAGAGTAAGATAGTTGAAATACCTGTTAACCAGGTTTTAGTAATAGCCCGGGGTGGGTTTTATCTTCGTATTGCCGATTTGCCTTTAATCAATCAAAACATGAAGACAGCATTCCTGATCATTTCGCTAGCGCTCGCCGGCATTGCGGTTCGGGCACAGGGAGACACGACAGCTTTATTGGGACGATGGGACATCACTGTGCATGCGCCGGGGAGGGATTTCCCGAGCTGGCTGGAAGTGTGCAAGTCCGGCTCGCGTTATATAGTGGGACGGTTTGTGGGTGGCGGGGGCAGTTCGCGCCCGATCTCCCGGGTAGACCTGGAAAACGGGAAGATGCGTTTTTCGATACCGCCGCAGTGGGATAGTGAGGACAGGAATTTGGATGTCGAGGGTAGTATACGGGGAGATAGCCTTGTGGGTTCGATGGTGATGCCCAGCGGGGAAACGCTTAATTGGGTGGGTTACCGCGCGCCGGCGTTGCGACGTCAGGATGAGCCGGTATGGGGTAAGCCGATCACACTGTTCAATGGGAAGGATCTTTCCGGGTGGCATGCTACGGGTAAGACCGATCAATGGGTGGTGGAGGGCGGTATCCTGCGCAGTCCGCGACCGGGGACGAATATCGTCACAGATCAAAAATTCACCGATTTCAAGCTGCATATCGAATTCCGTTATCCCAGGGCCGGCAACAGCGGCGTCTATCTGCGCGGCCGTTATGAGGTGCAGATCGAGGATGAGGAAAGCGGGGTTGTAGCGCCGAACGAGGTGATCAGCTCCGTCTATGGATTTCTGCCGCCTTTGGAGCAGGCTTCGAAAGGGCCGGGTGTATGGCAAACCTATGACATAATGCTGGTGGGCAGGTTGGTGACCATCGTATTCAATGGAAGAACCGTGATCTGCCGCTCGGAGATACCCGGGATCACCGGCGGAGCGTTGGACAGTCATGAGGGTGAGCCGGGACCTATCTTTTTGCAGGGGGACCATCGGGCGATCGAATACCGGAACATCATACTGACGCCGGCTAAATAGGGATGAACGGCTAATTGGGAATCGCATACCTCAAATACCTGATTTTCCCTTTATCTTTGACCTTTAGCCAATGATAGAGGAGAATACAGAGAAGACACTGCTTAACAGAATAGCTGGAGGTGACGGAACCGCCTTTTCCGCACTCGTTGATCTGTACCGCAACAAGGTTTTTTCCCATGCCCTTGCCTACACAAAATCCTACCACGAAGCAGAAGAGCTCACACAGGATATTTTTATGAAAGTCTGGAGCAATCGCGGAAAACTGGCCGAAATAGAAGATTTCAAGAATTATCTCTTTATCCTCGGGCGGAACCAGTTGGTTTCCGCTATTCGCAAGAGAGTAATGGACATCACTGAGATCCGCGAACCGGATTTCGTCGAAGATCTGCTGATCCCCGACAGACAATACGATCGGAAAGAAACGATGCAGTACATCCAAAAAGGCATCGAGTTACTGTCCCCGCAACAAAAAGCTGTCTTCACGCTAAGCAGGCTGGACCACCTGAACTATGACCAGATCAGCGAACGGCTGGGCATTTCCAAAAGCACGGTAAAGTTTCATATGGTGCTGGCTCTCAATTCTCTACGGGAATATCTCCATGATGCAGGCCCTTCAGCCGGCATCCTTCTGCTCCTGCTGACAGTCCGTTAAAAAAATATTTTTAAGATACCCTGCCCGATCTTTTCGCGGGCGGCGTCTTTATTAAAGGACAATCACCAATTGCATGGACGCCTCATCATTCAGAGAACTTATTGAACAATACATAACCGGAAGCCTCTCGCCCGAGAACCGCGAGACCTTCGGCGCCCTGCTCGAAAAGGAGGAATACCGCATCCTGCTGGGAAAAGAACTGGAGCGGACGTTCATGGAAGATACATTCGAAGGAGAGGAACCCGAAAAAAGAAGAGAACGTCTGAACCAGCTCATCAACGACAAGGTCGCAGCATCGTCTATCCCTCGCATCCCCATGTGGAAGCGAAGCTGGGTACGCAGCATAGCAGCGGCGGTGGTCATTGCAGTCGCGACGTTATTGATATACAGAAGGCCCCCGACAACTGCGCCCTCGCAACCACAAACCGCCGACATCGCCCCCGGCCACGACGGAGCCATCCTGACATTGGCCGACGGCAGCAAGGTTGTACTGGACAGTGCGGAAAACAGTGCCTTGCCCATGCAGGGATCAGCGAGCCTGACTCTAAAGAATAATCAGCTGGTATACCGGACAAACGGCCAAAAGGCCGCGGAAGTCACCTACAATGTACTCTCTGTGCCACGCGGCCGGCAGTTCAAGCTGGTCCTGCCCGACGGCACAAAAGTATGGCTGAACGCCGCCTCCATGTTACGCTATCCGATCGCCTTCAGCGGCAGCCGTCGGGAAGTGGAGGTTTCCGGCGAAGCCTATTTCGAAGTAGCTCCCAATGCCACCATTCCTTTTACAGTAAAAAAAGGAAATACACAAATCGAAGTACTGGGCACACATTTTAACGTAAATGCCTACGACAACGAAAGTACAGAGGACATTACCCTTCTCGAAGGTTCGGTCCGCGTGGCAAATGGCGGTGAAAGCGTGGTCATCGCGCCAGGTCAGCAGGCACGGATCACGACGGGAATAAGAGTTCGCAACGATGTCGACCTGGAGGAAGTGATAGCATGGAAAGAAGGAAAGTTCCAGTTCAGCGAATCTGCCGATATCCATTCGATCATGCGTCAGATCGCCGATTGGTACGATGTAGATATCCAATACGCCGGTCCTGTGAACAAGCATATTGGCGGTGCCATTTCACGAGATGTGCGCCTTTCTGAAGTGCTGACAGTCCTGGAAACGACCGGGGTTGTACATTTTAATATAAAAGGAAGAACCATCGAAGTCTTGCCCGGTAAAAAATAGCCTGTACCGCATAACGCGGACCATTTGTCTTATCCTTCCGAAAAATAGCCATAAAATCAAGGTGAACGTTAGCAGAAACAAAACCGCCTCGTGGTGACGCACGAAGCGGAGGATGTTTGGCTAATCTATTATACAATCGAGAGACTGCTCAATTAACTAACCAAAACAGATCAAAGTTATGGATTTAAAGGCTATTGCCCCAGGAAGATTCTTCCGGCGGGGCACTCCAATTCAAACACTGCGTATTATGAGACTGACGGTATTTTTTTTACTTGTGGCTTGCCTGGAGGTTAGCGCTGCCGGGTATGCCCAACGGGTGTCTCTATCGGAAAAGAACGTCCCCCTCCAAAAAGTATTCAAACATATCGAGCGGCAGACCGGCTACGACTTTGTATACAATACGGAGTTGCTGAACGAGGCGCAAAAAGTAAGTATCGAAGTCCACGATGTCGACCTGTTACAGGTCCTCGAGCTTTGCATCAAAGGACAGCCGCTTAGCTATACGATCATCGGAAAGACCATTGTCATCCGGGCAAGGGACCCGTTGCCTCCTGCGCCGGCAGCAGCATCCGCACCCGCAATAGCCGCCGATCGCGATCCTTTAACCGGTGTGGTTGTCGATGAGAACGGCAAACCTGTTGCGTACGCATCCGTCATCGTCAAATATGAATACAGTGCCACGGGGCTGTATTACTCCCCGATGGGCGGGCAGACGAATGAGCGCGGAGAGTTCAAGCTGCCGCCCCTCAGGGGTACGGGCGCCGCCGTGTTATTCGTAACTGCAGTCGGCTATTCGCCTTTCAAGCAACCGATCGGCCCGGAAACGAACCGGCTGAGGATACGACTCGTGATGTCCGACAGCAGACTGTCCGAGATGGTAATAACCGGCTATTCCTCGAAAAAAGCAAGCGAAGTGACGGGATCGGTGCAGACGATCAAAGGCGACGACCTGCGCAACAGCGTCACCACCGTTAACAGCCTTGCAATGCTGAAAGGCAAAGCCGCAGGGCTTTACATCGTGGAAAGCGGTGGGAGCGTAGCTACCCGCGGGCAGGTTGTCATGCGCGGACAGGCGAGCTTCAACGATCTCGGCAACACCAATTTCGGGCCATTGATCGTTCTCGACGGAGTGATCACAACAGCTGCAAACCTGCAGGATATTGTGGATCCCGGGGATATCGAAAGCGTCACCATATTGAAAGACGCTGCCTCCACGGCTATTTATGGTTCCCGGGCCGCGCAGGGTGTGATCGTCGTTACGACCAAACGTGGTGCGGCCGGCAAGCTGACGATCAATCTGAATGCGAACTACGGCAAAGTCCAGAACAACCGCCTGGTCCATTTCATGAATACCGATCAACTGACCACTCACATCAACAAATACATGCAGTCGATGTACGCCGGATCATCTTCCCTGCAATCGGCCTACGGCAGTTTCCAGAACTACTTCAACACGACGCGCATCTATACCGACGCCGACCTGAAGACCAACACCAATTGGGACAACGATGCCTTTTTCACAGATGGCAACCAGAGCAATGTTAACCTTTCCCTCTCCAGTGGGACGGAGAAAACAAGATTCTTTGGTGCAGCCAGCTGGGTGAAGCAGGACGGCACGCTGCTTGACGACAACCTGGATCGTAAAAATGCCCGGGTCAATATCGACCAGAGGATCTCCGACAAGCTCTCCCTGAGCCTCAACACAAATGCGATCATCGATAAATATACCTCCACCAATAGCGAGAACCAGTACTACCTGTTCGAACCCTGGGTGTCCCCCAACTATGCGAACGGCGAACTGGCCGACTCGATCCCCAATTACGTCTACAGATCGGCGGGTGCGCGGGGCACGACGTATTATGACAACCCGTTGTACTCGCACGGCCTGAATACCATTGTCACGCTGCGGCAGAACTATCTGGGGACAGGCCGGATCAAATATGCCATCACGCCCTGGCTGTCGCTCCAAAGCACCAATACGGCCCAGTACATCTACAACAATGTGAACTCTTACAAGGACCCCCGCACCTATCGCGGCCGCTACGATGGGCCGGCTACAAACCGGATCTACGTGAATGGCGAGCTTGCCATCACCGACACCCGGACCAATTATTATATAACTTCCAATCAGCTCAATTTCAACAAGCATATCGGGGAACACAGTTTGAGCGCCCTCGTTGGCCAGGAGTACAGCAAAACGCATGTCGAGACCTTTGCCGCCTCTGCCTACAACACACCGTACCCGGGGGAGAGGAACCTGGGTGCCTTCCAGAACTATGGCACCTGGATCAATGTCCTGCAAGGCACACCTGCTACGCCGAGCTCCGCTGCGCCCGTCGACAAAGCGTCCTTTTCCGTCTTTTCGGAAGTGAATGACAGCTACAAGAACAGGTATTTCGGTTCTGCATCGGTGCGTCGGGATGCATCTACCAATTTCGGACGTGACAAACGCTATGGCACATTCTATTCATTAAGCGGCGGATGGCTTGTGAGCGGCGAAGATTTCATGCGCAGCGTGAAACCCATCAGCAATCTCAAGCTCAGGGCTTCCTATGGTACATCAGGCCGCGAAGCAGGCGCCGATTACCTGAACTTCACCGTCTACCAGGACCTTCTGCGGTACAATGATCTGAATACTTACGGCTCTACTATTCAACGGCTCGGCAACGATCAGATCACCTGGGAGACTACCTACACCACTAACCTCGGAATCGACCTCGGTCTATGGAAGCGGATCCACCTGACAGTCGATTATTACAACCGGCGGAGCAGCGGCCTCTTGCAGACCGTATCCCTGCCCAGTTACGTCGGCTTCACTTCCCAGATCAGGAACATCGGCGAGCTTACCAACCGGGGAGTCGATCTGACATTGACCACGGAGAACATTCAGACGAAAAATTTCAGCTGGACCACTGATTTCAATATCAGCTTCAATCGCAACACTCTTACAAAGATATACGGCGACTCCCTCAAAGACGGGTTCTCCGGGGCCTACTATCGCTACAAAGGTGATGACATCAATACCTTAAGAGCGATAAAATATGACGGTGTCAACCCTGATAACGGCCGGCCCTTGTTCGAGCGCCTGATGGCCGATAAAAGCGTCACGCTGGTGGATAGCATTCCACTGGCCAAACAGGATGGGCTTAGATCATTTCAAAAAGTAGGGTCGGCAACCCCGAAATTTTTCGGAGGCATGACCAACACATTCCGTTACAAAGGATTCACCCTGACTACGCTCTTGAACTTTGTTTACGGCAACAAGATCATGAACAATGCCGTCCGAAGTTTCCTGGATCCAACGGCATGGCAGAGCGGCTTTAATCTTCCTCAGCCGAACAAAGCCATCCGTCTGTGGCAGGGTCCGGGCGATAAGAATGCCAACTATTCGAACTATTACGATCTGGCTTTTTTCCAACGCGGATTGACGAATATCTCATCATCGAGATTGATCGTTGATGCCAGCTACATCCGCCTTCGTAACGTCCGCCTGGGATACGATATCCCAACGGCGCTGTTGCGCAAGACAGGCGTAGCTTCCTTAAGCATATACGCAAGCGCGGACAACGTGTTTGTAACAAGACCAAAGGATCTCTACGCTTCCGACCCCGAAGGCGCCACTATTGGCGGAACCTCGACCCAATATAGCGGAACCGGTATCGCCAGTGCCATGCCCCGTAAATTCCTTTTCGGTATCAATGTCGGATTTTAGTCAACAAATAACAAGAAACAAATGAAACACATTTCTCTATATAAAAGGACCGTCAAGAGCATAGCCGTTCTGGCGATGATGGCAGCCATCTCCTGCAACAAAAAGCTCGATGCCTTATCCCCTCATGACGTGAATTTTGAGGACCAGCAGTTCCTTACCGCCGGCGGCTTCACGAAAGCCACCATCGGTAATTATGCGACGATCTCTTCCTCTGCTTACGAAGGCAGCTGGTTTAACCTGAGTGAATACCGGGGCAACAACGTACGATTTATCGATGTCACTTCCACGGCAACTAACGTGGCGGCGCAGGATATAGACGCCTTTAACTATACAAACTCCTCGTCCAAGGATTTCGGTTATTCCAACGCATTCTGGTTTGCATCCTACCAGGAACTGCTGGGTGTGAACATGGTATTGAAGCACGTAACGGCCACCACAACCGACCCGTTGATCCTGCAGGCAAAAGCGGAAAATCTTTTCCTGCGGGCTTTCGTAAACTTCAATCTCGTCCGCCTCTACGGAAAACCCTACTACCAGTCACCGGAGACCAGTCCTGGAATTCCATTGGTCCTCGAACCGATCACCTCTACGGGCAACCCGCCGCAGCGGGCTTCCGTAAAGGACACTTATGCGCAGATCATCAAGGACCTCACGGATGCAATCCCATTGTTCTCGCAAAAAAAGGTTAACAGCTATGCAGGAAAATATGCGGCATTCGCGCTCTTATCGCGCGTGTACCTGTACATGAGCGGCCCCTTTAGTTCGCCTAATAGCAGCGCTGCAAAACTGTCGCAGCAATACGCCGACTCTGTCATCAGCAATGGCGGCTATACACTTGCGCAGGGAACGGCGTACATCAATTTCTACAACGCCAGCAACCAGGCAAATGCCGAAACCATCTGGGCGGTCAACCACGATGCTATCACGACCGGTATCCCCAAACTGCTGATGCAGCCCGCAGGACCATATGCTGGAAGCGTGCAATACAGCACGGGTCAGGCGAAGCCGAGCCCGGACTTCCTGGCGCTTCTCACACCCGGCGATCTGCGCAGCAACTTTTACAAGACAGACAAGTATCCCAACAATGCCACCGATACCCTCAGCTGCTTTAAGTACATGTACAAATACGTTACTATTGGTGTGTATACCAGCTACGCTCCGATGCACCACCTGCGGCTGGCTGAGATGTATCTCAACCGTGCGGAGGCAAGAGTTAAGCAGGGTGATAACGCCGGAGCCCTAGCGGATATCAATGTGATTCACACTCGCGCGGGACTGACAGCATTTAGCGGACTGACCGGCCAGGCGCTGTTCGACGCGATCCTTAACGAGCGCCGTATCGAACTGGCCTTTGAAGGACATAGCAGCTTCGACTATTTTCGCAACGGACTTCCGATGGTGCGGAGCTACAGCTCGTTCAACTCCGCTCCCCTTACTGTGAACCCCACGGATGGCAAGGTCGAAATGCGCATCTCCGACGATGTGCTCGCCGAGAATCCCAATATCAAACAAAATCCGCAATAGATGAAGTATATATTTTCACTGCTGCTGGCTATCCCATTCTGGACAGCCTATGCACAATCGCCAAAAGGATTCACACTTGAAGGAAAGATCACCGGATATACCGACCCATATGTTTACCTGTCATATCCCGATAAGACAGGAAAATGGATAAAAGATAGCGCTGAGGTAAAGAATGGTGCATTCTCGTTTCACGGAGACATTAATGAGCCTGTGATGGCAACTCTATACGGCAAGACGGCGGGCCGAAGTATGAATGATCCGAATGCGACATCCGTTTTTATCGAGCCCACCAAAATGACCGCAACGCTGGAAGGCCAGAAGTTCAGCGATGCTATAATAAAAGGCTCGAAAACGCAGGAAGAGAACGCCATCCTGCAGGCGCAGATCCGGAAAGTAACCAGCCGCTGGAAGATCGTGATGGACACGCTGTCCGCGGTCAACAAACGGAGCAACTTTGAATTTCAGGAATTGAAGGAATGGGTTTTAGCGCCGTACAACGCGGAAATGCGCGATATCGATTTCAATTTCTTCGATGCGCACCCGACGTCTTATGTCACAGCTTATCGTTTGCGTTACCGGTTGCATGACCTGACTACCGAAGCGGTCAAGCGTTACTATGACCGCTTCCCGGTTGCCGTAAAACAAAGCAGTTACGGCAAAGCCCTGGTCGAAGAAATGGAGAAAAGGAAGATCGGCGTACCCGGAGCAACCGCTGCGAATTTCAGCACTACCGATATCAATGGTCAGCCTATCAGTCTCTTCGATTTCAAGGGAAAGTACGTCCTGATCGATTTCTGGGCCAGTTGGTGTCTGCCCTGCCGCAAGGGCAATCCGCATCTGAAAGAACTCTATGCCCAATACAAAGCCAGAGGCTTCGAAGTGATCGGCGTATCCGATGACGACCGCGACACCACCGCTTGGAAAAGGGCAGTCGAAAAGGACGGGCTTCCATGGAAACACGTGTTGCGGGGTATGAAGATGACCCGTACGGGCGACGCCGTCAACATCGATCATTCGAAGGATATCTCCTATCTTTACAACATCAGTTCGCTGCCGACGCAAATCCTGATCGACCCAGCCGGGAAGATCATCGCCCGGTATGGCGAAGACGGCGAAGATCATTCCGCTCTCGATGGCAAACTGAGATCTGTCTTCGCTGACGGCGGCGAACGCCCTAACGGCGCGCGGATCCAACCCGGTTTCACCCTCAACGGAAGATACACGGGCCCGGCGAAAATGATCTATCTCTACTACGACAACGACGACAGCAAACGCATCGCCGACAGCGCAGAGATCAAAGACGGCGTCTTCACATTCAAAGGCGAGATCTCGTGTCCGACGCTCGCCATCGTCGTACCGAAACCATCTGCGACGCCGGCAAGCGCACAGGTCTTCATCGAACCGGTGACAATGACCCTTACTATCGATGGAACCAACGTAAGAGACGCAACGCTGGCCGGGTCCAAAATTCAGGAAGAATGGGTGCAATTTAACCAACTGCATGAGCCCATAAGAAAGGAAATGGAGCCGCTATCCGCCCGTTATGCTGCTGCGAACAACGTTTATAGGGCAGCACTGAAAGGCAAAGCGGATGAGGCCACCCTCGACAGCCTGAAGAGCAAGGCAGACGCCATACATGCCGAGTTCGATCCCTACAGAGAGCGGCAGTCGCAGGTAGATTATCAATTCTTCGAAGCGCATCCTTCCTCCATGGTCACGGCTTACTATCTCCGATATCATGTGATGGATCTCACCCTCGATTCGCTGAAATTATTCTACGATCGCATGGGTGCTCAAACTCAGCAAACCCCATCCGGTCGCTACATCGCTGCCGAGATCGAAAAGAAGCGGGCCGGTTCTCCGGGTAGTATTGCAAAAGATTTCACGACAACCGATATCAACGGCCGTTCTTTATCGCTCGCTTCTTTCAAAGGCAAATATGTCCTGCTCGATTTTTGGGCGAGCTGGTGTGGTCCCTGCCGCAAAGGCAATCCACACTTGAAGGAACTTTACACCCAATACAAATCTAAAGGTTTGGAAATAATCGGCATTTCCGACGACGATCGTGACCGCGCCGCCTGGAAAAAGGCCGTTGACAAAGACGCCCTGCCCTGGCAGCATGTTCTCCGCGGTATGAATCGCAATCCGGACGGTTCCTACGACCACTCGGCCGACCTGAGCGAACTTTACGGCGTTCACTCCTTGCCGACGCAGGTGCTCATCGACCCTGCCGGCAAGATCATCGCCCGCTACGGGGAAGACGGTTCACCCCACACCGCCCTCGATGCAACCCTGGCGAGCGTCTGCAAATGAACTGTCCGCTGCATCATGCCTCCGCCCGCGCGTGTCGATCATTCGCTGCGAAGGGATTTTACGGGGTTTGCGAGGGCCGCGCGGACGGTCTGAATACTGACCGTCAACAGGGCGATGGCAAGGGCGACGGCGCCGGCCACGAGGAAGATCCACCAGCTGATCTCAGTACGATAAGCAAACGTCCCCAGCCATTCGTACATGGCCCACCACGTAATCGGGAAAGCGATGAGCGCGGCGATCCCGACAAGGAGGGCGAAGTCTTTGCTTAGGAGGCTGACGATAGTGACGACGCGGGCGCCGAGGACTTTACGGATACCGATCTCCTTGGTGCGTTGTTCGGCAGCGTAGGTAACGAGGCCGAACAGACCGAGGCAGGCGATGAGGATGGCGAAGACGGCGAAGGTGATGAAGATCCGGCCGGTCTGCTGTTCGGCATGATACAATTTATCAAAGTCGTTATCCATGAAGGAGTAGATGAAGGGAACTCCTTGCCTTGCGGCACGGAACTTATGCTCGACCTGCCGGACGAGGCTGAAGACATCATTCGTGTGGAACCGGATGGCCATGCTGACCCAGTAAGGGCTGACGTTCAGGACGAGAGGCTGTATCCTCTCGTGCATGGAATTATAATTGAAATCTTTTACCACGCCGACGACATGAAAGGGGCGTGCAGGAAACTCATGATCCTTATACCAGATAATCAGATGGAGGGGATCCTTCACACCGAGCACCGCTATGGCAGCTTCATTTAGGATGACGCCGGCAGAGTCGGTGGGAAAATGCGCGAGGTCGAAGTTGCGGCCTTTGACGATCTGCATGCCGAGGGTGGGAACATAGTGATCGTCGACAGCGAGCGTGGTCATGAAGATCGCCTTCCTGGCGTCAAGCGAGGCATCCCGGAACCAGCCTGGCTGGCGGTACTGCCCGCTGCCGATGGTGGGGAGGTCGCCGGTGACGGTGGCGTCGGCGACCCCTGAAAGGGTGAGCAGATCCTTGCGAAGATTGGTCGTACCATCCCGGCCGAGCGGCCAGGTATCATGGATGACGAGTACCTTGTCGCGGTTAAAGCCGACTTCCTTATTTCGAATATAGTGCAGCTGGCGATAGATGACCAAAGTGCTGACGATAAGCCCAATAGAAATAAAAAATTGAAGGACCACCAGGCTGTTACGGAGCCAGCTGCTCTTGAAGCCCGCGGCTATCTTTCCCTTCAGTACATCAATCGGCTGAAAGGAGGAAAGGTAGAAGGCAGGGTAGCTGCCTGCGAGGCAGCCGACCAGCAGCACGAGGAGGATGAGGATGGGCAGAAACCGGCTACTGAAGAGCACGTCGGGATGGAGCGATTTGCCGGCAAGCTGATTGAGCATGGGTAGCAGGAGGACGGCAATGCCAAGGGCGAGGACGAGAGAGAAGAGGCTGAGCAGGATGGACTCGGTGAGGAACTGGAGGATGAGGTGCCCTTTGGTCGAACCGGCCACTTTGCGGATGCCCACCTCCTTGGCGCGATTGGCGCTGCGGGCGGTGCTGAGGTTCATGAAATTGACGCAGGCGATCAGCAGGATGAGCACGGCGATGATGGAGAAGATGTAAACGAACTGGATATTGCTGTTGGCTTCGAGCTCGTAAGACTTATTGGAATGGAGGTGGACGTCGGTGAGGGGGAAGATGGGGTACCGGATATGATTACCCGCTTTCTCCAGATCGGCGACCGATGCGTGGACCAGTTGCTGGAGGGCCCGGCCGATATTCAGGTTGACGACCGCGTCTACATCCTTCTGGACCTCGGCTCGCGTTGTGCCGGGTTGGGCGAGGATATAGGTATAATAATTACTGCTTAGCCAGTTGTTGTCGTCCGGGTTATTGAAGTAGTAGGCTTCGCGGAGGGGACGGATGAAGCTGAAATGGAACTGGGACTGTTCCGGCATGTCCCGGATGACCCCGGTGATCTTGAGGGGTGTATTGTCAGTTCCAACCTCCAGCGTGCGGCCGATGACCTCGGTGCTGTTGAAATAGCGGCGGGCGGCACTTTCATCGATGACGATGGAATGAGGGTTGCTGAGGGCGGTATTGGGGTCGCCGGCGATCATGGGCAGGGTGAAGACCTTGAAGATAGTCGAGTCGGCGAAGGTGAAGTGATGGTCGAGAATGTGGTCGTTGCCCTTCCTCACCAGCAGATCGCCCGGGTTGCGTAAGCGGACCATCTGCTGGATCTTTGGAAAGGAAGCGACAATGGCGGGGCCGAGAAATTTGGAGGTGGTGGCAGCATCGTACTGGGTGTTATTGATGTAGCTATCCTCATCGATCCGGTAGATGCGGTCGGCGTTGATGTTGTAGCGGTCGTAACTGAGCTCATCGGTGACGTACAGGACGATCAGGAGGCAGACGGCGAGGCCGGAAGCCAGGCCGATGATATTGAGGGCGGTGAAGCCCTTGCTTTTCCTGAGGCTGCGGAAGGCAATCTTGAGATAGTTGCGGAACATGGGTAGTCGTTTTTGACGAGTGGGGCGACCAGATCGTCAGAAAGGTACCAAAACAGTGCCTGATCCGTAATGTGTTGAAGATCATTCTTCTGCCGGGTGCTTGCATAAGCACATGATGTTCGGTTCCGATACAGTGATCGTACACCTGTCGCCCGATATACCTGCCTGCGACACTAAAAGGGAAGGGGGAATTGCCTTACGGACAAATACCTTGTCACCGATCTTCCACTGGTTTATTGACTCTCTTTTGCTTCCTGAATTGCAGAAAAGAACCGATAATAAACAGAATGAAAAACAGAAGAAGTGTTTTCCCAATCAGGGGATCTTTTGGTCCGTGCGCCCAGGGGTGTCCCACGGGAAGACGGTTAAAAGTTTCATTAACGGTGGGAATCAACGACAGGAAAAAGCTGAAGGTAAGGAAGAAATTCTCGATAAAACGATAGCGGTTGTTCCCCTTTTTTCTTGTATAAAGAAAATAAGCTACCGAAATCAGTAGTACAATTAGCAGCGCAAGAATATGTCCCGGATTTACACCTTTAACACTGGACAAACCTAAGGCTGTTAACGAAGTGATCAACGTACAATAAAAATATATCTTGCCGGCCAGCTTGCTCAGATCAATTTTACCGTTGTTTATTAATGATATGACTGCCGCAACAATGGCTGCAACTCCTATGGCGGTATGAAAGATACCTAAATGTGATAATCCCATGATCTTAATTTTAAATTTGAATGCTTAATTGATAATGCAAAGATCCAAAACAAAAAAAATCATGGGTTTGCCGATCGGGCCAATTATTTGTCAATATAGCTCAGCAAACCGGGACCATTCCGGCTTGACCGGAGTTCATCTTTCCATATCCGGAAATGTACCCGGCATAAGTGCGGAAGTTTTTGAAGCTATTACACAAGGGGCAGAACAGAACTGTTTAATCTCTAAGGTATTGAATTTGGCCATCAGTTCGGAAGCCTATCTTGTTTCATAGCAATCGAGTTCAAGATAGGTTATATAAAATGGGATAACAGTGTCTGCCCAAGGTTTTTGCCTGGGTTTGGCTTAGCTTTGGACGGACATTGTATATTCGATCCGAGGTCACGTCTGATATCGATACAATCAATAGGATGAACTATGATTTGGTATTCTTAAATTTCTATTAAATGATCACAGGCTATAAGAAGTTTGACTTGTTTGGGAGAACATTCATTCAAAAGGTGGATTTGAAGCCGCCTTTTGAATTTGCTTTTCCGACAGCGGAACAGGCGTGCTTTTTGTACATGTTGAAAGGTGAGACGCAATTTCAATTTGACGATGAGCATCTCCGCATCCCCGCCAAACATGCTCTATTGCTAAACTGCCTGAACTCAGGAAACCAGATCAGCAATGCAGGTGATGGCAGTGGTGAAATTGTAATCGTTAGTTTCCATCCGGACATACTAAAGAAGATCTACGAAAGAGAGCTTCCGTTGATATTTCAGAAAAGCGATAAAGTCACCAACCAGTCAAACCGGAAGATCAACAACGATTTTTTAATTCAAAAATATATTGAAGGGCTCATTTTTTATTTCGAAAACCCGTCTTTGGTGAATGAAGAGATTTTGATTTTAAAACTGAGGGAAATTATTCTTTTATTATCGCAGACACGGGACGCCGAAACCATACAAGTTATACTGTCTCAACTTTTTTCGCCGGCAACTTATACGTTCAAACAAATTATAGAGGCTAACCTGTTTTCCAGGGTTAATATCGATGAGCTGGCGGAAAAAACCAATTTAAGCGTTTCTTCGTTCAAAAGGGAATTTAAAAAATTGTATAATGATTCGCCTGCGAATTATATAAGGAACAAAGGGCTGGAGAGAGCTGCGGAATTGCTCTTGGTTTCCGATGAGCGTATTACAGACATAGCCTTTAATTGTGGATTTAATGATCTGGCCAATTTCACCAGAAGTTTCAGTGATAAATACAAGACTTCGCCTTCGAACTACCGTTCGAAGCCGGGTAGACACCGGACAGACATCTGAAGAGGACGACGACCATCGTCAGCAACAGGAACTGGAACCCGCCAAAGGCATGCAACGGGACCAGCGGCGCATGCGAACACTTGTTTCCAGCCAGGCAAAATAGGAAAGTGTTTGTCTCATCATGATGCGCCGGAATTTACGAAAAAGTGCGTATCTTGAACGAAGCAGTTTTTTTAACTTACGTTTCTGCTCTCCTATTAAATGCAAAGATTATGACAAAGCAACGCTTAATTGCGATGGTACTGTTTTTGTTTTGTGTTATGCTGCTTTCTTTTGCTTGGGTAAAACCAGCCATCTTCCCAAATAAATCTGATTCCGATCCGATATATCATCTTGCGATTGCCAACTTCGGTCCAATAAATACCGATATATTTATTGCTGATGCAGATGGCAGCAATGCAAGGCCATTTCTTCCTGATCCTGCACTTGATTATAACGCTTCATTTTCAAAAGATGGGAAATGGATTGTATTTACATCCGAACGAAATGGCTCAGCGGATATTTTCCGAGCACGTCCGGATGGAACAGGACTGGAACAATTGACCAATGATCCGGCATTCGATGACCAGGCTGCATTTTCGCCCGATGGAAAAAAGATAGCGTTTGTTTCAAGTCGAAGCGGGCAGGCAGATATTTTTATTCTTGACATTGCCTCCAAAGAAATTACAAATATTACCAATGATCCCGCTGGCGATTTCCGCCCGGCATGGTCTCCTGATGGAAAATGGATTGCCTTTTCCTCGGATCGGGAATCCAACAAGCCTAAAGGGTTCGTGGGATTCGAAACCGCCCATTCCACAGAGATTTTTATCATTCAGCCCAACGGAAAAGGATTACATCGAATTACGCACAACCAGGCTTTTGCAGGCAGCCCTTCCTGGAGACCCGATGGAACTAAGCTACTTATTTATGAAACGGAGGCTGCCGAAGTGAATAAGATTACCGCTCCGGTCGATCTAAAAGGCACCACGCAGATTGATATCATAGATTTAAAGACCAATGAGAGAACGGTTGTAACTTCGACGCCGGGCGAGAAGTGGTCGCCGCATTGGGTATCGGCTGACCGGATTGCTTATTGTAGTGGCGGCCCCAACGGGGGTATCGAGTTCTTGACCGGGGCGGCAGGTCAACGCGGCGAATTTCAAAGCCCGTCATGGTCTTCCGACGGAACAAAAATGCTTTTTCATCGGGAACAGAGTTTCGAGAAGCCTCCCTTTGCAAAACTGTTCAGCCGGGACAAACGGTTTCAATTGATTCGTACGGGTATATTCCCTTCCTTTTGCGCCGATGGCTCAGGACTTATTTGCAACGACAAGACCGCCGGTATTATGGTGAATAAGATCATGCTGATGAATGCAAACGATGGCACTCACCGTTCTATCTTATTTGGCGACTCTGTAAAAAGCGCCGTGGCGCCTGCTTACTCCCCGAAAGGAGATAAAATTGCCTTTGGCTTCGGCCGTTTCTTTCAAACACGCACGGGGCCTGCAATTGCCGATATCGCCGTCATCAACAGCGACGGAAGCGGTCTTAAGACCCTTACAGACGGCAAAGGCAATTATGGCTTTCCCTCCTGGTCGCCGGATGGCAGGAAAATCGTTTACCGTGCTTCAAGTGATAGTGTGAAGGGCCTTCTTATCGTCGATGTGGAAACAGGCAAGATCACCACCCTTACCAGGGATAGCCATGATAATTTTCCCGGTTGGTCGCCAAACGGGGACCTCATAGCCTTTACCAGCAAGCGAGAAAATAATTATGATATCTATACCATCAAACCCGATGGTACCGGTTTGAAAAGGCTTACGACAGACCAGGCGAATGACGCTCACAGTGCGTGGTCGCCCGATGGTAAATGGATTGCTTTCGCAAGCGGGTCCGGTGGGTTTAAAGACGAATCGGTATTACACCCCCTCAATCCGCAACCATATGGCGAAATATGCGTGATGCGTCCCGATGGTTCGGATAAAAGGGTATTGACCGATAATCAGTATGAAGAGGCAACCCCGGCTTGGATGCCAATGAAAAAGTAGATTCCGAGGTTCTGTTAAGAAACCCGAATTGGAGACGGCCTGCACTTTTATGCGGCCCTCGTGAAAAGTAGTTGGCCGGAGTAGACGTTCCTCGAACCGGTTTTTAGAAGATTTAAGGCTAATTGCTGAATTATATGCCTGAGATTTTTGCGCCGCAAAGTAGAAAAATAAATTGTAACTTGCACGTAATGTATACGTTAGAGGCCATATTGGAAAAGCTTCGGGCTTATAAGCCTGAGCTCCAGCGGAAATATCCCATCTCCCGCCTGGGTTTATTTGGCTCTTACGCCCGTGGCGAAGCTACGGAGAACAGTGATATTGATGTCGCCGTAGAATTGAGTGGTCCGATGGGGCTCAATTTCGTGGCAATGGCAAACGAGATTGAAGACCTTTTCGGAACAAAGGTGGATGTCGTTCCAAAACGATCGATCAAACCAGTCTATCTCGCCTCAGTCGAAAAAGACATATTGTATGTCTAAACGCACGCCATCGGTTGTTACGGGTGATATCCTACGTTGTATCGAGCACATCGAAACATACACCGCAAATCTTTCCTTCGATGAGTTCTCCAATAATTTCATGGTTATAGAGGCGTGTCTTTACAACATTCAAATAATTGGTGAAGCGGTGAGCCGACTTGCTGATGATGTCAAAGACTCGAATCCTCAAATTCCATGGATATTAATCAAAGGCATGCGAAACAGATTAATCCACGAATATTTCGGTACAGATCTACCACTTGTTTGGAATACGATCAAGAACGACCTTCCCTGTTTTACCCAGGAATTAAAAGTCATTCAAGCCCAGCTTATCAAAGGAAATCGCTAGTAAAAGCTTGTTGACGAACAAGGCCGCCTCACTACCAAACAAAAACGCCCCTCGCTGTCGGCGCCAGGCAAACGGGAAAGAGCACTTTAGTACAAACGATTGCAAAGGGGCTTTCTTCCGGTGAAAAGCCCGCACCCTATGTGACACTCGACCGGCCCGTTTTGCTGGCATCGGCCTCATCCG
>JAFDYE010000286.1 GCA_018267585.1 Bacteroidota bacterium
GATTTCTCCCTTTATGCGCTGGTCCGCAGGTACGGCAAAAAGCTGGTCTATCCGGCCATTATTGGCGCCGGCACCCTGCTCGCCGACGGCATCATAACTCCCCCGATCTCCGTCACCTCCGCGATCGAAGGTCTCAATAGCGTGCACGGGCTGGAGAACATCATCGTGCCCGGCAACAACCTGGTGGTCGAGCTGGTGCTCGTGATCCTGCTGCTGCTGTTCGTCTTCCAGCGTTTTGGCACAAAGGTCGTAGGCGGTTCATTCGGACCGATCATGTTCATCTGGTTCTCTATGCTGGCCGTTCTCGGGCTCAACCAGATCATACACTATCCGATCGTATTGAAGGCACTGAGCCCTCACTACGGACTCGAGCTGCTGACCCGTCACCCCAAGGGCTTCTGGCTGCTGGGCGCGGTCTTCCTTTGTACTACCGGCGCCGAAGCGTTGTATTCCGACCTGGGACACTGCGGAAGAAAGAATATACAGGTCAGCTGGATCTTTGTCAAGTCCACCCTCGTGCTCAACTACCTTGGCCAGGGCGCCTGGGTGCTGCTGCAGCACAAGGAGACTCTGGGCGCCGTCAATCCATTCTTTGCCATCGTGCCGCACTGGTTCCTGGTGCCGAGCGTTTTTATCGCCACTGCGGCTTCTATCATCGCCAGCCAGGCGCTTATCAGCGGCAGCTTTACCCTCATCAATGAAGCGATCAGCCTCAATTTCTGGCCGAAAGTGACCGTGAAGAACCCGACCGATATTCGCGGCCAGATCTATATTCCGAGCATCAACTGGATCCTTTGTACCGGTTGCTTCCTTGTAGTATTGTATTTCCGGACGTCCGAAAGCATGACGGCAGCCTATGGCTTTTCCATCACCGTCGCGATGCTTATGACCACGATACTCATGTACCAGTTCCTCAGGCGGGTCAAACACTGGCCGATGACCCTCGTCGTCCCGATCCTCGTCGTCTTTGTCTGTGTCGAAACTTCCTTCTTCATAGCCAATGCCGTCAAGATCGTCAAACGGCTTTTCTTCCTGGTCTTTGAGTTCGGACTTATCTTCACTATGTATATCTGGTACAACGCGCGCAAGATCAACAACAGGTTCCTGAATTTCATCGACCTCAACGAACATCTTCCCTTACTCGACAGCCTGAGCAAGGACGAATCCGTGCATAAATTTGCGACCCACCTGATCTATCTCACCAAGGCGAATCGTCCGAATCAGATAGAACAGAAGGTTCTCTATTCCATTTTCAGCCACAATCCGAAAAGGGCCGACGTCTATTGGTTCGTGCATATCGAACGGACAGACGAACCCTATACGATGGAATACGGCGTGGAGGAGCTGATGGATGACAAGGTCATCCGGGTCGAGTTCAGACTGGGCTTCCGCGTCCAGCCCAAGGTAGGCATGCTGTTCCGGAAGGTCGTGACGGAGATGATCGAGAACCGCGAGCTGGATGTCGTCAGCCGGTTCCCCTCGCTGAAAAAACACAATATCGCCGAAGACTTCCGTTTTGTCATCCTGGAGAAATTCCTTTCCTACGACAACGAATTCTCCGTGCGCGACGGTTTTATCCTGAACTCCTATTTCAGCCTGAAAAAGCTGGCTATGGCGGAAGAAAAGGCTTTTGGCCTGGACTCCAGCGAGACGGTCGTAGAGAAGCTGCCGCTGGTGGTCGCCCCCGTCACAAAGCTCCATCTCCAGCGCGCCTACTACCGGATACATCCGATGCCCCCGGCGGGGCAGGGGAACCAGCTGATGAATCGTGGCTAGCGCACCAGGACGGTCGCGCTTAACCGCATTTTAATTTGTTATA
>JAFDYE010000287.1 GCA_018267585.1 Bacteroidota bacterium
ATGCACAGATGAACCCGCATTTTATATTCAATTCGCTCAACAGCATCAAAGAGATGATCCTTCACCAGGAGACCAGGAACGCCTCCCTCTACCTGAGCCGTTTTGCGCACCTGATACGTCTTAACCTCGAGCATTCGCGCAAGACCTTTATTACGCTCCGGCAGAACATAGAATACCTGAAAAGCTATCTTGAAATGGAGCAGCTGCGTTTTGCCGATTTCGATTACCACATCGGCATAAGGGAGGGCGTAGACGCCGATGAGATCAGGATCGCACCCATGCTCATCCAGCCGCTGGTCGAGAACGCCATCTGGCACGGTCTGCTGCCCAATGCCGGCGACAAGCAGCTCAATATCAGGTTTTACATTGAAGAAGAAAGGCTGGTCTGCGAGATAGAGGACAATGGCATCGGTATCCGCCGGTCGCTGCTCAATAAGAATGTTTCGCAGCAAATGCACGCGTCGATGGGTATCGATAATGTCCGGCAGCGTATCGCCATTCTGAACGAAAAATATCGCATACACTGCTCCTTATCCATACAGGATAAGTCTGAGATCGGCGGGGTCACCGGCACGGGCACCGTCAGCAAATTGGTCGTGCCGGCCTTTGAAGAAGTAGTTGCCGACAGTTAAACCGAGCATATGATAAAAACAATACTTGTAGACGACGAGCTCAGGGGGCTGAGCTCCCCGAGAAAGCTGGTGGAGCTCAACTGCCCGGAGCTGCAGGTCGTTGCAGAATGTCGTGACGCCCGGCAGGCCGTGCAGGCGATACTAATGCAGAGGCCCCAGCTGGTATTCCTCGATATTTCGATGCCCGGGCAGAATGGTTTTGATCTTCTGAACGAGCTAAAGGATATCCATTTCGAGATAATTTTTGTAACTGCTCACGATCAGTATTCGCTGCAGGCGTTCCGGTACAGCGCCGTGGACTACCTGCTCAAGCCGGTGGATGAGATGCTGCTCAGCTATGCCGTGCAGCGGGCTGCGGGCCGGATCAATACGCATAATGCTTCACAAAATGTCGACACCTTCCTTTATAACCTGCAGCACAAGCCTGCTGAAATGAAACTGTGCGTCTCCAGCCTGAAAGGCTTCCAGGTCATCCATCTTTCCGATATCATTTATTGCGAGGGTGAAAGCAGCTATACCATCTTTCACACGGTGGACGGAACGAATATTATTGCTTCCAGGTCGATTATCGACTATGAACTGCTGCTCGAGGATAATTTCTTTTGCCGAATCCACAAGTCTTATCTGATCAATCTCGCTCATATAAAGGAGTATATACGGGGCGAGGGAGGGACTGTGATCCTGTCCAATGGAAAGGAGGTCGAAGTGTCGCGCCGCAAAAGGGAAGCCTTTCTTATCCGGGTAAGGGAGTATTTTAAGATTTGACCATTTGGCCGGCTGCCGGTATCAGGTGTCCATATCCGACGTAATCAAATAGGGACCGTTCAATCCGTATTCCTCCATCTTCCGGTAGACGGTCGTCAGCCCGATGTTCAACAGTCTGGCTGCCTCGACCTTATTGCCACGTGTATAATGGAGCACACGTTGTATGTGCAGCTTCTCGACGCTCGCCAGGTCAAATGCGGATATGGGCGGTCCGGCGGATGAATTCGCCCTCCATGCTGCGGGTAGCGTCTCTGCCTGCAGCACGTCGTTCTCCGTCAGGATGACTGCCCGCTCGATCAAGTTCTTCAACTCGCGTATATTCCCTTTCCAGGGCTGGCGCTCCAGCGCCTGGAGGAACTCCTTGCTCATGCCTGTCAGACGCTTGTTCAGCTTGTCCGAGAACAGCCGGATAAAATA
>JAFDYE010000288.1 GCA_018267585.1 Bacteroidota bacterium
AGCAACGACAAAGGATACGCAATAGCCTTTGAGAAAATGACGGACGCCTACCTCCATTCAGTCGCAGCAAGACAACCGGGACCCACCGGCAGCCTCCTCAACGTATACCTCTTTTCCTGCATCGCCGCATTCATCATGCTGATCGCCTGCATCAATTTCATGAACCTCTCGACCGCGCGCTCACTGGAAAGGGCAAAAGAAGTCGGCGTGCGGAAAGTGCTCGGGGTAAGACCGTTCAGCCTCATGTGGCAGTTCCTGTTCGAATCGATACTCCTTGCCCTCATAGCAACAGCGATCGCCATAACACTGGCACAGCTCGGCATCTCGTCGATCGAAAAATTATCCGGCAAGCAACTTGCCAACACCCGTTTCCTCACCCCGCTGACATCCCTTTACACTATCGCATTCGGGGTCGCAGTGGGCATCATGGCCGGCATCTATCCCGCCTGGTTCCTGTCCGGGTTCAAACCACTGGCCGTACTAAAAGGAAAATTCAACCCATCGGGAAATAGCATCTCATTTCGCAAAGTCCTGGTCGTCTTTCAATTCTCATTATCCATCGCGCTGATCGCAGCGACCACCATCGTCTATACACAACTGAAATACGTCGACCGACACGACCTCGGCTTTCAAAAAGACCAGATGGTGATCCTCGACTTTGAAGGCGACGGGAAAGTCCAGCAACAGATCAATATGGTTAAACAGGCCATTGCCGGCGTCCCTGGAGTACGCTCGGTAGCCGCCTCCCGCGCCGTCCCCGGAGAGTTCCTCCCGAATGCCGGTTCGCAGATGCAGGCGCCGGACGGCAAAATGATCAACGTCGGTCCCCTCCTGTACGAAATAGACTTCGACTTCATACCCACCTACCATATTCCGCTCCTGGCCGGCCGCAACTATTCCCGGTCATACCCGTCCGATAGCGCGCAATCCATGGTGATCAACGAGGCAGCAGCCAGATCATTCGGCTATACAAATCCCGCCGATGCAGTAGGCAAAAAATTCGATCAATGGGGAAGAAAAGGAATGATCATCGGCGTCGTCAAAGACTTCAATTTCCGATCTCTCCACCAGGCAGTAGAACCTCTGTCACTAAGATATGGCTATCCGGGCGACCTCAACCGGATCTCCGTCGCCATAAAAGGCGACAATATTCCCGCAACCATCGCAGGCCTGAAAAGCACATGGGACAAGGTGGCCCCACAGCGCCCCTTCCTCTTCCATTTCCTCGACGAATCATTCGGCGCACAATACGAAGCAGACCGCCACTTCGGACAGCTCTTCACCCTCTTCGCCCTGCTGGCGATCGGAATCGCCTGCCTCGGGCTCTTCGGACTCTCCACT
The DNA here is from genome assembly GCA_018267585.1 of Bacteroidota bacterium. GTDB lineage: Bacteria > Bacteroidota > Bacteroidia > Chitinophagales > Chitinophagaceae > Puia. The sequence goes on from JAFDYE010000288.1 coordinate 1,342, forward strand.
TTTATGGCGCAACAAAGAGTAAAAGAAATAGGCATCCGCAAAGTCCTCGGATCATCCATATCGGGCATCGTCATGCTCCTTTCCCGGGACTTCATCAAACTCGTTCTCCTGGCAGCCGCCCTCGCCATCCCACTCTGCTGGTGGGCCATGAACAAATGGCTCCAGGGCTTCGCCTATCGGATCACCATAGGACCGGTCGTATTCATCGAAGCCGGACTCATCGCCCTGGCCATCGCCCTATTGACCATCAGCTGGCAGTCCATCAAAGCCGCCACCGCAAACCCGATCAAGTCGTTGCGTACCGAATAGTCGTCTGCTCAGCGGACCAACCAGTCACATCCCCGGCAGACCGACAGTTCGTCTACTCAGCGGCATCACCAATCAGTTTCAAGCAGCTTCACAAAATTCCCTGTCTAATTATAGATCAATGTATTTTACCGCCGTAATTCCTTTCCCCCGCCAAGATGGCCACCGGCAGATCGTTCTCCCGCGGCGGAATGGGGCAATTGTATCCGCTCGTATACGCACAATTCGGGTTATAGGCCTTATTAAAATCCAACACCATTTTGTTACCGTGGATATCCCCGATCATACAGTCTATATAACGACCCGCGCCATAGGTGTCCACGGCGCTCGTCACATCCGTAAATCCTACAAATAAAAATTCCCGGGTATCCGCCCTCGCCAGCAGCATTTGCAGCTGGAACACGACCAGGTGCAGCGTCGTATCATGCAGCTTGAAGGTCAGCCGCCCATATTTCCTCGCCGTCTTGGGCTTACCCGACGTCTGCATCTCAAACCACCCACTGTCCGCAACTCTTTCAAAAGAACAATCCACCCTGTAATCTGGATTCACGCCATAAAAGCGCAGCAGCCTACGCTCCTCCGGCGTCTTCAGTATTTCATGCGTTTCTATATAATTCCTCCGCCACCCCAGCAAAGAATCAATATAACCAGTCTGCGTCCCGGACCTCTGCTCCCCCGACATCCGCCCACCGGACATTCGTCCCCCCGACACCTGCTCCCCTGACATCCGCCCACCAGAACTCTGCTCCCCCGACGTCTGCGCCTCGGACACCTTTGCTCCCATAACAAAAAGCAGCCACAAAATGATCCCTGTCTTGAACCAACCCGTTTTCATATCACGAATATAACCCATCTTTGCTTTCCTCAAAAAATACCTATTCCGCCCGCAACGCCGCAACCGGATTCGCTGTCCCGGCCTTCACCGCCTGCCAGCCCACCGTCAGCAGGGCTATGACCATCACCAGCACCGCAGCTCCAATAAAAATACCCGCCCCCATCGTCATCCGGTAAACATAATCCTGCAACCACCAGCTCATGATCCACCAGGCAATGGGCGTACCGATCACAACCGCAAGAGCCACCAGCCGTAAAAAATCCCGGGTCAGCAGCCCGGCCACTTCTATCATTGAGGCACCCAGCACCTTTCGGATACCCACCTCCTTACGCCGCTGCTCCGCCATAAAGGCCGATAAGGCAAACAAACCCAGACACGCGATGCAAACAGCCAGCACCGCCAGCGAAGTGAAAATATTCCCTGTCTGCCGGACATCGGCATACATATGCGCAAAAGACTCATCCAGGAAATCGTACCGCAACGTCTGCTGCGGTGCAAATCCACGCCAAACCTTGCTGATTCCGGCGATCAGTCCCTTGATATCCGCCGTGTTCGTCCTCACTGCTACGGTAGTCGTCCAGTTACCCAGCATCATCACCAGGGGACCGATGGGCTGTTTGACCGATTCATAATTGAAGTCCTTTACCACCCCAATGATCGGCACACCCTTTCCCTGCCCCCAGTTGATCCGCTCCCCTATCGGATGCTTCAGCCCCATCTTGCGGACCATCGCCTCATTGATGATCGCCGCCTGCGAGTCGGTGGCCAGGCCGGGAGAGAAATTCCGGCCCTGGGCCAGCTTAATCCCCATCACCTTCAGGTAGTCCACATCCACATTCCACATTTGCACCATGGTGCCGGGATCCAGCTTCTCCCTGCCCGCCCTGTAGATGGTATTCCCGTTGCGCTTTCGACCGCTGATCGGCAGAAAATCACTATTCGATACAGCCTGCACTCCGGACAGCTTAAGCAGCTCATTCTTAAAGGCAGGAAGCCTCCCCCCCAGCGTCCCCGTTCCTTCGATCAGCATCACCTGATCTTTGTTAAAACCCATTTTGGAATTCAAAATAAAATGCATCTGCCCGTATACGACGATCGTCGCAATGATGAGCACCACCGAGGTCGTGAACTGAAACACAACCAGTCCGCTGCGAAGCCCCGAATGCCGGGCACCGCGGCCAACAGAACTTCGGCGGAGCTGCTTCGACACGCTCCACCTCGTTCGTAACCTTCGATACTCTCGGTTACCTTTTAACACCTGCACCGGGCTAAACGCCGATAGATAAAAGGCTGGATACAGCCCGGCGATCAGCCCGATCACCACTGCGGCGACGATCGCACCCGGAGCCAGCCACCACGCAGTCCAGGGGAATCGCATCGCCGTTCCGGCCAGCTTATTGAAGAATGGCAGCAATACCGCAGCCAGACCGATAGCAAGCAGCAAGGAAAACCCGCTGGTCACGATCGACTCCAGCAAGAACTGCCGGACCAGCCCCCGCCGGTCCGCGCCCGCCACCTTTCGCACCCCTACCTCCTTCGCACGGTTGGCGCTGCGCGCCGTCGACAGGTTGATAAAATTGATGCTGGCCAGAAGAAGCACGAATACGCCGATCGCCCCGAACAGCCACAAATATTTCCTGTCCACATGCGAAAGATGGTCCTCCATATCCGCCGTCCCGTGGATGTCAGATACCGGCTGCAGCGTAAATCCCAGCTTATCCAGGACATGCTGTGCATCCGGAACGCCGTTTTGCTCCATGGCAGGTATCCAGTACTTTTTGATGATCACCTTCGTAATACGATCCGCCAGCCGCGCCGGGCCGGCATCCGGGCGTAGCAGCACATAAATATCGTAGTTGCTGGCCATCCAGGTCTGCTGCTCTCCCTTCCAGAGCTCGTGACCCGTCAGCGAAAGATAGTAGTCGAACTGCAGGTGGGAATTCTCCGGCGGGTCCTGCATCACCCCGCCGATTGTCCAGGGATGATCCCTGTCGTCGTTGAGGATGACCTGCCGCCCCACCGGGTCCTGGCCGGGATAAAATTTATCAGCCTTGCTTTTGGAGAGGATCAGTGTCTGCGGCTGGCTCAATGCTTTGGCCCTGTCCCCATAGATCATATGGAAATCGAAAAGGTCCGGTAGACTGGAGTCCGCATATGTAAACCCCTGCTCATAGCTATCCTGGCTGCTTTCGATGGGCCGCAGCTGGTTACTTCCCGCCCCATAGAACAAGGGCGACGACATCAGCCGGGCCGTCCTTTCCACGTCGGGAAATTCGGTCTTCAGCGCCTGCGCAAAAGGCGCCTGCCACCCCGATCCCTTACGAACCGACCCGTTATCGTTCAAATATCCCGTCAGCCGGTAGAGCCGGTCAGCGCCCGGAAACCCCCGGTCAAAGCTCAGCTGAACATGTATATACAGTCCTATGAGCAGACAGGCTGCAATCCCGAGGGCAAATCCGCCAATCTTTACCGCGGAGTAAAATTTCTGCTTCACCAGCTGGCGAAGAGCGATCTTCCAGAAGTTTTTGAGCATGATTCGGGCAATTTTGCCCGTAAGACGCAACAATCCACCACCGGGTTACAACCCCTTTAGTTCCCCCTCACATACATATCCGTGAAATTGAACGTTATCTCATTGAATTGATTCATGAAGTCACGGCCAATATTGCCATAGAACTTCTCCCCTGGAAATATCTTATCGGTAACGACACTGACACTATCCACAGTAACAGCCCTCCCTCCAAGACCCACCCGCAACACAGGCAGGATATAAACCTCCTTTTTCTGAACACCGCCGGCTCCGCCAAAAGACTGGTTCTTTTTGATCGCCGTCTTCCGGACCTCGGCCCGATATTTCTCAAAATAAGTAGAATAGAGAATGCTGGTTCCCGCCCCCGTATCGAAATGGAAAGGCAGCGTATCCTTCCCCGATACCAACGCCAGCACCGGATCAAGTCCATCCAGCGCCAGATTATGTCCTCCAATACCCGCACCGGACACCTTCGGAATGGTCATCCTCCCTTCCTTATAAAACCGTATTTCCCGCAAACCGGCAATCGCCGGCCATCCAAGGATGATATTCAGCTGGAATTTAATGGGCGCAATATAAAGTATCGAATCAGGCATCACCTGGAAAACCACATTTCTCATGAGCAGCTTGCCGATATAGAGACTATCCGCCATACCCAGTCCAACCTTGAACTGGATCCCGGTAATACCAGCCCCCTCGGTATAGCTGACATCGAACAGGCGAAGATGCAACTTCTCGGCGTATGACTTCGTTATCGAGGAGATATTGGCGCGGGTATCAAAGATCGCATTCACGGCCTGACGGTCGATGCCGACAGGCAGTTCGATAAGCCCGATGGCATCTTTCGTCCAGGGGACAGTAGTGCTGTCGGTAATGCTTACCTGCTGCGGAGCCGTGTTCTTAAGGGCATTCCGGATGAGCAGATCGTTCGCCACATCGCTCAGCATGCTGCTGTCGAGCGCCTTAGCGGCAATGATCATACTGTCATTGTGCGCAGCCCTGGCATACTCACCCAATTTGAAATAGCTGTCTTCCTGGATCAGCAGCAGCCTGCTCCTGACCGTGTCCGGCAAGACCTCCCGCAGACTCGAATCTACCTCAGCGACACAAGCCTCGTTGCGGTTGAAGGCATTGTCGACAAAAGCCGCAAAGTATAACCTGTCTTTTAAGGACAGATCATCTCTCGCGGCATTGTATTGGTTTTCCAGTTTAAAATATTCTTTGTCATCCAGCAGGGCCTGCAGTCGACGGGTCAGGGCGGAATCGTCCCTTCGGTGACAGCCAAGGCTTAGGATAGCGAGTAATAGACAGGTTTTTTGCATCACAAGGCAAATAACGACCATTCGCAGCGAACGAAATTGTAAAAAAACGAAATTTCGCACCCTATTTCCCAAACCACCACCGCGCATTGATCGCATTCAGCTTATTGCTCTCTTTCAAATAGGCACGCGGACTGACACCCGCGAACTCACCGAACTCATGGATAAAATGGGACTGGTCGTAATAGCCGGCATTCAGGGCAAGTGCCGTAAGATTGCTGTCTTTTGTTAATTGCGTCACAGCGAAATGAAACCGTTTGAGCCTGCTATATTTCTTAAAGGACATGCCGACAGATCGTTCAAATATCTGCTCGAGCCTGCGAGGTGACAGACAATACCGTTGAAAGAGCTCAGGCAGCTGCACCTGCCCTTGATATCTATGGATCTGGCATACCGCATCCCGGATGATCTCATGGTCCCGGTTCTCTCCGCACCGCACCAGAGATTGTTGAAGTATGGCGATGATCCCGCGGGCATCCATTGTGTCCTCGACCCGGTGTATAAGGTCATCGAAGGGAGGCCGGAGAATATCCTGAAGGGGAAACTTACTCTCAGCAAGCTCCGTCGGCGAAACCCTAAAGAGCCCATACAACCCCCACGGCTGCAAACTGATCCCGACGATCCTTTTCAATGCCTTTGGAACGACAAAATATGACCTTACACCGCTGTTGTTGAGGAAAATATCGTTTCCGTTATCGCTAAGCCTAACCGTGATCTCAACAGTGCCAAGAGGCAGGATCCGCTCGGGTCGGCTGTCCCTGCTATTAAAGATATAGAAGTGCTTTACGTACTTCTTCAAAAACCCCACGGGCGGAATTTCTATATACTCATCCTTCATCGTTGCGTTAAGTTACCACTTTCCCCCCGATCATGTTCGTTGTCCCCTATTTTCCCACCGAGTCAGTTTCCGGTGTATGAACAGACGGCCCCATCGGATTCACGCTTCCCGGTCTCGAACTATCTCCCGGTGCAACGGCGCCCCCCGACGGAGAAGACCCGCCCGAACCACCGTGTACACGCTCAGCCTCGATCGCCTGCACGTAAGCAGTATGATGCGCCGCATTGTTGAGCCAACCGACAAAGATCGGACTAAAAATAGCCACCCTGAAGTGCAATCCGATCATTTATTTCAATCCTTTATACGAAAATTTCTGTCCTCCCAAAGAAGCCTCCAGCATCAACCCGCCTTTTTCCTGAGAGAACACCACCACACCATTTCTGTAATTCGCATTGGCAGACGCCCCTGCCTTGACGGCCACTGCCGAGGCCTGCCCGCTAAATTCAACCTTATTCTGCATAAAACGATCTACCGCATCCTTGTTCTCAAAAAAGATGATCTCGCGATATGCCTGTCCACCAGCCTGCGCACCCACCGTTATCTGCGTCATCTGGGCAGTGCCGACCACTACTCCTTTCTGATAGACGGCTCCCTTTCCCGCAGCTCCGCCAACCGCTACCGCGCCCTTGCCAATATTGGGAAAAATGACATACCCCGCCGCATGTTTGAAGAGATTTTCCATCGACGGGTCCGCCTTGAGAAAGGATGCCTTCGCCTTTTTGCTGTCTTCAATTATTCTTTCCTGGGACTCATCCTGCGCCCTCAGGATCCGGGGTAGGAACAAGCCCGACAATACAATCAATAGTATTGCCGGCACAACGGTGCTTTTCTTTTTCATAAATAATAAATTAATGATTGATAATAGGTAATGAATGGGATGCAAAACCTTTGCCACCCTCGTGACAGACAATTCCATCATCGGGCTTCTCATTTCGGACAACGGCCCGCAGGTCACTAATGCCCCATCTTCCAATCCGCATACCGTCGCGCCAGGAATGATGCACCGGCGGCCTGATACTCCGGAGTATTCAACGTGAAATGATCCCCGGGATAGTACTCGAATACCCATCGGGTGTCCAGTTTCTTCATTTCATCGTCCAGCATATGCACGGCATAGTTCAATAAGAAATTATCCTGGTTGCCCACCGACACCCGGACCTTGCCCTCCAATCCCTTTTCCAGGACCGGCCAGTTATTACGCAGATAGGCGCAGATATCGTATTTCTTCCAATGCTCAAAACAGGCCTTATCGATGGCCCCCGTCACAGGGTCGCATATTGGCACCGGTTGACCGTCGGCGCCTTTCGCGCTGAACACCTGGTTGAACGAATGCATCTGCTCGCCCCGGTAAAGCACCAACTCCTGCTGGTAACACTGTTTCATCGTCGCCACAGGAAAATATCCGGCAATAGTAGCGACAGCATTCGAAGCCCCGTTCTTTTTGTAATAGATGTTATCTTCTTCATACAGGTTGACCCGCTGAAAATTCCGGAAATCGACGGGGTCAGGCGAGCTTGACCAACAGCCCGTAAACACATCGGGATAATGCGTCTGCAGCCAGAGCACCGTCCAGCCACCACTGCTATGTCCTCTTAAGAGCCTCGCCCCGTTGCAACGATAAGTTTTTTCCAGTTGGGGAATGAACTCGGTAGTGAGGGCGTCTCCCCATGGTCCATTGTTGTCGCTGTTCGCATATACAGAATGACCACCGGCGCAGTTGCCATCCAAAAAGACAGTGATGCAGGACACCGAATCGAACGGCCTGCCAAAGGCCGTAGTATCGCCCGAATAGCGGTGATAATCGCCGCCATAACCGGAGACGACGAACAAGACGGGAAATTGTCGCTGCGGCTCCGAATAGTACTCCTTCGGCAGAAGGACGGCAGCATCTACCGTCATCGCCCTTCCCTGAGACCTTGACAACAGCGGTGAACTCACTTTCAGTTCCTTTACAAATCTCGTATCCGTAAATTTCGCCTGCGGAACGACCTGATCACAGATCAGACTGAACGACGCACGGACGTCCTTCGTCAGCTTGACCTTAAC
>JAFDYE010000289.1 GCA_018267585.1 Bacteroidota bacterium
CCACAGAATTGAAGGTGAGATTGTTGTTGACCTGGACGCCAAATCCCCGGGTTTTAGAACCCGACTTTGTCCTGATCAGGATGGCGCCGTTGCCCCCGCGATAGCCATAGAGCGTCGAGGCAGCGACGCTTTTCAGGATAAGGACCGACTCGATATTGTCGGGGTTGATATTGGAAAGACCGTCCCCAAGGTCCAGTCCGCCGAATTGTCCTGCATTGTCGATGGTCGTATTGTCATAGGGAATGCCGTCTACGACATAAAGGGGTTGATTGTTCCCGCTGAGCGAGGCGTTGCCCCGGATAAGGACCCGGCTGCTGCCATAGGGACCGGTGGCATTCTGGTCGACGCTGACGCCGGCTACCTGGCCGACGAGGGCGTTCCCCAGGTTGGTCTCGCGGGACTGCGTGAATAGGGAGCCGTCCAGCTCTTCGGCCGAAAAGCCGAGCGATCTCCGCTGCTTCCGGATACCCAGCGCCGTAACCAGCACCTCGGTCAGCGGCTGGTCGGATGCCTCCAGGCGCACCCCGTCAGCGCTTAGACGACTGACGGGCAGCCTTTTCAGCTGATAGCCTACGAAGGAGAAGAGGAGCGTATCTTCTTTCTGAGCTTCCAGCTGGAAGACCCCGGAGTAGTCGGTCACGGTTCCCTTTCGTGTATGCAGCAGCGTTACACTTACGCCCTGCAGGTTCTTCCCGTCTCCGCTAAATACCCTGCCGGATACATGGTCGGGACGGACGGGCGCCGGCGCCGCCGCCAGCTGGTCATTGGCCGGTGTCACGGCGGTGCTGTCGCCAACGGCGGCGGCTCCGGCGGGGCGTTTTTCGAGGATGACAAAGGTCCGGTCGGCCACCTTTCTATAGTATAGCCCGGTATTTCGCAGCAGCTGGGTGAGCAGCTTTTCGGTAGAAATTCCGGATGCCTGCACGGGAGGAGCTGTGACCAATTGCTGGCCAAGTGGCTGGCGGGAGAAAAGAAAATAAACACCCCTGACCTTGTTAAGCTCAACGAGCACGTCGATCAGGGGCCGCCGGGCAGCTTCTGCGGGAGGCGTTTGCAAACGCGCAGCCAGAGGAAGCAGCACGCCCAGAAAAAAGACAAGCAATTGTCCGCAAAGGCTTGTTTTTCTCATGCTACAGCTGTTTTGGTCATTCAATCAGCGACTATAATGCCGTGAACCGATAATTATCTTACCATTTTCTCTCGTTACCTGGTACTCCGCCGTCGCATCCAGCGCCTGCAGGAGCACCTCAAGATTGTTATTGGGCAATATAGCGGATATCGTCGAGTCGGCAATGCTGCTGTCAGCAAGCTGCAGATGCACATCATAATGATCGTTGACGAGGGTCACGAGCTCGCGCAGCGGCGTACCGTTGAAGACCAGTTTTTGCTCTTTCCAGGCCATGAGGCTGTCGGGCTGCACCGTCTTCTTCTGCCACAGGTCTTTATTAAAGCTGACGAACTCTCCCGGGGTCAGCGGCAGCTGCTCTCCTTTCTTGTTTCGAAGGATGACCTTCCCTTCTTCCAGCAGGACATTCTCTACGCCATGGCGGTTGATGACGTTGAACCGGGTGCCGGTGACGATGACGTCCATATGGGTGAGGTGAACGATAAACCGGCTGTGCTCCGGAGTCTTGCTCACGTGGAAGAAAGCCTCGCCATCCATCCAGACCTCGCGGTCCTTTCCCCCCGACCAGTCGCCCGCATAGCGGATCCTGCTATTGGCATCGAGCATGACATCTGTCCCGTCGGGCAGCTGGCGGCTGGTAACCTCGCCAAATGCCGTAGAGATCGAAGCGCCGCGCGACCTCGTGACGACCGCATAGATCAGGCCGGCGCCAAGCAGGACGAGGACGGCAGCGGCGATCATCCGGAGACGCCGGTTGTAGAAAGAGAGCTTTCGTGTATCGGGAAGGGACTGAAGCAGTCTTTGTTCCGCCGATGCAATCTGTTGCACTGGCAGGGGCTTCTCGCCAAGACAGGTCGTATCCAAAAGAAGGATAGCCTGTTGGACCAGCCGGGCACGGTCCGGATGACCGCTGACCCAGTTTTCCCATCTCTGCGGCTCGGCATCCGGCAGCTTGAAGTGCCACGCCAGAAAAGATTCATCTACGAGAAGGTCTTCCGGCTCATTGTACGTATCGATCATCAGAACGTGTAAGCTCCGAAACTACATTTTTTCAGTGTTTTTTCCAAGAATCCATTATTTTCATGGACATTCAAACACTACCATTGAGCCCTGCAAGTGAAGATATCAGGCTTTGGGAAGCCTTCCGCAAGGGGGACAGAGATGCATTTGCAGCACTGTTCAGGGCGCACTATGAGCTACTGTACCGTTTTGGCGGCAAATTCACGGCGGATAGCGAGCTGCTGGAGGACACCATCCAGGAATTGTTCATCGAGGTCTGGCAGGCCAAGTCCGCCACCCCTATCCTCTCTGTCAAGGCATACCTTCTTAAAGCGCTAAAATACAAGCTCTTAAAAGCATTCCGAAAGACAGGCAAGCTCCTGCCCCTGTACGATAATGACGTCAATTTCGAATTCAGCCACGAGAGCATGCTGATCGCCGAACAGGAGAACGCCGAGAAGCAGCGGCGGGTGCTGGCGGCGCTGCAAAAGCTGTCACACCGGCAACGCGAGATCATCTACCTCAAATACTATCAGAACCTAAGCTACGAGGAGGTCAGCGAGATAATGAACATCAATTACCAGGTCGCGCGCAATCTGTTGTACCAGGCGATCAAGTCGCTGAAAACAATTCTGGCAGGTACGATGGAGTTGTTTTTGCTCCTTCTTTAGCAATTTTACACAAACGTTTGATTACAATTTTTTAATTACCGACACCGGTAATAAGCGAAATTGCAATTAATTTCGCTGCGCATACCGGCCAGACCGGTGCCACCTGGCTATCCACCGGCGGGGGCATCCCGGCCTGCGCCGGCGGCGAAGCAACAAAACAAACAAAACAGTTGAAATATGAGCATGGTAGACTCATTCGAAAAAATTCCGGTTAAGATCTTTGGTTCTTTAGGAGAAGGTTCCCGTTTTATTGGCAAGGAGATCGCAGCACTGATCCGCGAAAAGGATGCAAAAGGCGAAAAGACGGTATTGGGACTCGCAACGGGTTCATCCCCCAAATCTCTGTATGCCGAGCTGGCAAGGCTGCACCGGGAAGAAAAGCTCAGCTTTAAGAATGTGATCACCTTTAACCTGGATGAGTACTACCCTATCGACAACGACGCGCTGCAGAGCTACAACCGCTTCATGAAGGAGCAACTCTTCAGCAAGGTCGACATCGACCCTGCCAACTGTCATATTCCCAACGGCCAGTGGAAGAAAGAGGACATTAAGAAACACTGCGTCGAATACGAGGAGATGATCGAAAAGGCCGGTGGCATCGACCTTCAGATACTCGGCATCGGTAACAACGGGCATATCGGTTTTAACGAGCCCGGGTCGAGCATCTACTCGCATACCCGCCTGGTGCCCCTGGACAATTCTACCCGCATCGCCAACTCGCACGAATTCCAGAATATCTCCCAGGTTCCGCGCCTGGCCGTCACGATGGGCATCAGCACCATCCTGAAGGCCAAAAGGATCATCCTGATGGCCTGGGGACAGATCAAGGCCCCCGTCATCCGGAAGGCGGTGGAAGGCAATGTCACAGAGCAGATACCCGCCTCCCTGCTGCAGCAGCACAACGACGCGACCTTTGTGCTCGACGACGTAGCCGCTTCCGAGCTCACCCGGTTCAAGTCTCCCTGGCTAACGGGCGAGATCGAATGGACGCCCAAGATGATCCGCAAAGCCGTCGTCAATATGGCCCTCAAACTAGGGAAGCCCATTCTCAGCCTTACGAACGCCGACTACAACGACAGCGGTCTGAGCGACCTGCTGGTTGAAAAAGGCGACGTATACGAGATCAATCTTCAGGTCTTCTATATGCTGCGCGACAGCATCACCGGATGGCCCGGCGGCAAGCCTGGCCCGCATATACCGACGCACCCCGAACGCTCGGAACCCTACCCCAAACGCTGTCTGATCTTCTCCCCGCACCCCGACGACGACATCATCTCGATGGGCGGCACCTTCATGCGGCTGCATGACCAGGGCCATGACGTGCACGTTGCCTATCAGACCTCGGGGAATATTGCAGTGACGGACGAGTTCGTTACCCGTTATCTCGATTTCGCGGTCGGCTTTGAGGTTCTGTCGGGTATCGACAGCAAGAAGTCTTCGCAGATATTACAGCAGGCTACCTCCTATCTGAAGAATAAAAAGGCCAGCGATATCGATACGCCGGAGATCAGGGCCATCAAAGGGCTCATCCGTCGCGGCGAGGCCAAAGCTACCTGCCGGTACGTCGGCATAAAGGATGAAAATATCCACTACATGAACCTGCCTTTTTATGAGACTGGAACCATCGAGAAGAAGCCGATGGGCGAAGAAGATGTTCGGCTTACGATCGAGCTGCTGCGCAAGTTGAAGCCCCAGCAGATCTATTGCGCCGGCGATCTGGCTGACCCGCACGGGACACACAAAGTATGTCTGGATATCGTTTTTGAGTCGTTGAAAAGGATCAAGGAAGCCGGTGACGAGTGGCTGAAGGACTGCTGGCTCTGGCTGTACAAGGGAGCATGGCAGGAGTGGGACATCAGCGAGATTGAAATGGCGATACCGATGAGTCCCGACCAGGTGCTGAAAAAACGTTTTGGCATCTTTATCCACCAGTCCCAAAAGGATATGGTTCCGTTCCAGGGCAGCGACAGCCGCGAATTCTGGCAAAGGGCCGAAGACCGCAACGCCAATACCGCGGACTTATATGCGCAGTTGGGCTTGACGAAATACGCCGCTATGGAGGCGTTCGTTCGTTGGCACTATTAGGCCGCGTCGGAGGATACAAAATATGACCCTGGCATTAACGAGCTATTAAATTTGCGTTAATTCGGGATAATTGTACTTTTGTGAGATCACATGCCACAGAACACTACATTTATCACTGTCAAGGAAGAATGGGCCGGCGCCTGGCAACAACCCGCATTTCGTCGGAAGGTGATGGCCGGAATGGTGGTTATCGTCTGTATTCTGTCCTTGTTCCCTATATTTTTTCAGACCATCGAGCTGAGGCAGGGGATCGTGCTGAACGATCCCCTGTTGCGGTTACTCCCGCCCCATAATGTATCGCTGGCGCTATTTATCATTATATGGTCCATTACTCTGCTGGCTACATTCCGGGCGGCGCAGACACCGGCGATGTTCGTCACCTTCCTTTGGGCCTATATCTTTCTATGCATCTTCCGGACGCTAACGATCACGCTCGTTCCACTGGATCCACCCGCGGGACTGATCGCCCTGAAGGATCCGCTGAGCAATTTCTTTTATGGGGATAAGTTTGTGACAAAAGACCTTTTCTTCTCGGGTCATACGTCTACGATCTTCCTTCTTTATTTTACGATACCCGGAAAGACCGACAAAAAGCTGGCCCTGCTGGCTACGTGCTGCGTCGGGCTGCTCTTGTTGGTGCACCACGTACACTATACGCTGGATGTGCTGGGCGGACTGCTGTTTGCCTGGATATCCTGGCAGCTGGCGCGAAAGACGATCGTAAAAGAGTTCGACGGATACCTTTATTAGAAAGCTTCTCCTATCTGTAAATAGAATCCACTGGAATGTCCGCCTGCGATACCGTAGTCCAGCCGCAGATTTAGCTTCTCGGCCCGGTTGAGCGCGACGCGAAGTCCCCCGCCGAAAGAATATTTCAGGTCGTCCAGGTTCACCTCCTCGAATCTTGGCCCTACATTGCCGATGCCGCCAAAACCGACGGCGCCCAGCCGCCAGAACAGCGGTACCCGGTATTCAGCCTGGATGATCGCCGCATTCTTGTCGCGATACCGTCCGGCGTAATATCCCCTCAGATTGCCGGCGCCGCCCAGGTAGGCGAGGCTCCGCAGCGGGGTCTCACCGGAGTTGAAGCTGCCAAAGGCCTGCAAGGCCAGCACCTGACCCCTGTATACCCGAAAATAACGGCGCAGGTCAAAGACAAAGTTAGTATATTGATAATCAGACCCTAAAAAAGAGGCAAAATGGTCAAACCAGAACTGCAGCATCGCGCCATGATCGGGCGAAAAGGCGTTGTTGCGGGTATCATAGGTGAAGCTCAGGCCCAATCCGGAGACGTGATAGCCATAGCGGCCCGCCACGTTGTCCAGGTCAAATAGTTTTCCCCTCGTATATTCTACGTCGAAAACACGTTGATATTCATGCACAAGCCCCAGGAACAATCCGCGGCCTACCCTCAACTGCGGGTGGAGATAAATGTAATACTGCTTATATTTATAGGATTCTTTGCTGGTATCCGCCGCGTGTTTGCCAAGTCCCCAGAAATTATCCGGGTAGCTGCTGTAGGAGAACTGTTCGTTCAGGATAAATCGTTCGCCGGGAAAATAAATGGAACCATTTAGCGCCACGACGAACTGCCGACGGGTTGTATAAAGTGCGAGCGCCTGTGCGTTAGAGGTCCGCGTCAGTGTGTCCCGGCTTTTTAGGTGGAAGGTGGCAGCACTGACCATGCCAAAAGACCAGCCGGTCTCTATCGACCGGGCAATAATTGGCAAAACAAGAACATGCCGTATATTTGCCGGACTTTTTATCGGCAGCGGCAGCTTTTCCACCGGCACCCTGTGGAGGCTGTCATTTTGGGCTTTAAGGCCCTTAGTGATAAAAATAAGGCAACAAAGCCCAAGAAAATAGATAAATTGCTGTTTTCTGAACGAATAGAAAGGCAATGTTGTATTATATTTATTAATGTTCGTCGATAAAATGCGGCAAAATAACATTGAAAATTCTAATTTTCTTACATTTGATGTTTAATGAATTCACAATTTGTTAAAAATTAATTAACCCAATATTTAGAAGCTACGAAGCTGAAAGGGATGTGACCCTCCTTTTCTCAAATAAAGCTAGCATTTATGAAAAAATTCGAATGTCCCGATTTTGTCCTCGGAGATAAGATAACAGAAGAACAATTCAACTTTTTCGACAAGTACGGCGTGATCATTTTTAAGAATGTACTGAATTCGGAGACCGTTCAATTATTCATATCTGAGCTGAACAGGATTGAAAAACAGTGGCTGGATGAAGGCCGCGACAAGGTCAACGGCATCCCGTTGAAATTTGGCAAGGATGAGCACGGCAACAAGATGATCCAGCGGATGTGTTTTCTTTCTTTGTATAGCCAGCCCTTGCACGAGCTGCTGCAGGATCCGCGCATCCAGGCGCTTACCGCCCTGCTCGCCCCCTACGAAGGACGCATCAGCGAGAACGAGAAGGATGGGCTTATCCTCAATCACTATGTCCGCATGCCGGAGAGCAACTTCACGCAGATGGGCTGGCATACCGACAGCCCCCGCGACCTGTTCCTCGGTCAGAAGATCATGCCGATGCTGAACGTTGGTATTCACCTGGACGACACCCCGTTCGAGAACGGCGGCCTGCGCGTATTGCCGGGGACCCACAAGCAAGGCATCCTCCGTCTTTTGTTTGGCAAGAAATATTTCATTGACAATAACCCCGACCGGCGTGAGATAGGATTCGACCTGCACCCGGGTGACCTCACCGTGCATGACGGCCGCATCTGGCACAGGGCCCAGCAGTCCCCGCTGTATGGCGAGGCCAGCCGCCGCAGGGTAATGTATGTCCCCATCATCACCGGTAAATACATGCCAAAAGATGCCAACAGCAAGACGCCGTTCTACCACCGCCTGGCGTCGAAAGTACAGAACTAACTGAGCCCACGACCATATGATATTTTGGAGGCTGCGCAACCCGCAGCCTCTTTTATATCTTACAACCTCTTTATCTTCGCTACATGAACTACGCACTCGTCACCGGTGCCAGCAAGGGTATCGGCAAAGCCGTCGCCAATGAGCTGGCCGCAAAAGGCTTCAACCTCCTGCTCGTCGCACGCTCTGAATCCCTGCTCGAACAGACGGCCGGAGAGATCGTCGCCCGCTACAAAGTGAAGGTCGATTGGTACGCGCTCGACCTCTCCCGCCCTTCCGCCCCGCAGAACGTCCTCGACTGGAGCCGCGCCAAAGGCTATACCGTCCAGGTTCTCGTCAACAATGCCGGCTACGGCCTCAGCGGCCCTTTCGAAAAATATTCGCTCGAAGAGCACTGGAATATGATGCAGCTGAACATGCAGACCCTGGTGGGCCTCACAAGGCTTTTCCTGCCAGACCTGCAGACCCAGGGCCGCGCCTATATCCTGAATATTGCCAGCTCTGCAGCCTACCAGGCCGTGCCCAGGCTGAGCATCTACGCCGCAACCAAGGCCTTCGTCCTTTCCTTTAGCCGCGGCCTCCACCAGGAACTGGCTCATGGCCCCATCACCGTCACGGTCGTAAGCCCCGGCGCCACCGACACCGACTTTCCCAACCGCGCCCAACTCGGCGAAAAAGGGATGAAGGCCGCCGAAAAATTCAATATGTCCCCCCAGGCCGTTGCCACGATCGCCGTGCGGGCCATGCTGGCCGGCAAAAGCGAGGTGATCACCGGCTTTATTAATAAATTAGGCGCGGCCATGGCCTGGCTCCTGCCAAAAGGAATGGTGGAAAAGACCGCCATGAAAATCTATGAATGATGCTCACCCCTTCATTCTAAACTTTTTACAAACGATTTGTTCCTTTTTATAAATTTCACCGTATATTTGCAGCCCCTTACGGGGAAGTCAACGAGTCACAAAAGGCTCCGTAGCTCAACTGAATAGAGCATCTGACTACGGATCAGAAGGTTTCAGGTTTGAATCCTGACGGAGTCACTTCACACACAAGCACTTGGAATTTTTATTTCAGGTGCTTTTTTGTTTTTCGATGGAAATTTGGGTCTTCAATGGAAATAATAGCAATTTCCCAAGCGGGATATTTAGCACAAAAGCAATCGCTGACGCCTGAATAGAGAAATATCAACTTTCAGGTGTTCTTACAAAATATCCCGTTTTAGTTCTGCAC
>JAFDYE010000028.1 GCA_018267585.1 Bacteroidota bacterium
GCACAAACCGTAGCCATCGAAGAAGAACCGTTGGATTCCAGGATATCACTGACCACACGCACGGTATAGGGATAGTCGGAACCGGGCATCATCTGCCTGAGCGAACGCATTGCCAGGTTACCGTGTCCCACCTCACGACGGCTCTGTCCCCTCATCATCTTCACCTCACCGGTGCTGAATGGGGGGAAATTATAGTGCAGGAAAAATTTCGAATCGATAGATTTGGCCGCGCTCTCGATCAGCACCTCGTCCAGCGGCGTACCGAGGGTAACCGTCGTCAGCGACTGCGTCTCTCCGCGGGTGAACAGGGAGGAGCCGTGCGGCGTCGGCAAAGGATCGACCTCCATCGCAAGGGGGCGGACCTGGTCCAGCGAACGTCCGTCGAGACGGATGCGGTCATCCAGGATCATGTTGCGGACCACTTCCCACTGCAGATCCGCGTAGTATTTTTTGGCCAGCTTCTTTTCGGCGTCCGTAGCCTCTTCGCCAAGAGATTCGATCAGCTCTTTCTTCAGCTGGTCATAGGCATCGCTGCGGTCGTGTTTGGCGCTGGCGCTTCGGGAGATCTGGTAGATCTTCTCCTTGGTGAACGCAACCACTTTCTGCTGCAGCTCTTCGTTCTGCTCGGGTTTTGTATAGTCTCTCTTGGCTGTTACTCCGGCCTTGGCCCTCAAGTCTTCCTGGGCCTTTATCTGGATGCGGATCGCGTCGTGTGCGATCTCCAGGGCCTTCACCAGGTCTTCTTCGCTGCATTCCTTCGCTTCGCCCTCCACCATCATCAGGTTCTTTTCGGTCGCAGCAATGATGAACTCCAGGTCGGCCTTTTCCAGCTCGGTACGGCTGGGGTTGACGACGAACTGTCCGTCGATGCGGCCGATACGGACTTCGGAAATGATCTCTTTGATGGGAATATCGCTGACGGCCAGCGCTGCGCTTGCAGCCAGACAGGCCAGCGAATCGGGCATCACTTCGTAGTCGCTCGATACAAGGCTCAAAAGCACCTGTACGTCACAGAAGTAGTCTTCCGGGAAC
>JAFDYE010000290.1 GCA_018267585.1 Bacteroidota bacterium
ACATTCTTGCCGATATCGCCGGTCGGCCCGCCGTTGTCATAAAAGTCGTCGAGCGCCTCCAGCTGCGGTGTCGCCGGCTCGCCGGGAACATCGAGCGGATAGATCTTTACGGCAAGGCCATTTTCTTCCCCTGCATGAATGGCGCCGCTGACGTCGAGGTCAAATTCCTCGAACATCCCCACCATCCTGGCTGAATCGGCGATCAGCCGGCCGTTGACCCAGACCTCCGCCCGATAATTGATCCCTTTAAAGACCAGCTCAAAATGTCTGCCCTTATCGCCTGCCGGGACAGAGAAGCTGGTCCGGTACCAGTACGGCTTCTTCCAGGGATTGGGCTCACCGGGGAGATAGCTGTATTGCTCCAGGTGATACCGCTGATTGAAAGTATCAGAGGCGTCAGGGATAAGCATGTTGTTCATCCCGATGTAGGGATTGGGATAGACCTTGTTGGCGACGAGCCCTGTGAGGACGGTGCAGGGGACTTCCACGGGGAACCAGTAGTTGGTTTCGCGGTAGTTGGCAGAGGAGAGCATGTCGCCCCGCTCTCCGACGACAGCCGAGGATTGGAGACCAAAATGAGAAAGCCGGGTTTGACGCACCAGGTTTTGGGTCCAGCCGGAGAGAGGCAGGCATATTGAGATGAAGAGACAATATCCAATGGATCTTTTCATGGCTTACGATTATAAGCAGCAAATATCTTAATAATCGAGCTTTGTTAAACACTCATAATCATATGCAATCGTCTGTTACTGGTTCGAGCTCATGTCGCTGTTGCTGATGACCGCGATCCTCTTCCCGTCGGGTGACCAGGACGGGGTATTTATCGAGCCCTGCCCGCCATAGACATAGGCAAGGACCCTGGGTGTTCCTTTCCCGTCGATCGGCAGCAGCCGGATATAGACGTGTTTGTATGGCGGGTGGATATTGGCTGGGGTCTCTTCCTTCAGAAAGGACAGGTATACAAACCATTTCCCGTCCGGGGAGATATGGGCGAACCAGTTGTTGAGGTCATCGTTGGTCACCTGCTCCTGGCCGCTGCCGTCCGGTCTCATACGCCAGATCTGCATCAACCCCGACCGCACGGAATTGAAATAGATATATCGCCCGTCGGGTGTATACTCGGGACCGTCATCCAGACCCTGTGACGTGGTTAGCCTGATCTCCTTTCCTCCGGCTGTGGGGACCTTATATACGTCGAACTCGCCGTTGCGCTCGCCGCAAAAGACCAGGTCCTTTCCGTCCGGCGACCATCCATGCAGATATGACGGTCCTTTAGGCGTTATTTGCCTTGGCGTACCGCCGCCGATAGGCACCGTATAGACGATCGATCCGCCCAGTTCGCGTACAAAATTGCTCAGACCCAGCTGTTGACCGTCAAAGGAGATGACGTGGTCATTATTATTGTGGGTGACAGTACCCGTATTGATCGGTGAAGGAGTGCGGCTGGCCAGGTCAAATTTGAAGATCGTTCCTTTGGCGTCGTTGAAAATGAGGCTTTTCCCGTCGGGTGTCCAGTTGGGCGCCTGTATCGAATATGGCACCTGATAGATGGTCTCACGGTGTCCCGAGGCGACTTCCAGTATTTCCAGATTGCTGCCCAGGGTCATCTGGGTCCGCTGGTCGGCCTCGCCTTTGAAGGGAACGGTAATGCTGACATTGCTGAAGACCCCGGTCTCGAGAACATCGGAATTATGCGAGCCTACGAAAAGGCCCACATAGACCTCATCGCCCAGGTCGATGCCGGCGATGGTATCCGTGACAAAAGGCTCGCCATAAATGGCCGCCCGCATGATGTATTGGTTCCCTTTCCTCTCGAGCTGCAGGATATTGGCCTTTGTAAGGGGTAGCTTGTGTTCTTCGGTCTGGGCGCCGGCCGTGCGGCGGAACTGCAGCGAGGTCAGACCGTCGCCGTGCTCTACGGCATTGACATGGGGGGAGTTGCCGTCGAGGCTCTTCCGGACCATCCAGCCGACCTTCCGATGATAATTGACCCAGGTGCCAAGGAATTCCGCCCGGGCATTGAGGATGAAATCGCCTTTCATCTTCTTCCAGACGTACTGGAATTCGTCGTGATCCGCCCAGACATTGTAGCCGGCGCCGGTGATAACGTACTGACCTGTCTGAGGAATAAAAGTGGCGCTGCCGGGTTTGACATTAGTACCCACATCCCCATGACCTTCAAAAATACCGAGGCCCTGGGCGTTAAGGGATAAGGAGAAGGCAAGCAGCACCGGAAGCAGTAGCAAAACGTTAGTTTGTTTGGATATCATTGGGTTCTCATTTACCACGACAAATTTATACGCCGATTGCTCAAATTGCCAGTTTTTGGCTACATCAAGACTACATCAAAGCTTCCCGGCCCGCTTTAAACACTGCTTTTTGCCACAACATCGCTACATCAAATCTCACTAAGGCGATAAGCAGCTACTTCTTTCATCCGGGCGATCTTCAAAATATTTTATCTTTAAGTGAATGAGATTGCCTATTGCCATATTTCTGACGATCCTGGCCTGGACCACCCTGGATGGCGTTGCACAGAATACCATCGGGATCCCGGATATCATCAATTACCCGCGGGAAATTTACAATGCGGGCACCCAGAACCGGGGAGTTGCCCAGGACGCCAATGGAGTCATGTATTTTGCCAACTACGAAGGCCTCCTGAGCTTTGACGGGAATTACTGGAAATGCTATCCCGTCTCGACCAGGACCGTCGTCCGGTCGGTCGCTATCGGCAAGGACAACCGTATATATGTCGGGGCCCAGGACGATTTCGGATATTTTTCCCCTGACAGGTCGGGCCGGCTGGTTTTTACTTCACTCAAGAGCCTGCTCCAGGAGAAAGACTATTCCTTCTCGGATATCTGGTTTACGGTAGTCTCCGGGACTGACGTCTTTTTTCTCTGCCGGGAGAAGATATTCCAGCTCAGCAATAAGACGGTCACCGTATACTCAGCCGCCTCCGAATGGCTGTTCCTGGGAGAAAGCAATGGCCAGCTGGTAGCTCAGGATGGAAGGAACGGGCTGCTGGAGTTCAGGAATGGTCTCTGGACTCCCTTTATAAAGACCGGTATCCTGCCGGCGAACTACCTCGCGACCTGTCTGTTCTCTATCGGCAGGGACAGCAGCTTCCTTGGAACTGTGAATACCGGGTTTTATATCCTGACCGGCGGAAAGACGCTGACGCCTTTTCATTTTGCGGGGGCCGACCCCTTCAGGAACCAGCGGGTCCTGACGGCTATATCCGTCAACAAGGACTGGCTGGCCATCGGGACGAATCTGGAAGGAACGTATATCGTCAGCAAGAAAGGGGAGATCATACAAAACCTCTCGCGGAAGGAGGGTCTGCAGAATAACAACATCCTGATGTTGTTCCTGGACAAGAACAAGAACCTCTGGATGGGGCTGGACAACGGTATAGATCTAATCGCCTATAACAACTCGGTGAAGCATATCTATCCCGAGAAGATGAACGAGGGCTATGGCTATACCTCCATAATATATAATAAGGAGCTCTTTGTCGGAACCTCCAACGGTCTTTACAGCCTGCCGGTGGACGATATCGGCGACCTGAGCATGCTGCGGGGTGAGTTCAGGTCGGTACCCGGTACGAAAGGATCTACATTCGAGCTCTCCGAGATCAACGGAGACCTGCTGCTGGGCCATCACGACGGCGCATTCCAGATCAGGAACGAGCAGTTGATCCCGATCAACGCCCATGCATCGCACTGGAGCTTCCTGCCTTTCTCCAATGTCCTGCCCTCTTCGCTGGTCATCGGGGGCAGCGCACTGGGGATCGACCTGATCCGGTATGACAAAGGCCGTTATACGTTCGAGGGGAGTCTGCCGGGCTATTCGGCCTGGTCTCAGTTCATGGCCATCGACAATAACAATACCATCTGGGTGGCGCATCCGTACCGGGGCGTCTATCGGATAGACATGAGCGATACTGCGCATCCGAAGATCAAATACTATAACGACCGCAACGGCCTTCCTTCGAACCTCCGGAATCATCTCTTCAAGATCAGGAATCATATCGTCGTTGCCACCGAAAAGGGTGTGTATGAATACAACGCGAATCAGGATGGCTTTGAGCTTTCTCCCTGGTTCAAGGGTTTTTTCGGGGAAAGGAATATCCGGCATCTGAAGGAGGATGCCGCGGGCAATATCTGGTTCATCGAAGACGGTGGCCTTGGTGTCGTGGACCTTTCCGGACCCCAGCCGGAGACCATCTACTTCCCCGAGCTCAGCGGCAAGATGGTGGCGGACTATGAACACATCTATCCGTACAATAAATACAATGTATTCGTAGGCGCTGAAAAGGGCTTCTACCACATCAACTACGAAGAATACAAAAAGAACCGCCATCGGCTGCAGGTGAGGATACGCACTGTGCATGCGTTGGGCAAGACCGACAGCCTGCTCTTTGCCGGCTACTACGGAGAGGTGAGCGACAGCCTCGACCAGCCTGCTTCCGCCGTCCGCAGCATTTCAAGTAAATTCAACGGGCTTCATTTCGAATATACGTCCCCACTGTATGCCGCGCAGAACAGTATCACCTATAGCTATTGCCTGAAGGGCTTCGACCGGGAATGGTCGTCGTGGTCGAAAAAGACAGAGAAAGAATACACCAATCTGCCCGCCGGCAACTATACCTTCCAGGTCAGGTCCAAGAGCAATTTGGGAAACGAGTCGGCCGTGTGCACCTATAGCTTTAGCATCCTCCCGCCCTGGTATCAGACGGGCTGGGCCTATGGCGCCTATGTCCTGCTGTTTGCCGGGCTGGTCTACCTGCTCTTTCTATGGCAGCGGCGGACATTTCGCAGACAGCAGCGACGCCACGAAGAGGAGCGGCGACGGCTGCAATACCTGCACCAGCTGGAGATGGAAAAGTCCGAAAAGGAGATCGTCAAGCTAAAGAACGAAAAGCTGGAATCCGAGATCGAGCATAAGAATACCGAGCTGGCTTCGACCGCGATGCACCTGGTGCAGAAGGGCGAGCTGCTGAGCAATATCCGGGAAGAGCTGGTCCGCCTCAAAAAGGCGGGCAACGGCGATGGGTCGGCGGATGAGTTCAAAAAAATGCTTCGGATCCTCGAGGAGGAGAACAAGATGGACAAGGACTGGGAGCAGTTTGCCATTCATTTCGATAAGGTCCAGAGCGATTTCCTGCGGATACTCAAAACCGCATATCCCTCCCTGAGCGCCCACGAAATGAAGCTCTGCGCCTATCTGCGGATGAACCTGTCGAGCAAGGAGATCGCGCAGCTGGAAAACATTTCCACCCGTGGGGTCGAGATCAGCAGATACCGGCTGAGGAAAAAGCTTAAGATATCGACGGAGACGAACCTGTTTGATTTTTTGATGGAGCTGCACGTGCAGGGCACGGCAGCTCCGCCGGGGACCTAGACCAAATTCTTCTTTATATAGGTGATGCTTTTGGTGATACTATCGAACGGGGACCCGGGGCATTTGTCCTGTTCGACGAAGAAATACTTCATGCCGGCCTTCTCTTTATTGGCGAAGATCTTTTTAAAGTCGATGGTCCCGTTGCCTACTTCGGTAAACGCATGGGCGGGTGTGCTGTCCATGTCTTTCAGGTGCCACAGCGGGAATCTGCCAGGGTGTTGGTTGAAAAGTTTTATCGGGTCCTGACCCGCCTTTGTGACCCAGTAGAGGTCCATTTCCATCTTTACCAGGCTGTGGTCGGTATTATCCAATAGAACGTCGTAGGGATATTTATTGTCCTGTTTGTCGAATTCAAAGTCATGGTTGTGATAGCAGAACTGGATGCCTGCCTTTTTACATTTCTCGCCGGCGACATTGAACTCTTCGGCCATCTTCTTATAGTGATCGAGGCCCATACGCTCTTTGGGGGATAACCAGGCGCAGACCATATACCGGATCCCGAGGGCGTGGGCGTCGGCTACGGCTTTGTCCCAGTCGTGGAGGATGGTCCCTTTGTTGGGGTCGGCCAGACCGGAGCCGTCTTCGCCAAGGCGATAGTGGCAGCTGCGCATGACCAGGTTATTGCTCTTGAGGACGCCGGCAAAGGTGGCGGGGTCCATGCCATAGAACGTTTCTGTTCCGGTATAGGTGGCGCCTTCGAGGGAGTTGAAGCCGATCTCGGCGACTCTGGCCAGGGTGGCCTTAGGGTCCTTCGCCATGGCATCGCGGACGGTATAGAGCTGGAGGCCGATGGTCGGCTTTCCGGCGGCGAAGACATTGGAAATGGAAGGTGCGGCAAGGATGCCGGCGGAATAGACTGCTGTGGTTTTTAGAAAGGACCTTCTGCTGTGCATGTGCTTGTGTTTTTTTGGCGGGCCCGCGGGGCGACCCATATGGAACAATTCGTTGCGCGTGTAATTTACGGTTCCCTGACGCACAGACCCCGTTTTTCACTACATCATTACTACATCAGGACCTTCAATTTAGCGATTCGGCGGGAAATTACGGCCGTTAAATTTGTAACTTTCATGAAATATGCCGCTATATGAAATATTGTGCCCTCCTCCTGCTATGTCTTTCTTTTGTGGCCGGTCGTGCGGGCTGGCCGGGTCTGCGGAACGGATCGGGCCTGCGGAACGGTCCGGGTCCGCGGGGGGAAGATCATCCGACGCTGCCGATCGGCTCTGCCGCGCCCGACTTCAGACTTCCTGCTACGGATGGAAAGGAGTACAGCCTTTCTTCATTTAAAGATGCACGTGTCCTGGTAGTAGTTTTCACCTGTAATCACTGTCCCACCGCGCAGGCGTATGAGGACCGGCTGATCCGGCTGACCTCGGACTATCGCAGCAAAGGCGTGGCCGTCGTAGCCATCATGCCCAACGACCCGTCTTCGATCCGCCTCGACGAGCTGGGCTATACCGATATGGGCGACAGCTTTGAGGAGATGAAGCGCCGCGCCGTCGAAAAACACTACAATTTCCCTTATCTCTATGACGGCAAGACCGAAGAGGTTACAAAGAAATACGGCCCTATCGCCACTCCGCATGTTTTCATCTTTGATAAGGATCGTAAGCTGCGTTATTCCGGCAGGGTCGATGACGTAGAAAAGCCGGGCAGGACGCCTACTACACTGGACACGCGCAACGCCATCGACGCTCTTCTCGCCGGCAAAGAGCCGCCGGTAAAAACCACCAAGGTATTTGGCTGTTCCATAAAGTGGGCGGAAAAAAGCGACTGGATCGAAAAGGCAAAACAGGAATGGGCAAGCGAGCCGGTAAAGCTGGACACCATCACGGCGGACGGGATAAAGGAGCTCGTCAGGAACCACTCCGACAAGCTGCGGCTGATCAACGTCTGGGCTACCTGGTGCGGTCCTTGTGTCGCGGAGTTCCCCGACCTTGTCGACATCAACCGGATGTACCGCAGAAGGGATTTCGAGTTTATCAGCATCAGCGCGGACGAGCCGGCCAAAAGGGCGAAGGCCCTGCAATTCCTGCAGCGATCACAGGCTTCGAATACGAACTATATCTTTAATATCGACGACAAGTACAAGCTGATCGAAGCGATCGATCCCAAGTGGCAGGGTGCCCTGCCCTATACGTTGGTGGTGGAGCCGGGCGGCAAAATAGTCTATGCGAAGGAAGGGCCGGTGGATGCGGCTGTGCTGAAGAAGACGATCGTCGATGATCCGGTGATCGGGAGATATTATTGACCGCCCCGTGGTGTGCCGGCTGCCGGCGCCGCCGGCAGCGAGTCTTTTCCTTCCTCGTCGTCTTTATCCTCCTCCAGTGCGTCCGAACCTTTGGCCCGCCGGACCTTTATAACGGGCTTATCCTGAGTTCCTATCACGGTCACCGGGATGCCGATGATCCCGAAAGGCGGCAGCCCGACCCGGAAGTGGAGATTGAGCTGACCGTTGAAGCTCGTCTGTCCTTCGATCCGCAGACGAAAGGCTGCAACCTTCATGCGCGTACGTTCGATCGTAATGATATTGTTGCTGATCGTAGACTTGATATCGACCTTTGAGAGGTCGGGATCGTTAACATCCTTATTCGTCTCTTTGCTTACTTCGCTGAACAGTCGAAGGCCCTTTACTTTTACCTTGCTGATCGATAGCGTACCCCCTCCCTTCAGCGAGGGATATACCGGGAACATATTCCCATCGAGCCTGCCGGCCAGACTATAGTCGAGCGAAATGATCCCCTGCGCCTTTGACGCAGAGCTGGCAAGGTCGTGGAAGATGCTGACCTCCCTGTAGGCGCGTTGGACGTCGAAGTCCCTGGCCTGGATATGGTAATCGAAGCGTGCGCTTTGCGGGGTCGTGCTCGCATAGGAGGCGTTCATCCGGACCGGCGCCCCTGCGAGCCGGAAGCTGGTGGTGTCGAGCCGTACGACACCCGTGTCGATGCTGACGCCGCCGGAAAAAGAGTCGATATTGAGTCCGTTGTATTCGATCTTTTTAACCTTTGCGTGGAAGGCGACGTCGAGGTCGGAGGGAACGATGATCACTCCCTTTTGGGCGGGGGTTCCTGATCCTGCCGCAGGGGCCGGGCCTCTCGTGCCGGAAGCGCCGCCCATGCCGCTGGTTGCGGCCTGTCCGGGCGTGCCGGGCGCTCCGGCCGGTCCCGCAAATGCCATCAGCTGATCCACGAGCACATAATCGCTGGCCAGGTCAAAATTCCCCGTCAGCGGCTGTTTCTTGTCCGACATATACCCGATAACATCCGATAGCCAACCGTTGAGCCCAAAACGGCTTTTGCCATAGGTCGCGTCAAAATCATCGAACCACATCTTGTCCTGATTGAAACGGAATACGCCTTTATGGATCAGGAAAGGCAGCGGAAAAAGCTCTGAGCTCACCTGCAGGTCTTTTACCTTGAGATCCCCTTCGTTGAACAGCCGGTCGTAATGTCCCTGTGTCGCATCGCTCTGCAGCCCCCGCAGCGAGAACCGGGTATCCACCAGCCCGCTGATCGTGTAGCCGGTCAGGGCAAAGACCTTCACGATCCTTCCCAGGTCGAGCGTCCCGCGGGAGACGATATTATAGCGAAGGTTGGAGAAGTTCTGCAGGTCCGCTTTGAGGGTGAAGGGCTGTCCCTCGAACAGAAAAGAGACCGGTGTCAGTGCGATGTTGAGGTCTTTCATCGACCCGTTGCGGCTGGTCACCCGTGCGGCGACCTGGATATGCTCCAGGGGATGGGGGTAATATTTCGTTTGGACGGAGCCGTTATCCAGTTGCAGGTCGGCCTCCGTTACGGGGAATTTTTGTCCGGAAGGGAGGAAATTGCCCTTTGACCGGATGTGTACCGCAAGGTCTCCGGCCAGATCGATGCTGTCCAGCGGAACTACTTTTTTGATATCGGCCAGGTGAAAAACCGTAGCCAGTCCGGCTTCGATGGGGAAGTCGCGGGCGTTGCCCATTCGCAGAAATCCCTTTATCGAGCTGCTGAGCACATTGGCGTTGAGGTTCTGCAGGTTCACCGAGGCATTGTGGTAGTCAGAGCCCGGGCAGGCGGCGTCGAGGTCAAAGCTGATATTGGTGACAGCTTCGGGCCGGGAAGCATATTTAAGATAGCCGTTGCGCAGGGAGGATCTGAGTGAGAATGCGGGGATGCTGGAGATCACGGTATCCAGCTTTATCTTCCGGAGGGTCTCCTTTCTGACCACGTTCGTCGCATACCGGCCTTTGGCAGTCAGGTCCAGTCCGTAGCGCCCCTTGAGGGCCAGGGACTGCAGCCCCATTGCACGGTGCCATTTTTCCAGGTCCATTTCCGAGCGGACCCTTGCGTCTACGACCGGCGCTTTCAGCCCCTGCAGACGCAGCGTCGCGGTGAAATAGTCCTTCTGTACGTTGAAGAAGATGGAGTCGATGGTCAGCCGCAGACTGTCGGGGTTGAGGCCGGGGAGGCTGGTCTCGAAATTGACAAAAAGATTGCTGATGGGTATGGGCGCTTTGTCATACGAGATGTACCCATTGCGGACCTTCATATTCAGGTCGAGGTCGGGCATGGTATTCGTGGACGCGACATATTTACCGGCGAGCGAGGCGTCGATATCCCCGGTGCCCTGTACTTCGGTCTTGTTCAGCCAGGTCACCATATCCGGCGGCAGGGCGGTGAAGATATCGTGCAGGTTCGACTGCCGGGATCTCAGCTGGAAGTTCATGTCATAGCCGTCCTTCAGGAAGGAGAACTGGCCGGTGACGGTCACGGGCAGCTGATTGATAAGCAGCTCATTTCGCTCGAAGAGGAAGGCGAGCGAGTTGGTATTGATCTTGGTGATCAGGTCGGCATTGATCTTCTTATTGGAGAAATAGGCGACCTTTTCATAGGCAAGGTCCATCGAATCGATCTGCATATGCGTATGGAGGTCGAATACGTCCTTTGAAAGATCGCCGTTGCCGGTATAGTCCAGACCGCGGGCCTTTATCAGCAGCGCCAGCGACTGGTCGTCGTATACCAGGCTGCTTCGCTCGAAGATGATCTGTTGTATCTTAAGGGATGCGCTGGCGGAATCGGCCTGGTTGACGGGCTTGTTCTTCGGCCGGGATGCGTAGATATTGTAGTTGGGCCTGCCCGAGGAGTCGATGAGGATATTGATGACCGCGTCGGTCAGGTATATCTTGTCGATCGTCACTTCGGAAAAAACGCTGCGGAGGTCCACTCCCAGCGATATCTCGTTGGCCCTGATCAGCTGTTCCTTTTCGAAGGGCGCTGAGCCGCTGAGACGTACGTTGTAGAGGGTCAATGTCAGCGCCGGGAAGTGCCGGAAGAAGGAAAGCCGGGCGGCGGAAAAATGCAGCTCTGTCTTAACAGTCTGGCGAGCCCACTGACGGATCTTGTTCGAGACAAAGCGGGGGAAGATATAGGGCAGCAGGAAAAGCAGCAGCACCAGACTCCCCGCGGTTATTCCTGTGATCTTCAGGATCTTCCAGACGATCCGTAACGCGCTCTGCTTCATAAACGATACAGTTAGCCTTTGATAGGTAAATATTTACCTCAAAAGTACTACTATATTTTATGGTGGACAAGCTACCGGTTACGGGAGGGCGCGCAGCAGGGGGGACAGCCAGGACGTCGACTTTTTTCCATACGCCAGCGCAAGCCGCCAGCTGCGGAAAGGTTCGTCTCCTCTCACATCGATGCGTTGAAGGAGGAAGCGATTGGTCAACGGGAATCTGTTGAGGCGGTTGCCGATGCGAAAGGCGAGTCTGATGCCCTGTTCTTCCAGGATCTCGAAGAAGCGGGACTCCTGGAGAACCTTCCTGGGCCAGGCGCCATATGGGTAGGCAAGAACGGGCTGAAAGGGAATACCCATTTCATCGAGGGCTTTCATACTGTTATAGATATCCGCGGTTATTTCGGCGGGTTGCAGTGTGTCGTAGCCTTCATGATCCATGGAATGAAGACCGTACTCTACGACGGCAGGGTCCATCTTTCGCAGATCTGCTGCTGCGAGACAGGGTTCTTCACGATACGCGCCCCGCCTGATGAAGGCAGGGACAACGAAGAAGTTCAGCTTTAGCCGGTATTTTATTGCCAGCGGATAAGCCAGCTGGTAGTTGTTGAGGAAGCCGTCGTCGAAGGTGATCAGCACCGCCTTGTCGGGCAGCGCCATCTTTTGCTGGTGGCAGGCGATAAGCTCGCTAAAGAG
The DNA here is from genome assembly GCA_018267585.1 of Bacteroidota bacterium. Classification (GTDB taxonomy): domain Bacteria; phylum Bacteroidota; class Bacteroidia; order Chitinophagales; family Chitinophagaceae; genus Puia. Next base: position 11,602 of record JAFDYE010000290.1, read on the forward strand.
CAGCGGCCGGTAGCCATTGGACCAGAGATAATGAAAATGCTGTTCGAGCTGATCCGAGTCAACGGTCAGTCCGTCCCTTCTGCCGTTTTCCGACACGCTATGATACATCAAAACGCGTAATCTGCTCATTCGCCCGGATTGAAATGAATTTCCCTTGTCTTTATATATTTTACAAAATGCGAAACCGTACACAAGACCGACCAATAGAAGCCCTGTGCTCCGTTGAGGATATTTCTTTCTAAAAAGAAGTAACGGGTAAAATGAAAGGGGAGGCAGGCAATTATGGTTAAAAGCGATTTCCGCCGCCCTCTTTTTGCGGCGCCTTCGGCGCCCATTGTCGTATAGCGGTTACATTTCTCCAGCCACTGCTGGAGGTTATGATAGCTATAGTGCAGTATCCGGTGGTTCATCCTGCCAACCTTACCTGCTATCTCGATCTTTTCGTGAAGGGTATCTTCATTGAAATTCCCGGTGTTCCTGTTAAAAAGCCGTAAAAAATGGCGTTGGCTTTCTTTCCCATAGCGAAACTCGCGGCCCAGGAATACCAGGTTCATGGGAAGGCTGTAGGCGTCGCAGCGGGGATTTTGTTTCATCTCGCCGATGATCTCCCCGATCAGCTCTTCGGAGAGGACCTCGTCGGCGTCGATGCAGAGTATCCAGTCGTTCTTGGCCAGGGCTACGGCGTGTCTTTTCTGGGTGCCGTAGCCGTCAAAAGCCCTGTAGAAGATGCGGCAGCCAAACTCCCGGCATATCCCGACCGTCTCGTCTGTGCTATAGCTGTCGAGAATGACGATCTCGTCACACCAATACAGGCGGGAGAGCGTACGCCGGATGTTCCGGCTTTCATTGCGGGTGATAATGACCGCGCTTACGGGGGTTATGTCGCCGGATCTTAGCCGGGGACGCGGTCGGTGTCCGGTCGCGAAACCTCCCGATGCCGACTTAACGGGCGCGGGAGCAGTCCGGTTGAGTATAGGGGCCTTCCGGTCGGGCGCAGGGGTTGAAAAAGGGAGATGCCTCGAGGGCATCTCCTTCACTATTGCACTCATTCGCTGAGCTGGGGTGTTTTTAAGGTTAGCTGGCCTAAAAAGATAAAACACCGATCGGGTGTTTACCCCTACGGCAAATGAAAAATAATTTTTTGGAAGATCGGCGGATGGCCGTCGCGTGATGGGCTATCTCAATTGATCGAAGTAATAAAACCACTGTCTTTTGCTGCTGCTTCCGAAGATGCCGAGGCCGTTGACGATATTTCCGGGCGGTGAGTAGAGCTGGCCTGTCGGGACCGATCCGATGTCCAGCTTGTATTTCTCGTAGTAGAACAGGTAGTTATACAGCTCGGGACTGACGGACTTGACCATGATCAGGACGATCCCCGGGGAATTGTTCGTTGGGTCCCGGAAGAATTTCTTATCGACGGAAAAGCCGGTGGCGTAGCTCGCGCCGAAGGCCCGGGACGGCAGAAATATCCTCCTGAATGGGCTGTCCAGGCTACTGACCTGGCTGTTGGCGACATTGGGGTCATCGGTATAGAGATCGAGCCGCAGATATGTATTCCGGGGTACGGTGTCGAGCCGGAGCACTACCCCCGGAGAGTCTTTGACCGTCTGATATAATTTTTGCGCGTCGGGCTTCGCGTATTCATAACGGATGCCGTTCCAGACAAATGACCGGGATAGTCTGACCAGCTGTTTGACCGCCTCAAATACATAGTAGTGATCCACGCCCGGGGTATCGAGCAGGGTGAACTTACAGTTCATGACCGGGGTATTGCCGCGCATGCCGCTGCTGGTATCGAATCACGTCAAGCGGACCAAGGGGGGGATCGTGGTCCTGGCCGGGACGGTGCCTGACAGGGGGTCCTGAACCTGGAGGCTATAAGTGGTGCCTGAATGCGGGCGGTGCGGAGCCGTGTAGATGGACGCCGGGTCATTGGCGAAATCCGGGGACGTATTCAGTCTTAAGAGCCAGGACCGGCCGTCCGCCCGGAAGAGCTGGACGTGCGCCGAGCTTACCTTTTCAAAGCTGATAATGCCCCCGCTGCCCACCTGTATACTCTTGCTCACCGGGACCTTTAACGAATCTCCGGCCGATATCTCCGTCAGGATGACGAGCTGGTTATTGACGGAGTCATTGGGATAGGGGCTTTTTTTGCATCCCGCGAACAGGGCGGCGAATAGCAGACCCGTTCTAAAAATCAACCGTCGTAGAGACATACGGGGTTATATTAAATAATTTATTCTTCATTACAATGACCAGGGATTTTTCGCGAAGGGTCCCTTCCAGTCCGTAGCTATACTGGCTGGGAGCGCCATAGACGTTATAGACCCCTGCAGACAGGACCCAACCGAACCTACCCTTGCGGACGGGATGGTAGGTGCCGGCCAGATCGAGCCGGTGGTAGGGATTGGTACGATAGTCGTTGACCCCCGAGAAATGATAGATAAACCGGTATGCGCGGAGGGCGTCGTCCGGGCTATAGGTCTGCTGCGCATTGTCATAGTCGGGATAGATCCTTTCCGGCAGCGTGAAGACGTCCCCCGAGGCGATCATCCAGAGCAGGGAAAGATCCATTTTCTTATCGGCCTTATAGGTAACGGCAATATTCAGGTTGTGACGCCGGTCATATTTAAAGGGAAATTTCTTGCCCTGGTTGATCAGGTCGAACTGCCGCCAGTTCCAGGACAGGGTATAGGCCACGTGCAGATCGAGGCGCCGGGTAGACTTCTCTGCCATCAGCTCGAGGCCGTAGCTCCAGCCTTTACCCGTCTCCACGTTCTGTTCCCACGACGAGTCGGTGTTGATGAAAAAGCTCTTCCCTTCGGCATAGTTGGTGACGTTGTCCATCTGCTTCCAGTAGGCTCCCGCGGTAAGGGTGAATTTCTTCGCTGTTCTCAGCGCATAGCCCAGGTCGAGGGTATGGCTGGACTCCGGGCTCAGCTGGCCGGTAGCCGGAACCCAGGTGTCACTGTTGATGCCCAACGAAGGATTGGTAAGGAGGTGAAGGTACTGGATCATCCGGTTGTACGAGACGTACAGCTGCTGCCTTTCCGTGAGCCGCAGCGCTGCGAATAGCCGTGGCTGGTAGGAATTGAAGTGGAAATGCCGGAACCCGTAGCCCGAGAAGTGCAGCCCCGGGCGGAGG
>JAFDYE010000291.1 GCA_018267585.1 Bacteroidota bacterium
ATTTACCGAAATATTCTTGTAACTATATGAAAATAATTCACTTAGGCGACAACAGAAGGCAGTTGAAAGCGACTGAAAATGTGGAAAACACGTCTCATACTCAGAGGGTCCCTGGTTCGAGCCCAGGTGGGTCCACAGATAATTAAGCACTTACAAGATATACTTTGTGGGTGCTTTTTAATTTGAGATAGGTTTTGAATTTATCGTGTCAACGCAGGTACTTGCCGTTATTCCCCCTTTTTGTATCTTTATAGTGATGACTCCGCAACAACAACTATTGCTAGAACGTGTGACAATTGTTCCAGGGCTAATGGGGGGTAAACCTACTATCCGCGGAATGAGATTTCCCGTGGGCGATATTCTCGAATTGCTATCAAGTGGGCTCACCGATAAAGAGATACTCGAACAACATCCAATCTTAGAACGGGAAGATATTCAGGCAGCCCTTTTGTATGCCTCCCTGAAAATGAAAAATACAGTGGTCATTCATGCAGTTTGATTGGGAAATATGGCTTGACACCAATATTTCGCCAGCTATTGCAAAATGGATGAATGAGTATATGGGAGTTCCAGTCAAATCGTCCTATTCCCTTTCTCTTCATTCCTTGACTGATCTCGAAATTTATCAACGCGCCCGTGTGATGAACAAAATCGCAGACAACGCCGAATTACTGTTGCCAAAAGAATTATAAGTATCCGCTCCTAAATTTTTGCGCATGGACGAGAACACTAACCCCATCCGTGAGGATTGGTGGACTCCTGATCAAATAGAACTTGTTGAGGATGCCTCCAGGTACTGGATTAAAGCGAGATTTGTAACAGTCCCCGGTGTTTGGATAGCAATGGAGAGAGGTCGCGCCCTCCGAAAGTTTGTACCAGGTGTGACCATTCCGGAAGGTGCAACCTTGGACGCGAGTGCTTGGGATCACGAACATTGTAGTCTTTGCTGGCAAAAGATCTCGGAGAACCCTGCTGATCAACAAGAAGGTTACCGGGACGGGGATGACTGGCTTTGTGTGGAATGCTACCATAAATATATTCGGGGACAAGAAAACAGCTAACGTTTGTGCTCCGGGTAAGTGCAGAAACTACGACTTTACAGACTTGATGAAAAAAACCGAAGAATTTATTGAAAACAAATTGATCTGGAAGGCCAAACAGTATAGTCTTCCAACGGAATTTGCTTTTTATTTTAAAGACCTCTCCAATGATGTCCAATCGTCTTTTTTTGCTCAAATCGACGTAACGACTTCCGGAAAACCGGTGTTGCTTTTTACAAGTCAGGCCAAAGAATGGACTTTAATTTGCACTCGCCAAGTGATTGGTAAAGACAAAAAAGGAATACTCAGTCTTGATTTTGGCGATATCAAACAGATATTTTCGGCAGAAATCGGCCCTACTCTCAAAAGCCAAGCCGTAGGTCACAAATCTATCAAACCAAAGACGGAGTGGAATGAAATTGCGATAATCGACCGAAATGATTTTTCACATTCCTTTTATGCCAACCGCGGTTCAGACCTCTTCTCTCTGTGGAATATTTTATTAATGGTAAAGCGATTGAGCACAGAATAGTTCGCCGGAAGCCCACATATTTGCTCGCGGCAAATCGATTTATAAGCCGTAAATTTAATCTGTTAACAGCTCTTTGCTTCGCCGCCAAAAATTTACTGCCAAATTACTGGCAAAAATGAAAAAGGCCGGAAAACCGGCCTTCTAAGCGATTGATATCTAGCTCCCCCTGCTGAGGAGTCAAAACTATTAATAATCAATTAGTTATGTAACAGGGTTAAGCAAGGGTTAAAACAAGCTAAGGCGATAAAACGCACTTCAACGGACTTCGGCGGTCATTAGTCTCGTCAGAGCTCCTAGTAAAATCACCTCACTCTTGGTGACATACACCTAACGGTACTTCAAGAGTTAATATACAAAAGGCTAATTAGTTGCTCAGGTGTGACAATTTTAACGCCTTCATATTCACTAAAGGTAAAATCCTTTGTATTCCCCGTGACAATATAGTCAGCCTGAGCGGTGATGGCTAATTCTAATATCCTGTTATCCGGATCATCCTTTATGACAGAATACTTAACGGAGGGAATGTATTTTAGGGAGAGCTCGTAGACCTTACTGAGAACAATCTCAGCTTTTTGTAAAATCCTACCATGCTGACCACCGTTCTCGCGATGCTGACCATCTGAGGATGATGGCCTGTTCCGTAATCGTTTAAAGAGCTGTTTGTACAAAAATAAGGTTCTATTTCTTTCTGAGAGATTCTCCTTTAAGTTCCAGTCGGTGGGCGGTATGAACCATTCGGTCAAGGATGGCGTCAGCAACGGTGCTGTCCCCGATCATCTCATACCATTTGGCGACGGGAAGCTGCGAGCTTATAATCGTCGATTTTCGCCCGTGGCGATCTTCGATGATCTCCAGTAGGATCATGCGGGCGGTATTGTCCAGGGCTTGTAAGCCAAAATCGTCCAGTATAAGCAGGTCATAGCGTTCGATCTTGGCGATCTCTCTGCCATAGGAGCCGTCAGCCTTCATCATTTTAAGTTTGGAGAACAGCTTCTGAGCATTGAAGTACAGTGTACGATAGCCTAACTGGCAGGCCTGATGGCCTAGTGCAGAGGCCAGGTAGCTCTTCCCTACGCCGGTCGAGCCGGTGATCAGGATATTCTCCTTTTTATCGATAAAGCTGCCATCGGCCAGCCGGAGCACCTGGGTTTTATCAAGGCCCCGGCTGCTGACAAAATTCAGTTCCTCGATACTGGCCGCGTAGCGGAACTTGGCCAGCCGCAGGTGGCGGGTAACCTTTTTATGTTCCCGGTCTTCCCATTCTGCCTGGACCAGGGTATTGATCAGCTCGTCATGGGTGAGATCGTGGTGCTGGCGGCTATCCAGCAAGGATTGATAGGTACGTAACATGCCCTGCAGCTTCAGCTGGGCCATCTTGTTGAGGATAATACTGCTCATCTTGTTGTTTTTGTATTATAGAAAGAGTGATTTACTTGTATGCGGCTGCTCCCCGGATATTGGCATGATCGGGGAGCGTCTGCCCGGTGGGGACTTCCTCGCCGAAGGCGAGCTGGTCGAGTCCGGATTGGAGGATTTTTTTGATGATGGTATAGTTATAAGCACCGAAGAATGTAGCGCGTTCGACAGCCTGTATCAGCCGCTCGCGCCCGACCTTTCGTTCATAGCTAAGGATACCGACGCAGCTACGGTAGGCCGTTTCCGGGTAAGAAGCCGCTTCCAGAATGCGGGTGATATAATCTCTCACGACCGGGGATATGGCTGCGGCCCAGCCGATAAATTTATCGGGGTTCCACTCGCTGACGAACTGGTGGGAGGAAGACATGTGGTCATGTATGGTAGAGTGACCATGCCGCTTTGTACTTCGGGCGTGGTAAGCAACGCGCTCCTTGTTGTAAAAGATCGAGACTGCGGTGGCGGAGTAGATAACCTTTACCCGGCAACCGATATACCGGTAAGGAACGCTATAGTAATGCTTGTCTTCAGATAACTGTATATACCCGCTCTTCATGACGGTGACCTCTTTGAACCGTTTGAGTTCGTAGCGTTCGGCCGGCAGCGGGCTCAACAGCGGCTTCTCTTCCTGTTCAAACAGCGTCCGGCGGCTAACCGGTCGTTGCTGGAAGTTTTTGTTGTTGTGTATGTCCAGCAGCCCGGATATGGCAGTGTTTAGCGAGGCGAGGCTATAAAACACCTGGTTACGCAGGGGAGCGAAGATCCGCGAGTAGGCAATGTTCACCGCCCGCTCCACATGGGCTTTATCGCGGGGTTTGTAACTGCGGGCAGGCAGCACACTGGCGCCGTAATGGTTGGCAAAATCCAGGAAGTCCGCGTTCAGCTCCGCCTCATACTTATCTGCTTTGATGACCGCACTTTTCAGGTTATCGGGCACCAATGCCTTGGGCACTCCGCCCAAGAAGTGAAGGGCATTTTCAGTCGCAGCAATAAAATCCTCCTTGCGTTGAGAGGCGACGGCCTGCACATAGGTCAGTTGGCTGTAGCCCAATATAGCTACATACACCTCCACTTCAGTTAACTCACCGGTAACCGGGTCTACGACAGCCAGCTTCTTGCCGGTAAAATCGATAAAAAGCTTATCGCCGGGTGTGTGTTCAAAAAACAGCGTGGCCGACCGGCTCCTCTTCCACTGGCTAAAATGGGCACAGAACCGGGAATAACTGAAGCCGGCAGGATATTGCTGCTTGTATTCTCCCCATAGCACCCAGCGGGTGACGCCAGTCCTGCCCAGTTCCCGCTCAAAATAAGGGAACAGTTCCTCCAGGTAAGCCAGGCGCTCCTGCTCTTCGGGGTCAGGATCGTCTAACAGTGCTTCCAGGGCATTATCCTCCATCTGTAGCAGGGACGTCGTGTCTAGCCCCTTTACTTCAATGAGCCGCAGGTACTTCTTTACGGTATTACGAGAGATCGATACAGCCCGGGCGATGGTTTGAAGAGCGGTGCCTTCACTCCGCAGCCTGATAATTTGCTTCAACTTGCTCATGATAATCGTTTTTCCAGCCATTACTCGCAGTCTTTTAGAAAAAACTGCAAAGCAAAACGATTACAGAAACAGGCCAAACAGGTGGTCAGCATTGCAGGAATGTCAGTTCCAGGCGCCTTGCCGGGTGGTCAACATTGCAAGAATGTCAGGCTTCGGGGTGGTCAAGATCGCAGGAATGATCCTGACGCGGCAGCTAACAGGTGGTCAATATGGTGAGAATCCCGCCCATCAACCACTGGTCAGCATGCTGAGAACAGATGGTCAGCATTGCGAGAAAGGGTGGTCACGATGTGCAGGAATATACACTTTTGCAACAAATTCGGGGTACTTTCTAAATTTCTCTCTGCTCAAGACTTCGATATATTCCCTGAACACTTCGGTAGAAATGCA
>JAFDYE010000292.1 GCA_018267585.1 Bacteroidota bacterium
ATCGACGTGTACGGGCTTGAGCGGGAGCTCGGTATCCCGGTGGTGGCGGTCAACCCCCGGAAGAACAAGGGCATCCCCCAGCTGAAGAAGATCGTCGAGCTGCGGACCCGCCAGCTCCGGCAGGCGCCGCCCAGGGCCTTTATCGACAACCAGGCGCTGGCGACCGGAGCCATCCAGGACGTTCGCAAGCTGTTCCCCGACGCGAGCGACTACATGGCCATCCACTACCTCATCAACCACGAGCATTTCGACTTCAAGCCGGATATCCAGGATAAAATAGAGAACATCGAGTCGGCCCACGCCTTTAACCACACCCGTATCCAGGCCGACGAGATCCTCCAGCGCTATGGCCGTATCAAGCAGATCATGCACCATACCGTGGCGGAGCCCGATCCGCTGGAAAAGACCCTTTTCACCGAAAAGCTGGACAAGCTCTTCCTGAACAGGACCTGGGGTTATATTATTCTCCTGGGAGTGCTCTTCCTGTTGTTCCAAAGCGTCTTCTGGATCGCCCAGTACCCCATGGACGCCATCGACTGGACCTTCTCGCAGCTGGGCGGCTGGCTCAGCCACCTGCTGCCGGATACCTGGTGGAGCGACCTGCTCGTCAACGGACTGCTGGCCGGCCTGAGCGGCATCCTCGTTTTTGTTCCCCAGATCATGATCCTGTTCGGGCTGATCACCGTGCTGGAGGATACGGGGTATATGGCGAGGATCAGTTTTTTGACCGACAAGCTCATGCGGAAAGTGGGCCTCAACGGGAAAAGCGTCATGCCGATGATCAGCGGCTTCGCCTGCGCCGTCCCGGCCATCATGAGCACCCGCAACATCGAGAACAAAAAAGAAAGGCTGCTGACCATCCTCATCACCCCGCTGATGAGCTGCAGCGCCCGCCTCCCTGTTTATACCATGCTGCTCGCCCTCGCCATCCCGCGCAAACACGTGCTAGGCTTCCTGAGCCTGCAGGGGCTGGTGATGATGGGCCTCTATATGCTCGGCCTCGTAATGGCCATGATCGTCAGTTATGTGGCGAAATGGTTCATCCACATGAAAGAGAAAAGCTTCTTCATCCTCGAGCTCCCCATTTACCGCGCGCCCCGCTGGAATAACGTCGTCGTCACCATGGTCAATAAGGCAAAGATCTTTGTCGTCGACGCCGGAAAGGTGATCATGGTCATCAGCCTCATCCTCTGGTTCCTCAGCTCCCTCGGCCCGGGCCACACGATGGAAACCGCCAAGGCCCGATACGAGCTCCGGATACAGCAACACCCCGACCAGGCACCCGAGCTGGAAAGGGCCAAACAGGCCGCCATCCTCGAGAACTCCTACGCCGGCCACCTCGGCAAGATCGTCGAGCCGGTGATCCGCCCCCTGGGCTATGACTGGAAGATCGGCATCGCACTGATCACTTCGTTCGCCGCCCGGGAGGTTTTTGTAGGTACCATGGCGACGCTATACAGTGTAGGGGGAGGAAAGGATGCCGACCAGCAGACCCTTCGCCAGCGCATGCAGTCGGCGCGTCGCGAGGATGGGACGCCCGTGTACAATCTGGCGACCGGCGTATCGTTGATGGTTTTTTATGTGCTTGCGATGCAGTGCATGAGTACACTTGCCGTCGTCCGCCGCGAAACCCGCAGCTGGAAGTGGCCGGTCATACAATTGGTGTATATGACGGGCCTCGCGTATGTGGTGAGTTTTTTGTTCTATCAGCTGTTAAAATAGGGTGCCCATCTAACTTTATCAGCCATTACGCCTTCAACACTCCCAACGTCACAAGCTCTTCGCGAAATTGTTGCGGCGTGCGGAAATGTATCCCATAAAATCCCAAATCCCTCGCCGGCAGAACATTCCGCAGATTGTCGTCGACATAGATGGCGCGCGAAGGGTTGAAGCCAAACCGCTCGGCCAGCCGTTGATATATCTCGGGCGACGGTTTCCGGATCTTCTCTTCGCCTGAGACGAGCCGCCCGTCGAACCAGTGAAGGAACTCGTAGAGCTCGAGCGCCACCGGGAAGGTCTCGGCGCTCCAGTTGGTGAGGGCGTAGAGCTTAAGACTGGTTTGGGTCTTAAGCTCACGGAATATCTCCACGGTATCATGGATAGGGCCGCCCAGCATCTCCTTCCAACGGTCGTAATAGGCGCGGATGGCAGCTTCATGGTCGGGGAATTTTTTTACGAGGTGGTCGGTACCTTCCTGCAGACTCCTGCCCGCGTCCTGCTCCTCATTCCAGTCCAACGTACAGATATTCGCCAGAAACCACTTCCGCTCTTCTTCGTTCGGGAAGATGTTCTTATAAAGATATTCCGGATTCCAGTCGACGAGAACACCGCCCAGGTCGAACACTAATACATCAAATGTTTTCATATCAAT
>JAFDYE010000293.1 GCA_018267585.1 Bacteroidota bacterium
ATATATGGAAACACCGGAAAACCCGGAATGGTCTCCGATCTCGAGCCGGGCCTTCTCCAGTACCGCGACGGTACAGGTCTTGTAGAGGCCTACATAATTGGAACCGACGGAACAGTTGAACTTTACGTCCTTTCCGAAGATAAAGACCCCTCCGCCGTACAGTCTGATCCTCCCCTTGATGACGGGAAACGAGCTGTAGGTTACTTTCTTATGGTGGATCGCCGCCCAGTTACAGGCGTGATCTACCCTTGAGCTAACGCCCCGGTAGAGGGATAAGGGTAGGGTCAGCATCCCCTTGAGGATGCCCTGGGTAGTTAATGGGTGCATGTCGGGAGTTCTTTTTACAGGTACGGACAGGTCATATGGTCATCGATAGAATACCTATGCGGGTATCTGGTCGGCGGAATAGATCGGTATGATCTCGATATTGGATTTTTTGACTTCCGCAACGATGGTGTAGCCCAGGTTCGGAAGGGATACTTTTACGGTGTTCTTGCGGATCTCCACTACGTTGCCCTGTTTTTCCATAAATGGACCCTCTGTAATACGGATCACGTCATTGACATTGACCGAAGTGCGTTCGACCTGCACTTCCTGGTAGTCGTTGAGGAAACGCTGGATGATCCTTATTTCCTCTTCCCGGACCACCGCGGGCTTTTTCAGCCAGTAGACATAGTTCATGACGCCGTCCAGCTGCCTGGCAATGGCCATATCCTTGTCATCGATCCTGATGAATACGTAAGACGAAAACAGCGGTTCCAGGACGATCTTCTTGCGATCGCTCCATTGCCGGACCACTCTGTTCAGGGGGCAGTAGTGTTCAATTCTCTTGTTTTCCAGTTGTTTGGCTACTTTCTTTTCCCATCTTGGTTTTGTGTAAAGCACATACCAGTTTTTAGTCTGAAGGATCATAAATTCGGATTTACAGATTAAATGACAAACTACCGTCGTCTTCTACCGTTCACGGGTTTCCAGGCTTCGCCCTATCCACTCACAGGTGGTTGTTTAACGAGCCAGGGAGAGGCATCGGCTTAGAATATAATACTGGTTTGTCGCCGGGTCACTACGGTTCAGTCAGGGGTGCTACGCAGGTTCGCGGGTCAGGCGGCTCAATCGGATAGTATATTGGATTATTATATGGCTAGGCTTTTGTTGCTTTTTTCTCTCTTTTCTTCCTGTCTTTTTCGGTTTCGAAATAATTGTGGGTCCCTTCCTGTCCGTAACCATATCCATAACCGATCCTGCCAAAGCCCCTGTTGCGGATGCCATTGAATACGATGGCAACGTTCTTCAGCGGCCGCATGACGATATTGGCGTCGAGCGTCCGGATGGCGGACTTTGGAGTTACGCCGTGCCGGACCACGTACAACGTGGCGTCACACATCGGAGACAGCAGGTAGGCGTCCGTTACGGGATTGGTTGGCGCGGTATCGATGATCACAAAATCGAATATATTCTCAAGGTATTTCAGGAGTTCTTCCAACCGGCCGTTCATGATCAGCTCCGAGGGATTGGGCGGAATGGCTCCGGCCGGGATAAAGAACAGGTTAGGATGTATGGTCGTACTCTTGATGATATGGTCGGCTTCCTTGTCTCCGACAAAGTAATTGGTGAGACCGACCTGCCGGCTTGCGCCAAACAGGGGACTCAGCGCCGGACGCCGGAGATCCATTTCAAGGAGGACTACTTTCTTGTTGGCCAGGGCGAGCGTCAGCGAAAGGTTGCTGGAGACAAAGCTCTTTCCCTCGCCGGCAATGGTGCTGGTGATCAGTACTTTTTTCTTGCGGCCATTCACCCCGATATAGGCAAGTGAGGTACGGAGCTGTCTGAACTGCTCGGCGATCACCGAACGACCTCCTTCCGTAACGACAAACGGCGTATCCTTTTCTCCCATCATGATCTCGCCGATGACCGGGATGCCGGTGGCCTCTTCGATCTCGCTGCGGAAGACGATCTCCCGGTTAAGCACCTCACGCAGCGCTACAAAGCCTGCTCCGGCGCCAAAGGCGATGACAACCGCAATAAGATAGATCAATATCCTTCTCGGACTGACCGGCTTATCGGTCGCCTGCGCATTGTCGACAAGACGCGTGTCGGCAACGGCTGAATTATAGGAAAGGGCCGTCTCTTCTCTTTTTTGCAAAAGGAAACTATATATCCCGTTCTTGATCGTCTGCTGCCTGCTGATCTCGACCAGGCCCCGTTCTTTCTGGGGCAGTTTCTGAAGAACGGCGGCATACTGGTTGCTCGTTCCCGTTAGATTGACCTTGCCGGCTTCGAGGTTGCGTCGCTGACTGCGGACGCTCTCCAGGATATTCGGCTTCAGCTTGTCGATCTCGTTGCGGATGGACAGCAGCATCGGGTTGTTCTCCGCCGTTGTCTTCTGCAATCCCTGGTAGGTTGCTTCCAGGTCATACAGCTTGCTGAGCAGAGCCGCCAGCGCGGCATTGTCGGCGCCGAGCGCGGAAGGCACGATACCCGGCTGGTCGCTGTTGGAAAGGATATATTTCTCGACCTGGTCGAGCACCGCCAGCTGTACATTGACTTCGCTCAGTTTCTGATCGTTGGCGCCCACATTGTCGAGATAGAGCTGTCCCTGGGCGCTGATGTCGACGATGCCTTCGCGGGTCTTATAGCGCTGGATATTCAGCTCTACCGAGTCCAGCTCACCGGCCACCAGCTTCAACCGCTGATTGATAAATTTGAGTGTATTGGCCGCCAGGGCATTCTTATCGGCGATGGCCGCGCTGTTATAGGCCGCGATCAGCCCGTTGAGAACATCCTCGCCGCGCTGCTGGACAGCATCCCTGATCTTCAGATCGATGACCGACGACAATTTGGTTGCCTGTGTAACCTTGAGTCCGTTGAGCAGATTGTCCGTTATGCCTCTCGCTCCGACCAAGGTAAAGAACAGGTCCTCCTTATTTTCAGGCTTGACATATCTCGGATTGCGGACAAAACGGATCGTATTGACACTGTCGAATATCCATTGGTTCAGTGGGAAGCGCTTGCCCCGCAAAACGACCTCACCGGTGCTGTCATCGAAGGAGAAGACCACTTTTTTCTCTTCCTCGACAGAATCGGGTTTCAGCGCCTGTATATTGACCGGCGAGCTGGTATAGGCCAGGACATCCCTGAAGGGAGCCTTGGCATAGACCGGAGCATACAGGGAAAGTTCCTCCACGACATGATGCATCAGCATCCTCGACTTGATGACCTCGATCTCGTTTTCAACCAGCTTTTTCGACCCAAAAAGGTCCAGCTGTTCCATTAGGTTGGCGTCGTCGACCCCTTTCTTCTCGTCCTTTACCATTATCGCCGCAGATACTTCATATATGGGTGTCGCCAGACGAAGGTATGCCCAGGCTCCCGCCATTGTCAGCACGAACAATATCAGGAAAAGGGGCCAGTAGGGAAGGTATTTATAGATCACCTCGCCTATAGCCCCGCCGCCCTTGTCTTCGATCCCTCTCTTCTGCGTTACTTGCATAGTCCTGTTTTTAATGTTTAAGCGTGTACGTTACGATGATTGCCACAAATGATAAGGCACTCAATATGATCGGCAAAAGTTGCTGGGTACGGCTGGTACTCGCTATCTTCGATTTGTTTGGCTCTACATAGACGATATCGTTGGTTTTAAGGTAGTAATAGGGGGAACTGAGGATCTTTTCTGAATTGAGATCGATCCTCCGAATGACCTTTGATTCGCCCTCTTCGCGGATTAGCAATACATTTTCACGCTTTCCATAGATAGTGAGATCACCGGCGAGCCCCAGCGCTTCGAGGATAGAGATCTTTTCGTTGCCGACATTGATGGTCGTAGGCCTTGCTACTTCGCCCAGCACCGTAACCCTGAAATTCAGGAATCTCACGTTAACGATCGGATCCACCAGCAGTTTTTGACTGGTCAGGCTGTCCGCCAGCAGCTTTTCGAGCTGTTTCTTTGTAAGTCCTTCTGCATGTATCGTGCCGAGAACAGGAAATTTGATCGTTCCGTCGCCGGCGACCAGGTATCCAAGGGTCTGAGCCGTACCGGTAGGCATAACGGCGCCATTGGCGCCGGCCGTAGCCGGCATCGTCGATAAGGTCGGGGCGGTGCCCGTCTGTACAGATAAATTAAATATAGATGAAGCTTGCGGATTGAGACTGCTTACTGTAATGCTTAGAAGATCATTCTTTTGGATCGCCGATTCGATATGCGGATCCGTCCCCTTCAGGGTGGTATCCTGAATATTGTTGAAATAAACGATCTTTTTGGAGTTGACACAGGACGCGGAAAAGATACACAATGTCCACAGAATAAGTCCGATAAATGAATGTTTCTTCAGATTGATCATCTATTTAGGTTTCATTGAATACTATATCTATCGCCCTAGCATAAGGTGCAATAAACAGTTTCATATAGCAGGCAAAATGTAGTAATTCAGGCCGTTAGCCTAAAGAAATGAAAAAGAAATAGTCGTTCTACGGGCTTTTGAAAGGATACTTGAGAAGAGTAGTGATTGGGTGCTCAGGAGTGATTTTAGCTGCGTGAAAGTACTACATTAATTATTCATGGTCAAGTTTTTTTATGCGTTTTCCACATATTTTGCCGGATTAATTGCGCCTGATCCATATTTATTAATTTTTATCCCCCTGTTACCAATTCTATACCAAAAATTATCGCCGACCTTTAAATTTGCGCCAAGTTCGCCACAGCAGTGGAAAATTATTTTATCATCCTTCTATCATCTTTAGAATCATGTTCATGCGCAAGCTTATTTTCCTGATCGCCCCGCTCGTTCCCGGTTGGCTCATGGCCCAGCGTTCCGATACGGGTCTGAGCAGATATATCCATCCCATTATCGGTACCCAGCGGATGGGGCATACCTACCCCGGCGCCACATATCCGTTCGGAATGGTGCAGCTCAGCCCCGATACGGACACCATTCCCTACGAGCAGAATGGTCGGTACAATCCCGATGTCTATAAATATTGCGCAGGCTACCAGTATGACGACAAAACAATCGTGGGGTTTAGTCACACTCATTTTTCTGGTACCGGCCATTCCGACCTGGGTGATTTCCTGATCATGCCGACCACAGGCGATCTGCAGCTGAATCCGGGCGTTGCCGGGCAGCCCCGATCCGGCTACCGCAGCGCTTTCAGCCATAGCACAGAGGTATCAGAAGCAGACTATTATAAGGTCCGGCTGGACGACTATAATATACTGGCCGAGCTGACAGCGACCGAAAGGGTAGGCTTCCACCAGTATACTTTTCCGGCGGCATCGAACGCGCATATCATCCTCGATCTGATGCATGGCATCTACAATTATGAGGAGAAGAATATCTGGACCTATGTCCGGGTGGTCAATGATACGCTGGTTACCGGGTATCGCCAGACGAATGGCTGGGCCAGGACCCGAACGGTATATTTTGCCATGACCTTTTCCCGGCCCTTTACCCACTACGGCAGTCGCAATTATTCGAAAAAGCAGGTTTATCGTGGTTTCTGGGGAAAATTCGACGCAACCCGCGATTTCCCCGATCTCGCCGGCCGGCAGTTGCGGATGCACTTCGATTTCGCTACCCGGGAGGGGGAAAAGATAAAGGTGAAATTTGCCCTCTCCTCCGTCAGCACGGACGGCGCGCTTCTCAACCTGAGGACCGAACTGCCTGGCTGGGATTTCGCACAAGTGCGCGAAAAGGGGAGGGCCGCCTGGGACGCAGAGCTCAACAGGCTGAGCATCGACGCGGGAGAGTCTGAAAAGGTCAACTTCTATACTTCGCTGTATCATGCATTCATCAATCCCACGATCTACATGGACGTGGATAGCATGTACCGCGGCCTCGATCAGCTGGATCACAAGGCCGACGGCTTTGTCAACTATACTACCTTCTCGCTGTGGGATACCCACCGGGCGCTGCACCCCCTGTTCAACATCCTTCAGCCGCGTCGCAACGCCGACATGATCCGCTCGATGCTCGCGCACTACCAGCAAAGCGCAGAGCACATGCTCCCCATCTGGTCGCACTATGCGAATGAGAACTGGTGCATGTCCGGCTATCATTCCGTGTCGGTCATCGCAGACGCGATCATAAAAGGAAACGCTCCATTCGACGCAAACAAGGCGCTCGATGCCTGTATTGCTACGTCTAACCGCCGCAGCTTCGAAGGCCTGGGCGAATACATCGACAGAGGGTATATTCCCGCCGGGACCAACGGGACCAGTGTATCCACGACGCTGGAATACGCATATGACGACTGGTGCATCGCCCAGGCCGCAAAGCAGCTGGGCCGTATGGACGTATACGACAGGTATATGAAACGCTCCACCAGCTATCGCAACGTCTTCGACCCTTCCATCGGCTATATGCGTCCGCGATTGGCCGACGGCAGCTTCCGCAAGGAATTCGACGTACTCAGCACCAACGGACAGGGCTTTATCGAAGGCAACGCATGGAACTACAGCCTCTACGTACCGCATGACCCTGCCGCACTCGTGGAGATGATGGGGGGTAAACAGCGGTTCGTGGCCCACCTGGACTCCCTGTTCACCATGGAATTACCGGATAAGTTCTTTGCCGAGACCGAAGACATCACCCGCGACGGCATCATCGGCAACTACGTTCACGGCAACGAACCTTCCCACCACGTGGCATACCTTTACGACTGGACCGACCAGCCCTGGAAAACACAGGAAAGGGTCCGGATGATCCTGGACAAACAATACAAGCCGACCCCGGACGGCCTGGGCGGCAACGACGACTGCGGACAGATGAGCGCATGGTATATTTTTACTTCCCTGGGCTTTTACCCCGTGGCTCCCGGCTCCGACCAATACTGGCTGGGCAGCCCCGCGGTGGATAGGGCTACTCTCCGGCTGGAGAACGGCCGGACCTTTACGATCGAGGCCAGGGGACAGGGACAGAAGAACGTCTACGTCCGGCAGGTGCTGCTCAACGGAAAGCCTCTCGACCGGAGATATATTACGCACAGGGAGATAATGGACGGCGGCAGCCTGGTGTTCCTGATGAGCGCAAAGCATAAGTAAAAAAAGCCGGTTTGCTGTGCAAACCGGCTTGACTATATTCCAGGGAGGTTCTTAATTCTGTATCACAAAGCGTTTGACCACCGCCGTGTTGAGTCCGAATTGCAGACCAGCCATGTAGATCCCTTTGGGCATTCCCGCAAGATTGATATACAGGATATTCGGTCCTGCGTGGATGGTGAACGGCCTTTTCTGGAGCACCTTGCCCTGTATGTCATAGATGAGCAGGTTGGCGTCCCCGGCGTCATCGGGACTGTTATAAGTAAAGTTGACAAAGTCCCTGGCCGGATTCGGGAACAACGATATTCTCGAAGCGATGTCTTCCCCTAGCTTGACGGTATTCGTCTCGCTGGTCGCGCTGTCCTGTGTCGTCACCGTCACCTTGTAGTGGGTCACCCTGGTGGGATCCGGCGTCGCGGGCAGGAAATAGGTACACTTCGAAGAATCATTGCATTTGGCGTTGACGGTCGCGATCGGCTGGTAGTTGACGCCGTCCAGGCTCTCCATGACCTGGTAAGAGGCTACGCCCTGCTCGTTCTCGGTCGTCCATTGCAGGCCGGCCGCCGTCTGGACCGTAGAAGGCTGACCCACAGAAGCCGACTGGGTCGTGAACGCCGACTGTGACTGAATAGTCGACGCCGGCTGGCTTGCGATGCCCGCCGACTGCATGGTCGCCGTCGTACCCGACGCGGTAGTGCCCGGGCTCGCGACTACAGCAAGGCTCGTCGTGGGAGCCGTCGCGGTCTTGATCGTATAGACAACCATATTGGATATGTACTGCCAGTACTGCCCGTCATAGCAACGGAAAGTGATATGGAAGTCGGGGACCGAGGGATCCGGAGCCGGGTTGGTCAGCTTCAGGGTATAGATCACTGAGTCATA
>JAFDYE010000294.1 GCA_018267585.1 Bacteroidota bacterium
CGCCATGCAAATGATCCTTTATATGCAACACACAACTGCCCGACGGGGAAACAATATAGTCGAACTCCTCAAAATTTTTGATGAACAGATCATTACAACCCTTTGTAAGGTGCTCGAACCCCGAATTGGCCATAGGCTGGCCACAACAGGTCTGACTGGAAGGGTAAACAACTTCACAACCGAATTTTTCTAACAACTCCAGCGTAGCTATTCCGACCTGAGGATAGAATTGGTCGATATAGCAAGGAATGAACAAACCAACTCGCATGCCTCTAAGCTACTTATAATATTTCAATTCTATGATATCCCCTGGCAAAAAACGGCTGTTCCAGTGCTGGTGTATCGCCAAAGCCGCACCCATGGCCGTCGCCTGAGGGATCGACGCCGCAAAAACTTCTATATCGGGAAAGGCATCCGCCAACAAATGCATATACACCTGGTTCTTCCCGAATCCCCCATCTACAAAGATCCGCTTAACCTCCGTCCCCGCAAGCACCAGCTGCGTCGAAGCCACCTGCTGCGAAATGATATCCATGATTAGCCGGTGATAAGCCTGTTCGAAATTCACAAAGCCCGTCAGCGACCGCCGCCCGAACACCGAAGCGCCCACCATCACCGTATCCCCTTCCTCAGTGCCGGCATCCATCACCCTCAACCCTTCCACCAGCTCAGCATCAAAATCCACCGTCGCAACATAGGCCGGCAGCTTGTGAAAATGATCCGCCAGCCGCCGCACCTGCTGCTCGTGCTCATACCCCGCAAACAACCGCGACGCCTTCACCGGCTTGCCCTGATAGCTCATATAGCACAGACAATCCTTCTGCAGCTCTGCCACCGTCAACGGCGAATCGTTAAATGGATTCATCGATATACACCAGGTCCCCGTGGAGATAAGCACAAAAGGCTCGCGAAAACTCTCCAGGTACGGTATGATAGCCGCCGAACTATCGTGTAGCCCTATCCCCGCGATCGGTATCGCAGGCATTTTCGTCGGAAACGACGGCCCCGGGAATGCCGGTATCGCCGCATCCCCCGTAACCCCCGCCCCCGCAGCCCCCAAAGGAACCACGCTCGTAGATGGCGCTATCGGCGCCAGCTTATCAACGATCCCCTCCCGGTACACCCATTCGTGATAGGTCCCCTGCGAAAAATTCCACAGATTGGTATGACAACCGATACTCGTAATATCCGAGAACGCCCTGCCCGTCAACAGATAGCTGAGATACTGCGGAAGATGCAACGAATACTTTATCCGCCCGAACAGCTCCGGCTGCAGCTCCTTTATCCGGTACAGCTGCATCCCGGAATTCAGGCTCCCCAGCACGGGCGACGCCGTCAGCATCGAAAAGGTCACCTCCCCGCCATACGTATCGTAGAACTTCCTCTTCAACTCCTCCGGATAGGCCTTGAGATAATTGTACAACGGCGCAACCGGCTGCCCGTCCTGACCGATATGCACAAAGCTGGCGCCATAGGCGGAAAAGTTGATCGCCCGTACATCGAACTCCGCTTGCGTCGAAAGCTCCGACAACGACTGACAAACCCACTCCCTAAGAGCATTCACATCCTCACAAGCCTCCCCGTCCTCGTCCAACACGGAATCACAGACCGTCGATCGCTCCCATACGATCTTATAGTGCTCGTCAAAAAGGAAAAGCTTCTTATTGGTCTTACCTATATCGAATATGGCTATGACATTCATATTATAACCCCGTGGCAACGGTCCCCGCGCCTCTTTCTTTTATCAAATGTTCTCTTACCCTCTCCGCCCTGTACAACGCCAAAGGATCCAGCGCTCCACCCGCCCGCAGACGGGCTTCCGCCACCAGCGCCCGCACATCCGTCCGGAATGCCCCCTGCAACAGCTCCTGCGCCGCCACGACGTCGTTACCCTGCTGCGCCGCCACCAGCCGCTTGCGATCGATCAGCAACGCCTGCGCATAGGTCAGCAGGATAGCCTCCACCGACTGCAGCAGGTCTTCCAGCGGGTCCTTCACATTATGCGAAGCATCGATCATCCACCCCAGATCCGTGGCATGATTCATCCCCCTCGCGTCCATCCCCTCCACCAGCTCGTTGAAGATCAGGAACAGCTGGTACGGCTTGATGCTGCCCACAGTCAGGTCATCATCCCCGTATTTGCTGTCATTAAAATGGAACCCGCCTAATTTCCCCTCCATCAGCAGCAGGGCGACGATCTGCTCGATATTGGCGTTCGGCAGATGATGCCCCAGGTCCACCAGCGTATACGCCTTGGGGCCCAGCTTCGAAGCATACAAAAGGCTCTGCCCCCAGTCCCCGACCGTAGTAGAATAAAAATTAGGCTCGAACGCCTTATACTCCACAAACATCTTCCAGTCGGCCGGCAACGCAGCATAGATCTCCTTCAGCCCCTCCAGCGTATTCTGGAATGCCTGCCGGAAGTTCAGCTGCCCGGGAAAACACGACCCATCCGACAGCCAGACCGTCAGCGACTTCGAACCCAGTTCCTCACCATACCTGATCACCTCAATATTATGATCGACCGCCTGCTTCCTCACGTCCTTGCGCACATGCTGCAACGACCCGAACTTATAGCTCAGCTCCTGCCCCGGCTGATCCTGGAACGTATTCGAGTTCATCGCATCGAACTTCAATCCGAACTGCGCCGCCAAAGCCCTGACCGACGACGCCTGCTTCGGAATATCCCACGGGATATGCAGGGAAATGGCCCCGCTGCTCCGGTTCAAGGCATGCAACAAACCCACGTCCTCGATCTTCTCCTCCAGGCTGCGGGGCTCGCCGCCACCGGAAAAACGGCCAAATCTCGTCCCCCCCGTACCCAGCGCCCAGCTCGGAATAGCCACCTGAAAATCGACCAACCGGCCCAGTATCCCCTCCGCGTCCGTCACACCCGCAGCAGCAAACTCGAACCTGCGGCCATGTTCCTTCAGCAACGACCGGTTATGCTCCTCTATCTTATATTTTTCTATTTGCATGATCAAATTATTTAAGGCATATAAAAAACTTCCTTCAGCGGTCGCGTCACCGGCGACCCATCCGGATGCGACTCCATGATATCCTTCATATGCTGCCACCACTCCTTCATCACCGGATGCGCCGGCAGCCCCTCCAACAAAGCCGGATCCTCCACCCGAAAACAGGCAAACAGCACCAGCGTCCCCTCATCCAAAAATATCGAATATTCCCGGATGCCCGTCTCCCGCAACAACGTCTCCAGCCCCGGCCAGATAGCCGCATGCCGCCGACGATACTCGTCTTCGAATCCGGGAAACAACTTCATTGTAAAGGCGATCCGCTGCATAGTTTCTATCTTACAAAAGCCATGGCCACTCCACCATCGACATTCAATACATTCCCGGTAGATTTATTCATCAACCCACCCACCAGGACATAACAGGCATTGGCAATATCCTCAGGCAAAATAATTTCATTCAACAACGTCCTCTTGGCATAATAAGCCGGCAATTCGGCAACGCTGACCCCATACGCCTTGGCACGTCCTTCCGCCCAGCCACTTTCCCAGATCTTGCTGTCGGAGATAACCGCATCAGGATTCACAACATTCACCCGTATCCTGTCCCCGCCCAGCTCTGCCGCATTCAGCCGCGAAAGATGCAGCTGCGCCGCCTTCGCCGACCCATACGCCGCATTGTTGGGACCCGACACCAGCGCATTCTTGCTCACAATATTTAATACGTCCCCGCCAATGTCCTGCTTACGCATAACTTCCACACCAGCCTGGGTCACGAGGAACTGACCCTTCACCAATACGTCATAAAGGATATCCCAGTCCTTCTCCGTATGATCCTGCAACGGCTTGGAAATAGACAGACCCGCACAGTTGACAACGATATCGACACCACCGAACGCCAGCGCAGCAGCGTCATACACGGCCCGTATCCGTGACGGACTCGTCACATCAAGCACCTCTCCGGCAAAAGCATCCTTCCCGTAAGCGCCCGCGAACTCCTTGCGCGCCGCCTCCAGCCGCTGCTCATCATTGTCATTGATCACGACACACGCGCCTTCATCGGCAAACTTCTTCGCAATAGCCTTTCCGATTCCACCCGCACTACCCGTCACCAGCGCAATACGGCCCGACAAGGCCTTGGGCTTGGGCATCCGCTGCAGCTTCGCCTCTTCCAGCAGCCAGTACTCGATATTAAAAGCCTCCTGTCTCGGCAACGAGGTATAGGACGAGACCGCCTCCGACCCCTTCATCACATTGATCGCATTAATATAGAACTCCGCCGCCACACGCGCCGTCTGCTTGTCTTTCGAGAACGTGAACATACCCACCCCGGGATACAGGATCACCACAGGATTGGGATCACGCATCGCCGGGCTGTTCGGATGCTTGCAGGAAGCATAGTACTGCGCATACATCTCCCGATAGGCCTCGAACTGCGGCGCCAGCCGTTCCTTCACCCCCTTTACATCGGACAGGTCGTCGGCCACACCAAGGTCCAGCACCAGCGGACTTATCTTCGTGCGCAGGAAATGGTCCGGACAACTGGTGCCCATGGGCGCCAGCCGGGACAGATCATTGGAATCGATAAACTCCAGCACCCGCGCGTCATCCGTAAAATGACCGATCATCTTCACCTTCGAAGAGCAAAAGCCCCGCAGTACCGGCGCCAGCGCCGCCGCCCGCGAAAGCCGCTCGGCGCCAGGCAAAGCCTTCAGCTTCTCCCCGCCAAAGACAGGACCGCGCTTCCCCAGATTCTCCTCCAGGTACTGCGCACACCGCTCGATCACCTCCAGCGTATTTATATAGCTCTCATACGCGGTATTCCCCCACGTGAACAATCCATGCGAACCCAGCATGATCCCCCGGATACCCGGATTCTCATCCAGGCACTGACGCAGCTTCAGCCCCAGATCGAATCCGGGCCGCTGCCATTCTACCCATCCGATCTTCCCGCCAAACAGCTCCTGCGTGATCTTCTTACCATCCTTCGCCGCAGCGATCGCAATGGCCGCATCCGGATGAAGGTGATCGATATGCGCAAAGGGCAAAAAGCCATGCAACGGCGTATCTATCGAAGGCGCCTTCGAGCTGAGATCATATATACAGTGATTGAACAGCTCCACCATTTCATCTTCATGGTCGATCCCACGATAGACATTCTTCAGGGCCAGCAGCCGGTCCACATACAACGCCGCCAGGCCGCTTCGCTTCAACGTACCGAGATCCCCACCCGAACCCTTCACCCACATCACCTCCGTATCCTTCCCCGTCAAAGGGTCCTTGGCCATCGCCTTGCACGACGTATTTCCACCGCCATAATTGGTCAGACGCAGATCGGCGCCCAGCAGATTCGACCGGTATATGAGTAGCGCGACTTCATCGCCCGCCAGTTCGGCCGCTTTCTTCTCATCCCACAAATAACTGACATGCTTGAATTTCGTAGTTGTAACAGACATATGCTTAAGCTTTATTAAGTGAATTTCCATACCCCACAAGGATCACCGAGCACAGTATCGCAATGATCCCCACCGTGATCGTAACCCTCGTTCTTTTGCTCACCCCATTCCATTCCTTCAGCGCTATCCCCCAGCCATTCGCCACCAGGATGATGAACGCCATATGCAATATCCAGGAACTGGCCCCGTTGCCTAATCGGCTCTCCCCCATCCCGTAAAAAAAGAACTGCAGGAACCATACCGTCCCCGCCAGCGCCGAAAAAAAGTAATTGTTAAGGAGCGGCGACTTGCTGTTCGTATAGTCGCCAAACGTTTTATTCCGGGCATTCAGGAACATACACCAGACAAAATTGGTAGTAAGCCCTCCCCACAGCAGCACGATATAAGTAACATTATTCTGATACAGGAATTTCCCGCCGGCATCCGGATGTGCAGCCTTCCACAGCTGATTGGCCGTCTCCGCCATCGGACTCCCCGCCTCGATACCGTAATTAAAACAAGCGCTTAGAATACCCGAAATGGTACAAATGACAAGCCCTTTCACAAGAGAGAACTCCTTAACACTCTCCTTCTTCTTTTCCTCCGGCAGCTCCTTCTCCTTCAATACCCCCGCCCTGCCGCAAATATATATCCCGATCAGACAAAGGATAACCCCGCCCAGCACGATCCGCCCCCAGGAAGTGGTCAGCAGCTCATGAAAAGTCGTCTTTCCCGGAGTAGGAACAAAATTGTAATAGATAGAAGGCACCAGCGCCCCAAATGCAGAGGTAAAGCCCAGCAGGACCGAGTTGCCCAGCGACATCCCCAGATAACGCATGCCCAGCCCGTACATCAGCCCCCCGATACCCCAGAGCACACCCCAAAAAAAAGTCCACCCCAGCGTAGCCGCCGAAGCCTGCCCGATGATCTCGCCAAAATGCGGCACCGTCAGCCAGGCCGCCAGCGGAGGAATGATCAGCCAGGAAAACAGCCCCCCTATGATCCAATAACTCTCCCAGGCCCATCCGCGCACCTTCTTATAAGGCACATAAAAGCTACCCGATGCAAAACCGCCGATAAAATGAAAAAGAATTCCAAATAGTATCATGTAGTCGAGAATTTCGATATGGCTGCAATACGCGCTGGACCAAATCCAGCCAGGGTCAAATATAAATGGTAACCCCGGTTTCGCTGTCATGCACTGTCATGCCACCCGAAAATCCCTGGAAAATTCACAAGCCGGGACCGATACGGCCTAAACCGGCGCCTTCACCGCCTGCCTCGCCAGCAACCTCCATTTCCCCTTCACCTTCGTCCACACCGTTAACACATAAAGATGCACCGTCCCCGGCTTCCCCCCATCGTTACTCGTCGCAGACAAAGTATGCCTCACCCAGGCCGTACTGCCAACCACCTTTATCGTCTGGTCCGTAAGATCGATCGTCACAAAATCCGACTTCTTCGTCAACAACGCATCCTCGAACGCCGCCTTATCCTGTATAACCCCATTCGAATGCCCATAGGTCAGCTCGTCCATCGCGATCGCATCCAGGTTCTCCTTCGTCGGGTCGATCAGCGCCTTACGCAGCGACTCGACCGCAGCAGCCACTTCCTTCGATGCACCCTCTCGCTGGGCACGAACACCCCCGACACCCGCCAGCATAACAATTGCAAACAATAACTTTTTCATATCCTGTATTTTAAAAATTTATATACCCTGTCCCCTATTTTATTCCAAGCTCCTTCTGTATCTCCTCCAGGGTCCTCCCCTTCGTCTCCGGCAGGAACTTCCAAACGAACAGCAAATGCAACACCATCATCCCACTATAAAATAAGAAAGAATGATACCCTCCATTCTTGCTCCCCTCCACGATGACAGGAAAGGTCATGGAAATGATCGCCGCCATGATCCAGTGCGTAAAACTACCCAACGACCCACCCTGCGAACGCACCGAATTCGGAAATATCTCCGAGATAAAAACCCAGATCACCGCACCCTGCGAGAAGGCGAAAAAAGCAATGAACCCGATCAGATACAGCAGCACAAATTTATTGCCGCCTGCCGCATGTGCCGCACCACCCACGTCCACACCTTTGAAGAACATGGCCGTAAGCCCAAGGAACAGGATCATCCCCAACGACCCGATGATCAATAGCTTCTTCCTCCCGTATCGGTCGATCACCGTCATCGCGATCAACGTGAACAAAAGATTGGCCGCACCAATATAGACCGGCTGCAGATAAGCATCCCCCTGGTCGAAACCAGCCATCTGGAAGATACGCGGCGCATAATAAAGAATAGCATTGATCCCCGAAAGCTGATTGAACATAGCCAGCAGCACCGCAAACAGGATAGGCTTGATATACCGCATCCTGAAAAGGCGCTCCCGCGCAGACGCCCCCTCGTGCTCCCGCACCGACGTCCGGATCGCGCCGATAGCAGCTTCCACATTCTGCTCCCCCAGCCTTGCCAGCACCGGTCTGGCCGCCTCCTCATTGTTATTCAGGATCAACCACCTCGGACTCTCGGGTATCCGAAGCACTAATATCGCAAACAATACCGCGGGCACCGTCATAACACCCAGCATCCACCGCCAGGCGTCCGCACCCATACCCGAAAAAGCAAAATTGGTGAGATACGCGATAAAAATACCCGCCACAATATTCAGCTGAAAAGAACCAGCCAGACGCCCCCTCAAACCCGCCGGCGCGATCTCCGAAATATACATCGGCGCTATCACCGAAGAAGCCCCCACCGCAAGCCCGCCGATGATACGAAAGAAAATAAACAACCCCCACGCAGACACAGACGCACACCCCACCGCAGCCACAATAAAGAATATCGCTACAATCTCCAGGGTCCTCTTACGGCCATACCACTGCGCAGGAAATCCCGCCACCAGCGATCCGATGATGGTCCCGTAAAGACTGGAAGACACCGTAAACCCCTGCCACCAGCTGCTCAAATGCCATATCTTCTCGAGCGTCTGCTCCGCTCCGGAAATGACCACGGTCTCAAATCCAAACAAAAATCCGCCAAGCGCGGCGATCAGGGCAATTCGTACGGGGTAAGAAAGCATAGCAATTCGTATTAAGTCTTCGAAAATAACATTAATTTTAATTCCGTTTTTGCTAAACTTGCCAGCTTGAAATTCGAAGCCATTACCATAAAGGATATCGCCAAAGCCCTCGGCCTTTCCACCTCAACCGTCTCCCGGGCCCTCAGAGGCAGCTACGAGATCAGCGCCGAAACCCGCAAGCTCGTCCTCGAATACGCGGAAAAACTAAACTACCGGCCCAACCCCATCGCCCTCAGCCTCAAAGAAAAAAGAAGCCGCTCCATCGGCATCGTCGTCTGTGAGATAGCCAACAACTTCTTCTCCCAGGTCATCAACGGCATCGAATCCGTCGCATATAAAAAAGGCTACTACGTCATCATCTCGCAAAGCCACGAATCCTTCGAACGCGAAGTCTCCAATACCCAATACCTCGCCTCCAGGTCGGTAGACGGACTCCTCGTTTCACTGTCTACCGAAACAACAGACCTTTCCCACCTCAACAAGCTCCACGACCGCGGCCTGCCCATCGTATTCTTCGACCGCATCACCGAAGAAATGACCACCCACAAGGTCATCGCCAACAACTTCAACGGCGCCTACCAGGCCACCGAACACCTCATCAACCAGGGCTTCCAGCGCATCGCCCACCTGACCATCTCCCCCTACCTGTCCATTACAAAGGAAAGACTGGCCGGCTACAAAGCAGCCCTGGCCGACCACCATATCCGTTATGACGAATCCCTGGTAAAATACTGTAAATACGGCGGCCTTATCGACAGGGAGACCGAAGAGGCCGTAGACAGCCTCCTCAGCGGGAAGAAAAGACCCGACGCCATCGTCGCCGCCAGCGACAAGCTCTCGACAGGATGCCTGGCTACACTCGCAAGAAGAAAAGTGCGGATACCCCAGGAAATAGCCCTCGTCGGCTTTACCAATTCACTGCTGACCGATATCTTCCAGCCACCACTGACCAGCATCCGCCAGCCCGCCTTCGAAATGGGCCAGGTGGCCATGGAAATGCTGATCCAGCTGATCGAAAGCAAACACCCCGTAACAAAATTTGAAACACGCGTACTGAATACCGAACTCTCCGTTCGGGCCTCCAGCCAAAGATCGTGAACCGCGTCACCCCGCACGAACCGCGTCAGCAGCGCAAGCCCTCACCCCTAATCCAGCTTCGCCGGCGTCATCTTCGGCACCAACAAATGCATGATCACCCACGCCAGCAGATACGCTCCCCCACACACCGCGAACATGATATAATACGCAGTCTCTATCTTATTGATCGACCTGTAATACACGAACAGATTCTTCTGGACAAGCGCCGACAGCAAAATACCCCCCAGCGCCCCGGCCATCCCGCCAATACCCGTCACAGACGCCGTAGCCTTCTTCGGGAACATGTCGCTGACCGTCGTAAAAATATTCGCACTCCACGCCTGGTGCGCCGAAGCCGCGATACCGATAATGATCACCGCCAGCCACACATTGACATTCCCCGCAACCTGCGCAAAGACGACCGGGATCACAAGGAACGCAAAGATCAGCATCGACGTCTTCCGGGCTTTGAAATTTGGCCAGCCCTTGCTGATAAACCGCATCGGCAGCCATCCACCCCAGATACCACCCACCGTAGCCATTATATAGACCGCGGCGACAGGCAACGCCACCGCCTCATCACCCATATGATACTCGCTCTTCAAAAAATCAGGTAGCCAGAACAGGTAGAACCACCAGATAGGATCCGTCAGCAGCTTGCCGATCGCAAACGCCCAGGTCTGCCGGAAACCCAACAGCCTGATCCACGAGAACCGGCCCTTCGCAGAACCCTCCTCCGCAGCCACCGTGCCCTGCTCAGAACCCGGATCACTGTTGATATAGCCAAATTCCGCAGCCGACAGCTTCTTATGCCTCTCAGGTACCTCATACATAAACAACCAGAAGATCAGCCATATAAATCCGATCGCACCCGTAATGACGAACGTCGCCTTCCAACCCCAGATGGCATTGATAAAAGGCACACTCAGCGGCGCGACGATCGCGCCGATGCCCGCACCCGAGTTAAAAATAGCCGTGGCGAAAGCCCGCTCCTTCTTGGGAAACCACTCCGCTACCGTCTTGATCGCAGCCGGAAAATTCCCGGCCTCGCTCACCCCCAGCGCACCGCGCGCAACCCCAAAACCAAACACACTGCTCGTGAATGCATGACACATCGCCGCCAGACTCCACATCCCCGTCGCCACCGCATACCCCAGCTTGGTACCCAATTTGTCGACTACACGACCCGCGATCAGCAGCCCGACCGCATACGCAAACTTGAACGCAATCTCCACATTGGCGTAGTCGGCGTCGTCCCAGTGCATATCCCTGGTAAAGGTCGACTTTAAAAAACTGATGACTGAACGATCCAGGTAGTTGATCGTCGTAGCGAAGAACAATAGGGCGCAGATCGTCCACCGATAACGGCCTACAACAGCAGTCGTCTCTGTAGCCGGAGCAATTTGGGACACGTTAGACATAATTTCGAAAGTAACACAATTATCGCAAATCGGATATATTTACTAAATCCATATCGGTATACGTATAGTTCTCACCAGCCATTCCCCAGATAAAAGAATAGTTGCTGGTTCCGCATCCGGAATGTATCGACCACGGAGGACTCACGATCGCCTGGTGATTTCCCACCAGCAGATGACGCGTCTCCTGCGGATGACCCATGAAATGGAAGACCCGCTGCTGCTCGGGCACATCAAAGTAGAAATAAGCCTCCATGCGACGGCTGTGCGTATGAGCCGGCATGGTGTTCCAGACACTCCCCGTCTTCAATATCGTAAGCCCCATCACCAGCTGACAACTCTGTATCCCGTCGGCATGTATATACTTATAGATAGTGCGGTGATTCGAGGTCTCCGCCGATCCCGTCGTCAGCGGCAACGCCTTCTCCTTAGGCAGGAATTGCACCGGATGCGAAGCATGCGCAGGCGCAGACAACAGGAAGTAGCAGGCCGGCTCCGCACCATCCACACTCTCGAAGACCACATCCTTCACCCCTTTTCCGACATACAGACAATCCAGCCTGGCCAGGTCATGGCTGACCCCATCCGCGACCACTCTGCCCGGACCACCCACATTGATGATCCCCATCTCCCTGCGCTGCAAAAAGAAATCGGCCTTCAGCTCAGGATGCGTCTCCAGCTTCAGCCGCTGCTTCACCGGGCACGCACCCCCCATGATCACCCGGTCATAGTGCGTATATACCATCCTGATAGTATCTTCCTGTATCAGCCTGTCCGTCAAAAAAGAGCTTCTCAGTTCCTCCGTGGTCATCCCGCGGACCTCCTTCTGACTATGTTCATATCTTACTTCCATATCGATCAGTGTTTATCGGTTTAGCGGCCCATCCATCCGCCATCGACGGTGAGGATAGTACCATGTACATAATTAGACGCTGCCGAGGCCAGAAAGACGGTCGGCCCCTTGAAATCCTCCGGCTCACCCCAGCGGGCCGCAGGTATCCGGTCCAGTATCGACTTGCTCCGCACAGGATCATTGCGAAGCGCCTCGGTATTGTCGGTGCTGATATATCCCGGAGCTATCCCGTTGACATTGACACCCTGGGACGCCCATTCGTTCGCCAGCGCCTTCACAAGACTCCCGAGCGCACCCTTGCTCGCCGCATATCCCGGTACGTTGATGCCCCCCTGAAAGGTCAGCAGCGAACACGTAAAGATGACCTTGCCGCTCCGCCGGACAAGCATCTCCTTCCCGAACTCACGGGCAAGGATAAATGCCGCATCCAGGTTTATGGACAATACCTTATCCCAGTATTCATCGCTGTGCTGCGCCGCCGGCTGACGAAGGATCATCCCGGCATTGTTGACCAGGATATCGACCACCGGATGCTTCTCTTTAACCTGCCCAATAAAGCCATAAACACCCTCCCTGTCCGTCAGATCGGCCCGAAAAGGAAAAAATTGCCGCCCCAGAGCAACCACGTCCTTCCCGATCCCGCTGCCCGATGCCTCCAATGAAGCCGAAACACCGATGATATCGGCCCCGGCCTCCGCAAGTCCATGCGCCATCGCCCGGCCAATACCCTTATTACAGCCGGTGACAAGGGCCGTTTTCCCCCTTAAATTAAACAGGTCACTCATAAATTATTAATGAACAGATCGTTAACTTTGTCTGCCAGGGGACAAGTCTACTGCGGAATTAGGGAATAGCTGTCGAAAAGACCGACTTTATTTACGAAAACGTTTGCGACCTTCACCGGAAAAGCACGTAAAATGAATGAAATTTGAAGCGATCACCATAAAGGATATTGCGAAGGCCCTCCACCTGTCTGTATCGACCGTTTCAAAGGCGCTGCGCGGTAGCCATGAGATCAGCGAAGAGACCAAACAGCAGGTGCTCGCCTACGCACGCGAGAACAACTACCGGCCCAACCCCATCGCCCAAAGCCTCAAAAGAGGCCGCAGCAAATCCATCGGCGTCATCGTCTGCAACATCGACAACAACTTCTTCTCCCAGGTCATCAACGGCATCGAATCCGTCGCCCGCCAGAAAGACTACAACGTCATCATTACCCAAAGCCAGGAATCCTACGAGAGAGAAGTAGCCGGCATCGAAAACCTCTCCTCCCGCTCGGTCGACGGCCTGATCATCTCCCTCTCAGCCGAGACAAAGAACGTCGATCACCTCATCCGCCTCCACCAAAAAGGCCTCCCCATGGTATTCTTCGACCGGATCACCGACGAGATAGCCACACACAAGGTCATCGCCAACAATTTCAAAGGCGCCTACGAGGCCACCCGACACCTCCTGCAACAAGGATACCGCCACATCGCACAGATCACCAGCAGCGGCAGCCTGTCCATCACCCTCGAAAGACTCGAAGGCTACAAAAAAGCACTCACAGACGCCGGACTCACCCCCGATCCCCAATACATAAAATTCGTCCAGCACGGCGGCATGATCCCCGAAGAGACCCAACAGGCCCTGGCCGAACTCCTCCGGCTCGACGTAAAACCCGACGCCATCTTTACCGCCAGCGACCGTCTCAGCACCACTACCCTCAGCCTGCTGAAAAAAATGCGGATATCCGTCCCCCGGCAGGTGGCGCTCGTAGGCTTTACCAACTCCATCTCCGCCGATATCTTCTACCCCTCCCTCTCCGCAGTCACACAGCCCGCCCTCGAAATGGGACAGACCGCCACCGACCTCCTCATCCAACTGCTCGAAAGCAAACGCCCCATAACCCAATTCCAGAAAAAGGTCCTCGAAACAGAGCTCAAGATCCGCGACTCCAGCATCCGCCAGCCACAATGACCCGCCCCCCAACCCCAACAATAAGCATTTTTCCCTACCTTTGCCCCCGTTAGCCTATGCGGAAAAAGTGGATCTACATATTTACACTGTGCTGCCTGGTCAATAGCCTGTTCTCCTTCTATACAGGCGCAGCAGCCCATTCGTTCAACGGCCAGCCGCTGGTCGCCGACGTCGACTCACACACCAGCTCCACTTCCCTCCTCGATATGCTCATCAGCCAGTTCCAGGACGACGACGACGACCAGGGCAAAGCCCCCTTCAAGTCCTTCCACCGGCACACCCTTTCCATCATCCGCGGCCTCGCGATCAATATCCAGGCGCCAAGACAAATACTGCAGACGCAGTTCGACGCGTTTCGTATCCCCGGCATCACCCGCCACGTCTACGGCAACCATCTGATCCGCAAGCCCGTCCTCCCCTCCTACTACAACTTCCTCTTCCGGCTGAGTCCATTCTGACCACCGCCTTCCTGAACGTTCACCTGGACCACAACCGGCGGTCCACCCCTTGATTTATTCAGAGAAAACGTAATTATTTTATGGTCAGATTCCTATACCTCAACCTGGCGTTGATGGTCCTGATTTCCGTATTCCAGACGGCCTGCACAACCTACGGCCAACCCGACAAACAGAGCGCAGACACCCTGCGCCTTCCCGTACTCACACTCCAACAAAAGGATACCCTCCTCCAAACCGCCTACGTCGCCGACATCCAGGCAGTAAAGAACGTCGAGATCCGCGCCCGCGTAAAAGGCTTCCTCGAGTCGATCTATGTCGACGAAGGCCGCCTGGTTAAAAAAGGCGACCCCCTCTTCAAGATCAACGACGAAGAGTACAAGGTCGGCCTCTCCCGGACAAAAGCCGCCCTCTCCAACGCCATCGCCGCCGCCAAAGCCTCCGAAGTCGAGGTCCAGCGCGTTCAGATACTGCTCGACAAGCAGGTTGTCGCCGCTTCCGAGCTGGAAGTCGCCCAGGCCAAACTGGCCGCCGACAACGCCAATATCGAAGAAGCCCGGGCCGCCGTCCGCAGCGCAGAGAACCACCTCTCCTACACCCTCATCCGCGCCCCATTCGACGGACTCATCGACCGGATACCCCTGAAAGCAGGCAGCCTTATCGACGAAGGCGCACTCCTCACCAGCCTCTCCGATATCAGCTCGATGTACGCCTATTTCAGCATCCCTGAGAACGAATACCTGCAATACGAACGCACCCGCCAGTCCACGCCCGACCAGCGCAGCACCGAGGTCCGCCTCACCCTCGCCGACGGCAGCAGCTACCCCTACCCCGGAAAGATCGAGACAGTAGAAGGCGAGATCGAACAGAACACCGGCTCCATCGACTTCCGCGCCCGCTTTCCCAACCCCCAAAAGCTGCTCCGCCACGGCGCAACAGGCAGACTGTTCCTGTCCAGCAGGATCGACGACGTATTGCTCATTCCGCAAAAGTCCGTATTCGATATCCAGGACAAAAGCTACGTCTACGTCCTCACCCCGGACAACACCCTCAAAATGAGAAACTTCACGCCGCTCACCCGCATCTCCGGCGCCTACCTCGTCCGCGATGGCGTCCGGCCCGGTGAAAGGATACTTTTCGAAGGCACACAGAACGTACGCGAAGGAATGACCATCCTGCCACAATCCATTACCCCCGACGCTCTACAAACGTCAAAAAAATAATGCTCATGCTCCAGCTTTTTATCAAGCGACCGGTTTTGTCGCTGGTGATAT
Source organism: Bacteroidota bacterium (assembly GCA_018267585.1). Lineage (GTDB taxonomy): Bacteria > Bacteroidota > Bacteroidia > Chitinophagales > Chitinophagaceae > Puia. The sequence goes on from JAFDYE010000294.1 coordinate 15,526, forward strand.
CTTTGATCATATTGCTCCTGGGAGTCCTTTCGCTGACAAGCCTCCCGGTGACCCAGTTCCCCGACATCGTCCCCCCCTCCGTGACCGTCACTGCCAACTACACAGGCGCCAACGCCGAAGTCTGCACAAAGGCAGTGGCCACCCCCCTCGAGAGAGCCATCAACGGCGTACCCGGTATGACCTATATGTCATCCGTATGCAGCAACGACGGCCTCACCGTCATCACGATCAACTTCAACGTAGGGACCGACCCCGACCAGGCCGCCGTCAGCGTACAGAACCGCGTCGCCACCATCCTCGACGAATTGCCCGAAGAAGTGATCCGCGCCGGCGTAACAACAGAAAAAGAAGTGAACAGCATGCTGATGTACCTCAACATCCTCAGCGGGGACAGCACGCTCGACGAGAAGTTCATCTATAATTTTACCGACATCAATATCCTGCAGGAGCTCAAACGCATCAATGGCGTCGGCCGCGCCGAGATCATGGGCGCAAAGGAATACTCGATGCGGGTATGGCTGAAGCCCGACCGGATGGTGGCCTACCACGTCGCAACCGACGAGGTCATCCAGGCCATCCGCAACCAGAACGTCGAAGCCGCTCCCGGCAAGACAGGACAGAGCTCGGACCGCTCCCCGCAGCCCCTGCAGTACGTCCTCCGTTATCCCGGAAAGTTCTTCGAGCCGGCACAATACGAGAACATCGTCATCCGCGCCGACAGCAGCGGCTCGATCCTTCGCCTCAAAGAGATAGCCGACGTCGAATTTGGCTCACAGACCTATAACATGGTCTCCAATACCGACGGCCAGCCCTCCGCATCCATCCTCATCAAACAACGCCCCGGCAGCAACGCCCGCGAAGTGATCACCGCCATCAAAAAGAAAATGGCTGAGCTGAAGTCGACCTCCTTTCCCCCCGGAATGACGTATAATATCAACTACGACGTCTCCCGCTTCCTCGACGCTTCCATTCACGAAGTGCTGCGGACCCTCGTCGAGGCCTTTATCCTGGTCTTCGTCGTCGTCTTCATCTTCCTCCAGGACTTTCGCTCGACGCTGATACCCGCACTGGCCGTACCCGTAGCCCTCATCGGGACATTCTTCTTCATGCAGCTGCTGGGCTTCTCGATCAACCTCCTCACCCTCTTCGCCCTGGTCCTCGCCATCGGCATCGTGGTGGACAACGCCATCGTAGTGGTCGAGGCCGTACACGCAAAAATGAACCAGGAACACATGTCCGCCATGGACGCTACCCTCAGCGCCATGAGGTCGATCAGCGGAGCCCTTATCGCCATCACACTGGTCATGTCCGCCGTCTTCCTGCCCGTTGCGTTCATGTCGGGCCCCGTCGGCGTCTTCTACCGCCAGTTCTCCCTCACCCTGGCCATCTCCATCGTCATCTCCGGCATCAACGCCCTGACCCTGACACCCGCCCTCTGCGCCCTGCTCTTAAAACATAGCACCCCGCACCGGGCCTTCCGCAGATTTAATAAAGGCTACGACACCCTCTCCAACCGATACACCCGCCTGCTATTCCGCATCGCCGGGAAAAAATGGGTCACCCTCGCCATGCTCGTCTTCTTCTTCCTCGCCACCTGGGGCTCGAGCAGCCTCCTGCCCGCCGGGTTTATCCCTACGGAAGACCAGGGACAGATATACGTCAACGTTACAACCCCTCCCGGCGCAACCGTAGAACGCACCGAGAACGTACTCAAAGCAGTACAACGCGAGGCGGCAGCGCTCACAACAGTAGAGTCGGTGTCTACCCTCGCCGGGTACAGCCTCGTCAACGAAGTGGCCGGCGCTTCCTATGGCATGGCCATGATCAACCTCAAACCATGGGACCAGCGCTCCGCCTCCCTGACCCGGGTCATCCGGCAACTGGAGACCAAAACAAAACATATCGGCGACGCCGCCATCCAGTTCTTCCCCCCTCCAACCGTCCCGGGCTTCGGCAACGCCGCCGGGTTCGAGATCCGCCTGCTCGACCGCAGCGGCTCGGACAACCTGCAAAAGACCGCCAGCGTGACGGATGGCTTCATCGCAGACCTCAACCGGTCACCCGAGATCGCAGGCGCCTTCAGCACCTTCGACGTCAGCTTCCCGCAGTACCTGATATCCGTAGACCAGGCCATAGCCGCCAAAAAAGGAGTAACCATCGACAAGGCCATGTCCACACTCCAAACCCTCATGGGCAGCTACTACGCATCCAACTTCATCCGCTTTGGCCAGATGTATAAGGTGATGGTACAGGCAGCCCCCGAGTTCCGCACCAAGCCCGAAGACCTCCTGAAATTCTACGTAAAGAACGACAACGGAGAGATGGTGCCCCTCGCCACCTTTATCCGCATGGAAAAGATCCACGGCCCCGAACAGCTGACGCGCTACAACATGTATACCTCCGCAATGATCACCGGCGACGCCGCACCCGGCTACAGCAGCGGCGACGCACTCACAGCTATCTCCCGGATAGCCAAAGACAAGCTGCCCCGCGGCTATACCTTCGACTGGTCGGGCATGAGCCGCGAACAGGTGCTGTCCGGCAACCAGGCCATCGCCATCTTCCTGATCTGCCTGCTGTTCGTATACCTTCTCCTGGCCGCCCAGTACGAAAGTTTTCTATTACCCTTCCCCGTTATACTCTCGCTGCCCACAGGTATCTTCGGCGCCTTCTTCTTCCTCAAACTGGCCGGCCTCGAGAACAACATCTACGCCCAGGTAGCCCTGGTCATGCTCATCGGCCTGCTCGGCAAGAACGCCATCCTCATCGTAGAATTCGCCATCCACCGCCAAAAACACGGCGACACCATCCTCCGGGCCGCCATCGAAGGCGCAAAAGAAAGACTGAGACCCATCCTCATGACATCCCTCGCATTCGTAGCAGGCCTCCTCCCGCTCTGCTTCGCCAGCGGAGCAGGCGCCATGGGCAACCGCAGCATCGGGACAGCAGCAGCAGGCGGCATGCTCTTCGGCACCATATTCGGACTCATCCTCATCCCCGGTCTCTTCGTACTCTTCAGTAGCATTAAAAAACAAAAAGGACCGGCCCTGGTCGCAGCTGCCATCCTCCTCCTGGCAATACCATCCTGCCAGCCATCAAAGGCAGTCTCCATAACCCCGGATACATCCCTCCCCCCCACATTCACCGGCAGCACCGACACAACCAATATATCCTCCATTCCGCTAAACCAGTTCTTCCCCGATCCCTGGCTCCGCCAGCTGATCGACTCCGCGCTCACCAACAACCCCGACATCCAGTCGGCCCTCCAGCGCATCGAGGTCGCATCCGCCGGCATGCGCTACGCCCGCGCTTTTCTTTATCCCAATATCCAGATAGGCGCGTCGGCAGCCGTAGACAAGTACGGTGACTACACCATGAATGGCGTCGGCAACCACGACACCAACCTCTCCCCCAACATCGACAACGACGAACACATCCCCAACCCCACACCCGACTATTTCCTGGGACTGCGCAGCCAATGGGAGATCGACCTCTGGGGCAAGCTCAGACAACGGAAGAAGGCGGCAATCGCCCGCTGGCTCGCTACCCGGGAAGGACAACGGCTGGTGACGACGACCCTCACCGCCGATATCGCCACCCTCTATTACGAACTGCTCGCCCTCGACAACGAACAAAAAGTGCTGACTAAAAATATCCAGCTGCAGGAGAACGCCCTCGAAATGGTCAGGACGCAAAAAGAGGCCGGGCGCGCAACCGAACTCGCCGTCCAGCAATTCCAGGCTCAACTGCTCCACACAAAAAGCCTTCGCTATACCACGACCCAGGAGATAGTAGAGACAGAGAACCAGCTGAACTTCCTCGCAGGACGCACAAGCCAGGCCGTTCAAAGGGATACTTCGCTGCTCAATACCCCCCTGCCCGATTCACTGCCGGCAGGCCTCCCCTCGCAGCTGCTGCTGAACCGCCCGGATATCCGCGCCGCAGAACTCGGACTCGAAGCCCTCAACGCAGACATAAAAGCCGCCCGCGCAGCCTTCCTCCCTTCACTGACCCTCTCACCCTATGTCGGCTACAACGCCTTCAAGCCAGACCTGCTGTTCAATTCCGGCTCTATCGCATACGGCGCAATAGGCAGCCTCATGGCGCCCATCTTCAACCGCAACGCCATAAAAGCCGACTACCAGCGGACCATCGCAGAAGGCCGCATCGCCCTCTATGACTACCGCAAAGCCGTCCTGAATGGCTTCCAGGAAGTCACCAGCAACCTCAAAGGCATCCGGAACTTCTCCGATTATTATCAATTACGACAAGAGGAGGCCGCAGCA
>JAFDYE010000295.1 GCA_018267585.1 Bacteroidota bacterium
AGGTCCTTGTTCATCGTCGCCAGGAGGTCGTAGTTGAGCTCCTGGTAGGAGACGTTCGTCCTGGAATATCGACCTGTGGTCTGTATCTGGCCTACGCTGCCGACGGCGACCCTTTCTTCGATGAACTGGTTCCAGTTGTCGACCGAGATGCGGCCCATGATGTTGAGCCAGTCCGTGATCTGGTAGTTGAGCGCTGTGTTGCCGAATATACGGTTGCGGCTGTCCGTCTCGTAGTTCTGGTAGGCGTTCCAGTATGGGTTGTTGTAGAAGGCCGGGTAGACGCCGCTGAAGTCCTTTTTGGTGAGGTCGAACCAGCTCCAGGTGATGTTTTGCTGGTGACGGAAATAGGCGTCCTTCTGCTCTTTGTAGTCGACATTGGTCTGGCCATACTGGCGGAACTGGACATTGACGTTGCGGTCGGCGTCGTAGCCGGTGGCATAACGACCGATCGCTTTGTCATTCGAATAGTTGGCGGTGGCCGATGCGGTCAGGCGGGGCGTTATCTTGTAGGTGCCGGCGAAATTGACCTGGTTGCGCGCCACGTCGCTATTGGGGAGGTTGCCCTTGTCGTTGGTGCGGTTGAAGCCCAATTTAAAGCTGCCCTTGTCGGAGGCGCCGTCGAGATAGACGCTGTTGTTGTTGCTGATGGAGGTCCCGTAGAAATAGTCCGGTCCGTGTTTGGCGGCGATCCAGGGCGTCCCCTTGTGGAAGTTGGGGCTGCTGGGATCGAAGGCGTCCCACTGCCAGACGAGGATATTGGGATCGAAGGCCGGTCCCCAGCTGCGGGGTGCGTTGGCGTTGACGAGGTATTCGCCCTGTCCGTCGTTGAGCAGGTCTGCCCACTGGAAGTCGGTACGCTTGCCCGGAGGATTGGGTGGATTGGTAATGGAGTAGTCGTCGCTGCGGCCTGCGCCGTATTTATTCTGCAGTTTGACGAATGTGGATTTGTCGATGCGGCCGAGGGTGAGGCCGGAGTTGACCTGGATATTGAAACCGGACCGGCCTCTCTTGGTCGTGATCATGATCACGCCGTTGGCGGCGCGGCTGCCGTAGAGGGCCGTTGCGGCGGCGCCTTTCAGGACGTTGATGCTGGCGATATCGTCGGGGTTGATGTCGCTGGCGGCGTTACCGTAGTCGTAGCCGCCTGTGCCTGAGGCTGTGCCGTTGGGAGCGGTGCTGCTGCTGAAGGTGCTGGAGTTGGTGACCGTGTTGTCGAATGGCACGCCGTCGACGACGAAGAGGGCCTGGTTGCTGCCGGTAAGGGATTTGGCGCCGCGGATGATCACGTTGACAGAGCCGCCTACGGAGTTGTTCTGGCGGATCTCCAGGCCGGAGACCTTGCCGGACAGGCCCTGCGCGACGTTGGTAAGGCGAACCTTGTTGGCTTCGTCGCCGCTGATCGTCTGGGCGGCGTAGGGGAGGGTATTCTTGGCGCGGCGGATGCCGTATGCGGTGACGACCACCTCATTCAGATTTTTGTCGGTCCTTACGAGGGTGACCTTCACCTGCGAGAGACCTGCGACGTCTACCTCCTGCTCCTGGTAGCCCAGGGCGGAGATGATCAGTGTTCCGCGGCCGGTGGGGGAACTAATGGAAAAGCTGCCGTCATCCAGGGTGATGGTACCGCCTTTTTGGTTTTTGAAGCGGACGGTGGCGCCTGATACGGGGTTGCCGGCTTCATCGAACACCTTTCCAGGGATCCTGGCGGACTGGGCGAATCCCGATAGACAGGATATGCCGAAAGCAAACACCAGTGCTAGCACAATGCTACATCTCATGAGCTTAGTTTTTGGTTTGTTAAATGTTTATGCGCGTAAACCCAAATTTGCCGGAAAAACGGGTATTGTCATTTATCGTTTTTAGCAGGAAATTGACATAAATTAACCGGGGGCAGATAATTATTGTAGTGTGACAATGCACGACCGTGGCGGGTTTGTGAAGATTACGGATATGTGTCGACGTTATAAATACCGGAATGTTATGGCGTATGGTCGCAGCATACGCGGGGACGGCTAAGTTATTCCTTAGTTACTTTCCCGGGGCGAGGTTGGGCGCAGCAGGTCACGCGCCGGTGATCAAAAAAATTTGAGCCGGAGAACAAAGAAAAAGGGCAGCGTTGGAGCCCCTAAATGGTTATAGCAGCGATGTGGGCTTGAGCGATGGTCGGAGGGACGTCGCGAGGCGGGGTTACCCGGAGCGAAGGCTGTCCGTTGGGTGACACTTCTCCGGGTGAAGGCCGATCGCAGGGTGAGGCTACTCTGATCGAAGACTGTTGACCGGATTTTCCATTGCCGCCTTTATCGCCTGCCAGCTCACGGTCAGCAGGGTGATCGTGACG
>JAFDYE010000296.1 GCA_018267585.1 Bacteroidota bacterium
GTCGGATATACAGCACCGTCAGGGTTTTGGTTGTAAAAGCTGACATTGCCACCGGTCACCGGCGTATCAAATCTGCGACAGGCGTCCCCCATGCCGCGGATCGCGTTTACGAACTGATAGTACACACCCGGATCGTAGGGATTGCCAAAGTTCAGACAGTTGGTCACCCCCAGCGGCAGACCGCCGCTGCAGACGATATTGCGCGCAGCCTCCGCCACCGCGATCATCGCCCCCTTATAAGGATCGGCATATACATACCGGCTATTGCAATCCGTAGTCACAGCCAGGGCCTTCCCACCCGTTCCCTTCGCCAGTACTATCGCGGCATCACTCGGTTGGTTCGTGGACGTATTCGCCGCCCCTACCGTGCTGTCGTACTGAACAGCCACCCACTTCTTCGAGGCAATATTCGGTATAGAGATCAGCTGTTCGGCCACTTCCTGCAGATCGGCAGGCACCTTCACGGTGGAAGCATCAAACGCCCTTATCTGCTCCAGATAGGCCGGCTCGCTATAAGCACGGTCATACTGAGGAGCGCCACCGCCCAATACCAGCTCCACGGCCGGGATCTCGGCTTCCAACTCTCCATTCATATAGAATTTCAAAAGGCCGTCACCCGTTACCTCTCCGATCGTGGCAGCGGGCAGGTCCCATTTTTCAAATATCCGGATGACCTCTGCTTCCTTTCCTTTCTCGACTACCATCAGCATCCGCTCCTGGCTTTCGCTGAGCAGCAACTCCCAGGCCTTCATGTTTTCCTGGCGGGCAGGCACCTTATCCAGGTCTATCCGCATCCCGGCCTCACCCTTGGCGCTCATCTCCGCCGTGCTGCAGATGATACCCGCAGCGCCCATGTCCTGCATGCCGACGACAGCACCGGTCTTTATCACCTCCAGGCAGGCCTCCAGCAGCTTCTTCTCCTGGAAAGGATCACCTACCTGTACCGCGGGCAGCTCCTTCGTACTTTCCCCCGTGATGTTGGCAGACGCGAAGGAAGCCCCGCCGATGCCATCCTTGCCGGTGGCGCTGCCGACGAAGATCACCGGATTGCCAACACCCTCGGCGGTCGCCGATATCGTCTCCCCCTTCTTCACAATACCCACGCTCATCGCATTCACAAGGGGATTCGTATGATAACAATCCTCAAAATAGATCTCTCCGCCAACCGTCGGTACGCCAAAACAGTTGCCGTAGTGGCCAATGCCATGCACCACCCCCGACAGCAGATGCTGCGTCTTCGCTGCTGCCAGATTCCCGAACCGCAGCGAATTGAGAGAGGCGATCGGCCTCGCACCCATCGTGAATATATCCCGGTGAATACCGCCTACCCCCGTAGCCGCACCCTGAAAAGGCTCGATGGCAGACGGATGATTATGCGACTCGATCTTAAAAACAACCCCGTAACCATTGCCGATATCCATCAGGCCGGCATTTTCCTCGCCAGCCTTCACCAGCATCTTCTTACCCTCCCTGGGCAGGGTCTTCAGCCACTTGATCGAGTTTTTGTAACTGCAATGCTCGCTCCACATGGCGCTGAAAGCACACAATTCTGTAAAATTTGGAGTACGACCCAGCTTTTCCTGAATTAACCCGAACTCTTCCGCAGTAAGACGCAGCTGTTCGGCTGTTTTTACGGTTATTTCCATATTTTTATCAGCGTTATTCGCCGCGGCTGTGACGCCTCCGGCTTTAAATTGATCGACGCGCCCGACCACCTAAAAATCGTTCGCGCCGACCAAAAACTCTTATAATTGGCCTTCGGCCATAAACCCTCCGGGTTTAAAGGCGCAAAAGTACGAACCCCGTCCCAATCTCAACCCTTTATTTTGAATAAATCAGCATGAATCAGTAGGTTTGTCCCCCATGGCCTCAAACCAAAAGATCGCTTTTGTTGCAAATACGAGCTGGAGTATCTACAGATTCAGGCTATTTCTCATCAGACGGCTGATCGACAACGGGTTCACCATCTTCGTACTCGCCCCCCGCGATGCCTATACCCCCCAATTCGAATCCATTCCCGGCCTGACCTATATCGAACTGACCCATTTCCGGGCTACCACTTATTCCGTCTCCCAAAATCGATTGCTCCGGAAAGAATTGCAGGACCACTACAGCCGCCTCCGACCCGACCTCATCTTTCACTACACCATTAAAGCCAATATTTTTGGCTCTATCGCCGCCCGGAATGCCGGGATCCCGTCGATCAGTATCATCACCGGCCTCGGATATACCTTCGCCAAAAAGGGCTGGCTCCGGTCCGTCGTCCGGTTCTTATATAAATACAGCCTGAAAAAAACCGCCGAGGTCTGGTTCCTCAATGAGGACGACCTCCATACCTTCACGGCGGCACATCTCGTCGACCCCGAAAAAACCTTTTTACTCCCCGGAGAAGGAGTCGACCCGAACGTCTTCTTCCCCGCCCCGTTCGACAGCGGGAAAAAGACCATCACCTTCCTCTTCGTGGGTCGCATGATACGCTACAAAGGAATCTACGAGTTCGTCCAAGCCGGACAGCTGCTGAAGCA
>JAFDYE010000297.1 GCA_018267585.1 Bacteroidota bacterium
AGGGATCGTATGTTATCTTCCCGTCATGATTGACGTCCTGATAGGTGTACCGGCCTGTCAGCGGGTCTACACCCGTATAATGAAAGGCAAAGCTGACGGCCGTAGGTGCTCCCACCTTGTATAGCGTAGCGTACGGAGAGCTGGCGAGGTTTGGAAAAGCCAGCAGCCTGTTCCGGTTGATGGAAATATTGAAGTCGACCGACCAGCTGAGCGCTTTTGTCTGAATAATAGTGGCGTGCAGGAGAGCTTCCCATCCGGAATTTTGGACTACCGCAGGGAAGTTGGCCGTGACGCTGGGGAAGCCGGTAAGAATGGGCGTGGTGAAGGGCACGAGCTGATTGCCCGTTCGTTCACGGTAGTAGGTGGCCGTCAGGTTGACCCGGTTTCCTTCAAAAAGGCCCAACTCCAGCGATCCCTCCAGCTTCTTATTGACCTGCCACTGGAACAGCGGGTTTACGGCATGGATGCTGACCAGCGGCGAAACGCCGTCATAGGCAGGGAGGCCGGACAAGGAAGAGCTTGCAGAGCTCCACTGCGAAATATACTGGTAATCGTCCACGCCGTCGCTACCCGTAATGCCGTAGCTGCCGCGAAGCTTTAAAAAATTCGTCCAGGACGGCAGCGCCTTTTTCAGCCATTTTTCTTCGGAGGCTATCCAGGCGAAGGCGGCAGACCCGAAGTTGCCGAATTGTCTGCCCGGGCCAAATCGGGAGGAACCGTCCCTTCTGGCGTTGAGCTCGAGGATATATCTGTCGTACAAATTGTAATTGATGATTCCGTACATGCCGAGGATCTTCTGAAAGCCTTCGGCATCGTAGTTCGTAACATTGGGGGCAGTAAGGATCGAACCCAGCAGCAGGTCGCTGGTGTATCCATAACCCAGCTGCCTTTTAACGTGGGTTGCCGTAGACTGGAACGTCCCACCTGTCAGTATGCTCAGCTTTCCCGGTCCTACTATCACGGTGTAGTCCAGCTGCGGTTCGACCAGCCAGGTTGAATTGTCCGTCGCGCCGAAATAGGCCTGACCGGTAGGTTTAAACAACGGATTTTGGGCGGTGATCGGCGTAAATGAATTGGCGGTTGTGTGGGCGCCGTTATACCCGAGCCTAGTCGAGAACACCAGGTTGTCGAGTATCCTGTATTTCAGTACGAGATCCGAGTTCAGATTGATCGTTGATGCAGGGGTACGCTGCTGTAGCGCGCCAAACGGAAAATTGATCAATGGGAAATAGGGGCTCATGCCCTGGTTCCATCCGTCCCAGTTCAGCGCTCCCGTCTTTGAAAAGATAGGCGGCGCATTCGGCGGCAGGGCGCTCGCATTCGGCCCGGATGGAATGCCGACCACATTGATATCATTGTAGGCAAGGTTGGAGGAATACAAAACGTCCAGCTTCCTGTCGGCGCTGTGGTACCCGATGGAAGAGTTCAACGTCGCTCTTTGCGTAGCGCCGGACGCCACCGTAATATCCGATACACGAAAATACCCTCCCCTGAGACTGAACGTCGTCTGACCGCTGCCCCCGGATAGCGAGGCCGATACCTGGGTGAACTTCCCCGTGCCGCCAAAGGCAGTCCTCTGCCAGTCGGTGTACCGCGTGGTATCCCATACGAGCAGGTCGGGGGCCGTCAGCGCCGAAGGGGTAATGGCGTCATTCCGGAAGGCTTCCCGGCGCATCCGGAGATAGTCGGACGTATTCAGCATCTGCCAATAGCGGGTGATGGTGCTTATCCCCTGCTCTACGCCAAGATTGAATTGCGCCGGCCCGGGTTGCCCTTTCTTGGTGGTGATCAGAATTACGCCCTTTGCGCCCCGTGAACCATATATCGCCGTGGCTCCGGCGTCCTTCAACACCTCAATGCTCTCGATATCCTTCGGATTGATGCTGAATAAAGGACTCTGTCCATTTGTAAAACCCGGAACTCCCTGGTTGAGACCGAGACCGCCAAAGGCATAGCCACTGCCGCCCGACACCTCCAGGACGGTCAGCGGAACTCCGTCTACCACGTAGAGAGGTTCACCCGTGGAAGAAGGATTCAGGTCGCTGCGGCCTCTTAACTCCACTTTTACGGGACTGCTCGCATACCCGGAGATCGGCGTGATCACCAGCCCGGGTACCCTGCCCTGCAGCGCGAGCAAGGGGTTGGAGACCGGCTGTTTTTCTATCTCCTCCGAGGTCACCTTCACGATATCGCCCGTGGCCAGCCGCCTGCTCGTCCTACCATAGGCCGTTTTTAGCACCTCATCCAATTTATCGACGGCGTCTTTCAGTACGACTTCGAGATAGCCCGTCGCGGGTACGGTCATCTGCCCGGTCCTGTACCCGATCATGCTGATGTCGAGCGTGTCTTCCCGCCTGACCTTTTCCAACACGAACTCTCCTTTCGAATTGGTCAGCGCCCCGCTGTTCTTGTGAAGGATCATGACGCTCGCCCCTTCCAGCGGCTGCCCCAGCTTATTCCTGACCTGTCCTGTTATTTTCACAAAAGGCGATTGCAAGAACATCGCTCCGCGAGATTCGCCGGGCCTCCTGACGGACAGCGTTATCAGTTTTCCTACCATTGTATACGTAAGAGGCTGGTCTTTGAACAGCAGGTCGAGGGCTTTTTCAAGAGGCATTTCCTTTACATCGATCGTTATTCTATTGGTCAGGTTCAACAGGTCCGGATTATAAAAGAACGAGTAGCCCGTCTGTTTCTTTATTTGTGTGAACACGGACTTTAATGAAGCATTGGTTGCCTTTAGACGCACGTTTTGTGAAAGCCCGATGGTCGAACTGGTCGCAAAGAACACGACCAGCAGGAAAGTGATCGCCGGCTTTCCCCATGGCAGGCGTTTTGTTGAAAATTCTTTGCAGCAGCTGGTTGGTACCATTTCTAGTTAAGATTTTTGAATTGGCAATAGTGTCCTGTCGTCCGTTTCCGAACGTCAATCACTTAAAACATGGTAATAGGAGATGCTAAGGCAGAACGGTTAATTTTTTCCCTTGCAAATGGAAATGGACGTCATTTTTTTCCAAAACGCTCAGTACTTGTGAGATCATGGTATTCATAGGTATTTCACCCTCAAAATGCTTGTTTAACGGCGCCCCCGGCTCGTAGACGACTTCGAGATCGTACCAACGGGACAACTGGCGCATGACCGTCGGAAGATCGGCATCGCTGAAGTAGAATTCGTCATTCTTCCAGGCCATTACAAGATCCATGTCCATATTGTCAGCGACCCTGAATTTGTCATCCTTCCCCAGCCTGGCCTGTTGCCCCGGGGACAGCAATTGTCCGTCGCTTCCCTTTCTCACCCGGACGGAGCCCGACAGGAGCGTCGTCTTTATCACATCCTCGTCGCTGTAGGCGTTGATATTGAAATTTGTACCAAGCACCTCGATCGTCATGCTATTGGCGTTTACGACGAACGGCTTATTCGCATTCGCCGCCACTTCGAAATAGGCCTCTCCGGTGATCGATACGACTCTGCGGGCTCCCGAAAATGTACTGGGGTAGCTGATGGAAGAAGCCGCATTCAGCCACACCTTCGTTCCATCGGAAAGCGTCAGCTGATACTTGCGTCCCACAGGTGTGGTCATTGTATTGAGAGCGGCCACGGTTACGTCCTTTTCTTTCCGGTAGGTTAGCCTCCCTTTGCTCAGCTCTATGCTTGCCCCGTCTTGTTTGGCTATGACCCCATCACCCGCGCTGTCTAAAATTACCTGCCGGCCGTTGTCGAGGGTTAAGATCGCGCCTTTCTTTCCAGGCATGAGGTCATTAATGATCCCCGCCTGTATCCTTGTTTCGCTGGTTTTCCGGCTATTCAGATACATCAGCCCCCCCGTACCGGCTGCGGCCAGAATACAGGCGGCTGCAGCGACCCGGATCCACCCGACTTTCCGCCTTCCGACCTTTTCATAATTGATCTCCAGGCTCTTTCCTTTTCGGATCATTTCTTCGAACAGGCCGTCCCAGTCGACATCCTCCGATGAATAACGCGATCTCCTCTTCGACACCCACAAACGCTTGATTTCTTCGGTAACTACATCATTTTCAGATAACTCTCCCATTAATAACCAGAACTCCTCCAGCTCGTCCGGCGAACAAACATTGTTGACGTACCGGTCGAAAAGATATTGCAGCCGTATGGGATTACTTGACATGTGAGAATGCTTATACTATAGAGACGATCCGGGTGTTTTGCAACAGCTATCCGGGGCGAAAAAAAATTACAACCCTATTTCCTCAGAAGCCAGATCAGCGCCTGCACCGGAATGGCTTGTTTGATCACCATTTGCTGGAAATACATATCGGTTCCTGCCGTGGTTTGGGCCTTCTCTCCCACCGTCCTCGTCGAGCACACTATACCGGTAACGTTGCCAAACTTGTCCAGCAAAGGGCCACCGCTCGAGCCGGCCGCATAGTCCGCGGTTATCTCCATCCGGATCGGGAGCCTTCCCTCCCGGTTATAGCTGCCATCCGCAGCGAGTTGACTGGCAATGGCCAGGTTTCTCGCTACGATTCCTTTGGAAAAATAATAGAAATTGGCCTGGGGATGAGAGATACAATAGACGGCGGCGCCAACCCGCGCCGGTCTTCCGAGTGCCAGGGGCTGCAACCTCCCGCCCAGCGTATTTACCTTGAAGACTGCAAGGTCATTGTTCAGTGAATACGCCAGTACCTTTTCTATAAAGTATAGTTTCTTATCTACAGTCTCGATGAAATACACACTATCGGTTACAGACACAGGGTCCGTCCTTCCCATGATCTCCCGGAGTACATGCCAATTGGTCACGCAGACGCCATCGGCCGATATGGCGAAAGCAGTTCCGATAAGATCAAAGTTCACCGCTCCGGTCTGCTTATTTCTTTTCTTTAGTTTACCGATTACGTATACGCTCTTTTTTTTCCCGGCATAAATATCTTCGTCATGCAAGACCCGCTTGCCGGGCAGCGCCGTCGCTACCTCGTAACCGGGCCTGCCCTCGTCTCTCAAAAGGGCGGCACTATCATGAAGCTGGACCGGGCTGACCGGCGACCTCCCCTTGCCGGTCATTATTTCTTTGCCCAGTCCATCACCGAGATACTGCTGATAGTCGATGTAGAGCCCGTCTGTGTCCGCTACCGGAGCCGCAACAGTCTCTTGTGCGTCCGCATGCGTCAGCGCGAATGCCGCAATGGCAAACGCAATGATTTTTTTCATACCATAAAGACGATCCTGCTGTCGGGCAACAGCTATAGGGATAGAAAAAAGAACCTATTTCTGTAAAGTGTATAATAAAAAGGCGGTTACCGGAATATTGTTCCTGCTCAGGAATCCGCGAATAGCCTTCAGGGCCTCCTTGGTATGGTTGCTTACGGTATGTATGGAGAGATTGAGCTCTTTCGCTATTTCGTCATGGGTCATTCCTTTTTCCCGGCTTAAGGTATAAACCAGGCGTCGCTGCGGGGATAATTGACGTACGGCCTCCTGTATGATATGATGGTAATCCTTTTCCAGCAGCTGTATTTCCAGCGAGCGGTCAGCCTCTCCTGCCATTTCCCTGGCGATGACCCGCTGCAGCTTTTGATTCCTGGCGGCATAACGGAAAAAATCGATCGCTTTATTATAGGCCACCTTTTTGATAAAGGCCTCGATATGGTCTATATCTGCGATCCACTCACGTCCAAGCCATAGCTTCAGAAAGATATCCATGACGAGCTCTTCGGCCACTTCCCTTGATTTGACGATGCCGATAAGATAGTCGAAAAGATTATTCCTGTAGAGGTCAAATAACCTACGAAATGCATCCTCATCCCCCTCTGTAATTCTTCGCAGTAATTCGGGAGTAATATGTTCTTTTGCAGTTGCCATTAATCAGGTCCCTGTGATGAAGATATTATTTTTTTCAAAAAAAGAAAAAATATCATTCCGGGACACCCGGTATCAACCGGGCCGACAGGTCGGGATCCTTCATGTCCTTATCCATGGGGAACATCGGTCTTTGTATCCTCTTATAGGGCAGGTGTTCGATATCCTGGTCGACACCGCCGGGCCCGTGATATGCACCGGCGGCGCATAACGGGCATCGACCTTTGCTCCGGCATGGCCATCGACCTTGCCTACTACCCCGGCGGCGATCGCCTTGTCCACGAGCTCCGGACCCGGGATCGAAGCATAGATCAGCGATGGGCCATTAGCCGCCTTGAAAACGGGATTCGCCAGTATCTGCGCCAGCGTCCAGGTCACGTCGCCCGCCCCTCCGGCCGTTGGGTTGTCTCCCATATCGCTGATGAAGAAAGGATGTTTGCTCCTTTTTAGCGCGCTGTCGATACAGACGGACCAGGTCGCGGTCGGCGCGACGAATCCGAACTGATCGCGGGCGAGGCTCGTCCGCCCACGCATAGCCGATCCAGATGGCGGCGTCGATGATCCCCAACCGGACAGCCACTGTATCAAAACCGCACAGTACCCGAAGAGATGCGACCCTAAGGTCCTGGCCGGCAACCGGTCATCAGTCTGGCACCCAATTGGTGGCATCAGGACAAACCATGCCATGCTCAAGAACTACCTCACTACTGCACTGCGAAATTTCTGGAGGAACAAGACCTTTTCTTTTATCAATATCGTCGGTCTCTCCATCGGGATCAGCGCCTCCCTCATCATTTTCCTGCTCGTTCAGTATGATTTTTCCTTTGATAAGTTCGAAAAGGAGGGTCAGAGGACCTACCGGGTCGTTACCGACGGCAGGAACGATGATCATAGCTGGCATTTCAACTGCGTTTCCGAACCCATGGGAGCCGCCGCCAGAAAAGAAGCGGCCGGGCTCGAGATCGTAGCTGCCTTCCGGACCCTGGGTGAGACCCGCGTCAGGATCCCGCGTCCCGGCGGGAAGGCCCCCCTGGTCTTCCGCAAGCAAAAAGACCTCATTTTTGCGGATGAGAACTATTTTAACCTCATCGGCTATGACTGGCTGGCCGGCTCCGCGGCAACGGGTATCCGGGAACCCTACCAGGTCGTTCTTACGGAAAAGAATGCCCGCCTCTACTACGGCGGCCTCGCGAACGCCGAGATCATCGGAAAGTCCGTCATTTTCGACGATACGATACAGTGTACGGTCACCGGTATCGTAAAAGACCTGCCCGGCAACACCGATTTCTATTTCGGGACCTTTCTTTCCCGCGCTACGGCATACACTGCCCGGCTAAAACCGGATGGATTTGGCCGCTGGGGGCATATCAACTCTGCCGACCAGCTCTTCGTCCGGCTTGCCCCCGGGGTAAAGCCGGCATCCGTCGGCGCCCGGCTGACCAAAATACTCAAGGCGAACGACAAACCCGACCCGCGGGATCATGCCATAGTGAACATCGGACTACAGCCACTGAGCGATATGCATTTCAATCTGGATTACGGCGTCTTCGACGACAGCCGTCAGGCACACAGGCCTACGCTTTACAGTCTGCTCGCCGTCGCCGCCTTTCTCCTGCTGGTCGCCTGCATCAACTTCATCAACCTCACAACAGCACAGGCATCGCGGCGCGCCAAAGAGATCGGCATCCGAAAGACCATGGGCGGGCACCGGCTGCAGCTGACCTTTCAATTCCTTGCCGAAACTTTTGTCCTCACCCTGCTGGCCACGATCCTGTCCATCATCCTGACTCCCTTCCTGCTGAAGATGTTTGCCGACTTCATCCCCGACGATTTTCACTTCAGCCTTCTCCGGGAGCCCGGTGTCATCGTATTCCTCGCTATCCTGGTGCTCGCTGTCGCCTTCCTGTCCGGCATCTACCCGGCCCTCGTGCTCTCCGGCTTCAAACCTGTCCTTGTGCTCAAGAATCAGGCTTTTTCCAACACCGGCAGGTCCCGTACGGCCTGGCTCCGGAAATCGCTGACCGTGTCCCAGTTCGTCATCGCGCAGGTCTTTATCATGGCCACGATCCTCGTCGGCAAACAGATCAGCTATGCCCTTAACAAAGATCTCGGTTTTAAAAGAGACGCTATCGTCAACTTCAGGGTCAATAGCCGGGAGCCGCTGAGGAAGAAATCCATGCTGCTCGACAGGCTGAAGGCCATTCCGGGCGTTGCAATGGCCAGCATCAACAGCAATCCCCCTTCCAGCAACGGCACCTGGACCGGCAACATGGTAGTCAACAACGGGAAAAAAGATATCCGGGAAGAAGTGCAGATAAAATTGGGCGACACCAATTATATCCGGATGTACGGTCTTCGTCTGCTGGCCGGCGCCGGCGCACCACAAAGCGACACCCCCAACGCCGTAGTGATCAATGAGACCTATCTTCATATCCTCGGCTTCCAGGACCCCGGCAAGGTCATCGGCGCCCGGATCAAGGACTTTAACGGCACTCCGCAAATCGTTGGTGTCGTGGCCGATTTTTTCCCTCATTCGCTGCGGGAACCAATAAAGCCGCTGGTCATCGCAAACGGCATAGGATACGCAAACGTGGTCGGCGTCGCGTTACAACCCCGCGGTGTCGACGGTTCCAGCTGGTCGGCGACTCTTTCGGCGGTCGAAAAAACTTTCCATGCCGTCTATCCGAACGATGAGTTCGACTACCAGTTCGTAGACGAGAGCATCGCCAAATTCTATACCGCCGAAAAGAACATTTCCCGTCTACTGTTCTGGGCGACCGGGCTCACTATCTTCATCAGCTGTCTTGGCCTTCTCGGCCTCGTGATCTACATCACCAACCAGCGTACAAAAGAGATCGGCATCCGCAAAGTGATCGGCGCCACCGTGACGCAGCTCATCCTGCTGCTCTCGCGCGACTTCCTCCGGCTGATCGGCCTCGCGATCCTCATCGCCGTGCCGATTGCCTGGTGGGGGGGTAATAAATGGCTGGACAACTTCGCCTACCGCACTTCGCTGAGCTGGTGGATATTCGCTGCCGGCGGCGGCGCGCTGCTGCTGATCGCGCTGATCGTTCTCAGCTTCCGGACGCTGCGGGCAGCGCTGGCCAACCCGGTGAGCGCACTCCGGTCCGAATAGGCTTTGGTGTTGCCGTACCGCTGCGCGCCCTTGCACATCGGCCGCCCCCTACACCAGCCCATCAGCCCACCCCGTTAGTTGCCGGTCTCCCTGGCGTCAATCCGACGGCGCCAATAGGCCCCGCATAGATGGGCTTATCTAGAAGTAAGTGTAATTCCTTATATTTTTTACCTGTTTACGGCGATGCGTAACCTAAAATTCTCCTAACTTTGATTTTGCATCGCGCCTTCATTGGAAACCTGACAACCACAATTTACTGAGATGAGAAACCTGCTATGCACCGCAGCGTGCCTATTGCTGAGCTCAACCTTCCTCCCTGTTCTCGCTACTGTATATACCGCAGCTGCCAACGGCAACTGGAGCGCCCCTGCTACCTGGGGCACGCCAGGCGTCCCCACTACCGGAGATGTCGCCATCATTCCGGCGGGCGTGCCCGTCACAATAGATGCCGCTGCCGGTACACTAGACCCAACATATGCATCCTTCAATTTCTTCAA
>JAFDYE010000298.1 GCA_018267585.1 Bacteroidota bacterium
AAGGCCGCTTTTGGAAAGACGGTTAACCTGCCGAGCGGCGCCTATCTGATCATCGAACACACGGAAGCTTTGCACGTCATCGACGTGAACAGCGGCTACAAAAGCGTCAGCAACAACCAGGAACAAAACGCGCTGGAAACGAACCTGGAGGCAGCCGAAGAGATCGCCCGGCAGCTGCGGCTACGCGACCTTGGCGGCATCATCGTCGTGGACTTCATCGACATGAAGCTGCCGGACAACAAACGCAAGCTGATCGAGGCGATGGAGAACTTCATGCGCACGGACAGGGCCAAGCATGCAGTGCTTCCCATTTCGAAGTTCGGCCTGATGCAGATAACCCGGCAGCGGATGAAGCCGGAGGTCACCATCAACACACAGGAAGTATGCCCTACCTGCAACGGCACCGGGAAGATATCGTCGGCGCTGATACTGGAAGACGAAATAGAAAAGAATCTTAGCTACCTGATCAATCACCAGCACAAAGACCTTATACTGGCTGTACACCCCATCATGCACGCCTATCTCACCAAGGGCGGCTTCCTCGGCATTGGCTCGCGCCAGTGGACCTGGAGATGGAAATACAAACAGAAGATCCGCATCCGTGCGAATACCAACTACCACCTGACCGAATTCCATTTTTTCGATAAACAGGAAGACGAAATTAAACTTTAAGGCTCTCAAAGGCTCTCAGTTCTGACCTGCCCGACCTCTACCCGAATGGGCGTAAAAAAACTTGGCCCCGGTAGACACCGGGGCCGTCTTTCACTGTCAACATTGAGTCACACATTCTTACAGATAGATTTGAAATTTTATCATGTGTAGTAGTAGCCGCATTGTCCATTCAGAGGGATAAGGGGTAGTGGAGGAGGAATAAGGAATAGTGTCCCGGTACACGAGAGAGCTTGAGCAGGAAGGTATAATCAACGAGGAGCATATCCCCGCAGGAGGGGGATACATAGGTAGTTTGAGCGAGTTTTCCTCTGCTGAAGGGCAGGAGAGGACCTTCAGCAAGCCGTCAAGTTTTCTCATGTGTAGCTATTGGAAGCCTAAGTTCCGGTCGTTTAAATTACAAATTTTTTAATTAGAAAATTATCCTAATTAACATTTTTTTAGACCGCTGCGGACGAATTAATACCTTTGGCGATCGATTCCGGATCTGCCCCTTAGTCCGGGTCAGCTAAAATTTCCGGTTCTGCCCCTGACCATGCCCAGCCAAATTTTCCGGATGTCCCTGGCCATGCTTGCCGAAATTTGCGAACATCCTCTATCCATGTCCGGCGGAATTTTCCGGATCCCTCCTGTCCGTGCCTGGCGGAATTTTCCGGATTGCCCCTGTCCATGCCTGGCGGAATTTTCCGGGTTGCCTTGGTCAGCCTGCCGAAATTTTCCCGATGTCCCATACGCATGCCGGCGGAATTCTCCGGATATCCCCTATCCTGCCCCGCCAGATCTTTGGATCTCTCCTATGTGCTGCCAACCAAACTACCCATTTCCGGGCCTTCAACCAGGCGGGTTTCGAAAATAATATATTCGAGAAATATAATGTTAATCTCACTTAACAAAATAATATGATTTGTCATATTTAGTCGGATATATTAAATATTTCATTTATTAATATCTATCCGGAACGGGCTTTTTGATGAAATATCGGGTCGAAAAAAATGGTCTTCCGCCACTTCCCCGCGAAAAAAATTTTCTGTTGATTTCTCGTGTTTGCGGCGGGTTAATTTTCAATCTTTTACCTAAAACCGATTTGTCGAATAAAATTTGTAAATAATTGTATTACAATCTCTTACATAGCC
>JAFDYE010000299.1 GCA_018267585.1 Bacteroidota bacterium
CTTCGTCGTCGAAGCCGATCGCGCCCAACTGAGCGAGATCGTCCAGCGCTTCCGGGAAGGACGCCTGCGGCCCCACATCGGCGCCATCGCTACCCTCGACGACGCCCTTGCCGCCCTGAACCCGAAAAAGAAGACCAAAGGTAAGACGATCATCCGCGTTCGGCCCTGAGACACCCGAACCTCATCATTAGCCTACCTCTGTCACCCCAAATTCAAAGGTCGTCAATAACCTATTCACTGTCACCCCAAAATTTTAAGGTCATCAATAACCCAGCCTCTGGCACCTCAAATTCAAAGGTCATGATAAGAAAAAAAGGATCGATACGTCTCTTCCCAAAGGACATTACCGGCGACATCGTGAAAGATCGCCAGGAAGTTGTCATTAACTGGCGGGCAGGCCAGCTGGTCCTCGACGAACCATCCTTCAACGGCGGCCAGGATATCGGACCCGACCCGTTCTCAACGGTGTTGTCCGGCCTGGCAGGCTGTACCCTGACCACCCTGCGGATGTATATAAAGAAGAAAGAATGGGATATCACAGATATCCACTGTTCGGTAAACATGCATCAACAATCCGAGCCATTCAAAACTTCGATCTTCAGAACAGTCTCATTCGGTCAGCCCGTCACCGCCGAGCAAAAAGAGCGGCTGCTCTGGATCGCAAAGAACTGCCCTGTCGCAAGACTGCTCCAGGGCGAGATCGCCATTGACACCCGGCTGTCCGACGACCCGACCGTCCCCGCAGGCACGGGCAACTATCCGATATCGGATCAGCTATCTGCCGATACCGCAGAAGATCACAAACACCTGCCTTAGTGGCTCAACTGCCACATATGCCTAAGACTCTATTCGCGTCGCTCATTGTTCTACTATTTTCCTGTTCCTCCTCCCGCCACCGCTATTTCGAAGGCGAGATTGACTATAAGATCACTTCCGGCAATTCCCGTAGAATAGCAGGCAGGCTCATATAATTCATTCTTATTTGCTAACTTGCACAGTCGCCGCCAGGTTACCCCAGCAAAGAATACCAGTATTTTATTCCAAGCCGATGAGCCAACCCAACACCAGGACGCCCTTTTTTCGCAAGCTGCTCTTCGGTCGCCCGGAAGACAATATCCAGTCCGCTTATTCGGTCATACGGCGCCAGCGACTCAATCTGTACAAAGTCTGGAACAATGAAACCCACAACGACATCGGGCTGGAGAAGATCCTTAGGCTATTCCTGATCGTGCAGCAGTTCCTTTATCCCGGCATCTACATCCGAAATAGCTTCGGCAGGCACGGCTCGACATACAAAAAGCTGGCCATCGAATTTTATGTGCTGTTAAAACTCCTCTTTCCGCTGCTATCCCTATTTTCGGGATGGTATACGAATATCTTCGTCCAGGCGGTCACCGGCTATCTGCTTTCTGAAACGATCTTCTATATCGCGACCCTTTTCTTTGCCTCCGAGATATTCGACGAACCCCGTTCGTCCAGACGGTCGATCCTGCTCCTGTTCCTCAACTATATCGAAATCACCTTCGACTTTGCCGTCATTTACGGCGGCCTCAACCTGCTGCAGGGAACAGCCCATTCCCGGCTGGACTTCATCTATTTCAGTTTCATGACCTCCTCGACGATCGGTTTCGGGGACATCTATCCCACCACCGCCGCCGGGAAATATGCGGTCATACTCCATTCGATCATATTCCTGTTCTTTATCGTGCTGTTCCTCAATTTTTTCACAAGAACCGACACGAAGCACCATAAATAATGCGTATTTTCAATTCCATCCATGGTACGTTCTTCGCCCCATCCACCAAAGGGCTGTCTCTACCACCCTACATAATCCGGCGGCCTGATCCCTTTTAGTCTTAAATACACGATCATCTGTCCCAAATGATGAGACTGATGGTCATGCAACAACAGCAGGATCTGACGGACAGTCATCGGGCCCGCAAAGAATTTGACCTGCTTATCCAGTTGCGCCGGCGAAAGCGACGCCTGAGCTCTCAGACCTATATCATACGCCTCACCGACAATTTTAATAACGTCCGCTTTGGAGAGATGAGATGTATCTATCTTGGGTTTTGCCATATTGGGAGACAAATATGAGGTAGACAACCAAACGATATTATCTGCCAGATGCAACATTTGCTCCTTATAGCTCATCTCGCTCGCCACCGGCTTAAAGTCATAGCTGCTTTCCGGCATCAATTCCGCCATTTTTAGCGCATAAGCCTTCGCATGCACCCACTTACGCGATAATTCGACTATGAGACTGTCTCCCGTCTGTGCATGCAAAGAACCCGCCAACAAAGGCGTCAATGCGACCATAAAAGCAATTCTGGTACTATTCATATTACGTAGGTTTAAATTGGCTACAATGATAAGGACATTTCCGATCAAATGCACTTCCCAATGAAACAACCCCTATCTTATCGCTCCAAAAAAAATTCGGGAAATCCCGATAACACCAAAGGAAGAATCGTCATTGCGCCTGTCTCCGGGCCGGACTAGTTTTGTCCCTGTTTATAACAACTCAATTGGTTTCATGAAAAAGATCATCTCCTTCCTGGTCCTCTTCGCAGCATTGCTCAGCACCGCCTCCGCGCAGTCGGCAGAGTTCCGGAAAAAACAATTCAATCTCGACAAGACCGGCCTGGCCATCCAGGGATATGACCCTGTTGCCTACTTCACCAATGGCAAGGCCGTAGAGGGCGACAAAAACATCACCCTGCAATATCAGGGCGTCCTCTATCAGTTCGCAAACACAGCCAACCGGGATGCCTTTAAAGCAAACCCTGCCAAATACGAACCACAGTACGGCGGCTGGTGCGCCTATGCGATGGGCTCCAGCGGCGACAAGGTCGCGATCGACCCGGAAACATTTAAGATCGTCGACGGAAAGCTCTACCTGTTCTACAACAAATTCTTCAACAATACGCTCAAGTCCTGGAATAAGGACGAGTCCCATCTGAAGACAAGCGCCGACCACAACTGGGCCAAATTCGCGCAATAGTTTTCCATTCTTCCATACAATAAAATCAGCAACATGCGTAAATCGATCTTACCAATTACCTTTCTCCTCGTCTCCTTCATCGGCGCCAGCGCGCAGAAAGAAGCCATCTTTTCCTCCAATGGAAAAGCCATCAACGGCTACGATCCCGTCGCCTTTTTCACACAATCCAAGCCTGTAATGGGTTCCGACAGTCTCTCTTACATGTACATGGACACCAGATGGCTTTTTGCCACGCAGGCCGATCTGGACGCCTTCAAAGCCAGTCCGGATCGCTACACCCCGCAATACGGCGGCTACTGCGCTTTTGGCACGGCACAGGGTCACAAGGCGCCGACCAAACCGGAAACATGGACCATCGTCAACGACAAGCTGTACTTCAACTATAGTGCAAAGGTCAAAGAAATGTGGATGAAGGACCAGCAGGCCTTGATCGAAAAAGCGGACAAGACCTGGCCCGAACTCAAAGACAAACCCTAATCGAGGAACAATGACGACAAGACAGATAATGACAGGACAGTGGGTGCTACGGTCAGTCGCCGCCGTTATCATGCTCCAGACACTGTTCTTCAAATTCACTGCGGCCCCCGAATCTGTTTATATCTTTTCGACCCTGGGAATGGAGCCCTGGGGACGCATCGGCATCGGCATTGGAGAGTTGATCGCCTCCACACTCATCCTTATCCCCGCGACGACCGCCTTCGGAGCGTTGCTGGGTGCCGGGCTGATGAGCGGGGCGATCTTTTTTCACCTGACCAGACTGGGGATCGTAGTACAGAACGACTCCGGCCAGCTCTTCATCTATGCCCTCCTGGTCTTTGCCAGCTGTGGCATCCTTGCCTGGTCCCTCCGGCGCCGGATCATCCTCCTGTTTGTAACGAATAAAACCCGGTTATATGACCACGCCCCTCGCAGCCGCCCTAAAAAGAATGCTAACCCAGCTGGATGAGATGGTGGCCGGCCTCTCCGATGAAGAATATACCGCGAAGATCGGCCTGATCTCCAATGCCTCCATCGGCCAGCACACGCGCCATATCATCGAATTCTTCACAGAGCTCTTTATCGGCTACGACAAGGGAGTGGTCAACTACGACCAGCGACAACGGGACATCCGCATCGAGACCAGCAGGAACTATGCCCATACATTGCTCCGGGGACTTACCAGCTTCCTCGACTACCCGGACAAGCCCCTCGTGCTGATAACCGACCCCGACGGCGTCCTGGGTGAAGTACGCACCAACTTTCTGCGGGAGCTCGTCTACAACCTCGAACACACCGTTCACCACATGGCGCTCTTGCGGATAGCCGTCCACCAGGTATCCTCTCTCCCATTACCCGAAGAATTTGGCGTGGCCTTGTCCACTATAAAATACCGGAAAGCATGTGCACAGTAACCTTTATACCCGGTCGCGACGGGGTCTGTCTCACTTCCAACAGAGACGAGAACCTGACCCGTCAAACAGCCCTGCCGCCACAGGTCTATTCGACCGGCGACGACGCTTACATCTATCCGAAAGACCCCGACGCCGGCGGCAGCTGGATCGTGCTCAAGAACAAGAGCGCCGCGGCCGTCCTGCTCAACGGAGCCTTTGTAAAACACCGCAGATACCCGCCCTACAGGACAAGCAGGGGGCTGGTGCTGCTCGAGATCATAAAGGCATCCGACCCGCTAAGACATTTCAGACAAATTGACCTCCGGCACATTGAGCCGTTCACGCTCGTCCTCTATTTTAAAGGAATATTGCAGGACTGCCGATGGGACGGCACAGAAAAGCACGTTGAATTGTTGGATGCCTCCACATCCCATATCTGGTCCTCGGCCACACTATATGACAAAGACGCAATGACGACAAGACAACGATGGTTTGAAGACTGGATCCGTTCCCGTACACGGATCACGGCCGACGAGATCATCCAATTCCACCGGACAGCCGGCAGCGACGATCCGCGCAATAGTCTGCTAAGGCCCGCCAGTGATACCATATCGACGGTTAGCGTGACTTCCATCGTGATGAGCGATAAAGATTCCCGCATGATCTACAACGACCTCAGGACGGGCGACAGCTCCATCGAAAAAATCGATGAAAGCTTCAGCGCATCCCGGGCCACTAATGGCCGGCAACGCTTTTGGTGGGCACTCAGCCGGTCGTGGACCCGGCTGACCCACTGGGAATACTGGCCCGCCCACCTCGTGTACGGCCCCCTATACCTCTATTGGCTTTGGCTGAGCCTCAGGGCGCGTTCGTTCTTCTTCTTCAGCGCAGCCAACCCACGCATCCAAAACGCCGGCTTTACACACGAGAAGAAAAGTGATATCTATCTGCAAATACCCGGCCGCTATTACCCCAGGACCGTGCTTTGCCCGGTAGGTACCGACTGCAGCTCACTAAAAAGGCAGCTTGAGACCTGGAACTTTAGCTATCCGCTGATCGCCAAGCCCGATATCGGAGAAAGAGGTTCGAAGGTGCGGCTACTGAATACCTTCCCCGAGCTCGAAGACTACTGCAACACGAGCAGGGTCGACTTCCTCGTCCAGGAATTTGTCTCCTATCCGCAGGAAGCCGGCATTTTCTACGCGAGGATCCCCGGTGAAGAGAAAGGCAGGATCACCGGCATAGTCGGTAAGGAATTCCTTGCCGTCACCGGCGACGGCCGGTCCACTATCCGCACGCTGCTCAGGCTCGATCCTCGTCACCACCTGCAATTGCGCGTACTGACGGCACGATATGGTCACCTGCTGGATACCATCCTTCCTTCAGGGATCAATTACACACTAGTGCCCTACGGCAACCATTGTCTCGGCTCCAAATTTGTCGACTGGAGCAACCGGATATCGGATCAGCTCGCCGAGGTCATCGATGGCGTATGCCGGCAGATCCCCGAATTCTACTACGGCCGCCTGGATATAAAATTCGCTGACTGGAACGATCTCCTGAACGGCAAGGGATTTTCCATTATAGAGCTTAACGGGGCCGGCAGCGAACCCACGCATATTTACGACCCCTCCCACTCCATATTCTTCGCCTGGAAAGAGATCATCCGACACTGGCGGTTACTTCACCGGATCAGCCTGATCAATGCAAAACACCGCAAGATCCCCCTTATGTCGACAGGCGAAGGATGGAGAATGCTCAGGGACCATGCGCGTCATCAACGATTATTAAAGGACCTATGAAGAGCCCGTCACTGTTGTTTGCATGGGCCTTTTCCATCAGTTTCGCCGGGACGCTGCCCCCGGGCACGCTAAATCTCAGCGTCGCCGACTATGCCTTCAGGCATGATATCCCGGCGGCGACCGGTTTTGCAATAGCTGCCATCTCGGTTGAGATAACCCTGGTCCGGGTCGCGCTGGTGACGATCCGCCGCCTCGAAAGACTTACCCGCCTCTATCGGGTCTTTCACATCCTGAGCTGTGCCCTGCTCCTCTTCATGTCCCTCAACAGCCTGCTGGCCGCATGGCAAATGCAAACCTTTCGCGCCGGCCTTTCGCTGCCCTTCGTAAACCCCGTGCTGTCCGGGCTGGTGCTAAGTAGCATCAACCCTTTACACCTCCCATTCTGGATGGGCTGGACGGCAGTGCTGCGATCCCGGAAGATCCTTGACGACCAACCCCGGTCCTGCAACCTGTTCGTCGGGGCCATCGGCGCCGGCACAGCAGCGGCGTTTTGGCTGTATGCGCTTGCCGGCAGTTACCTCATCGGATTCCTGGGCGCCAGGCAGGTGCTCCTCAACTGGGTGATCGGCGTCGCACTGCTCGCAGCGGCGCTGGCACAGTTATTCAAAAACCTGATTAACAGACCGGGCAAGCCGAACAAAACAACGATGACATCATGAACCTGATCGCAATCCCCGCAAAACAGCCATATCTTTGTCACGATTTTTGCGGCAGGATTTATAGGCGCAACAAAAAGAAATTTCCCATATCAAGGTCTTCGGTCACCATGGTGACCCTGGCAGCCTTCCTGCTGTTTGGCTTTTGTCCGCTGCGCAATTCCGTCGGGTGCGGTCAGCGAATTTATCACTTAAAAGATTTGTCATTATGAACAGCTTATTTTCAATTGCCGGGAAAGACTACCGGCAGCAGGCCCCACTATTTCTCCGACTGGCCATCGGCTTTGGATTCATGGCCCATGGCTGGGCCAAATTGACCAGGGGCCCGGAAGCCTTTGCCAAACTATTGACCGTATTGCATGTACCCGCCCCACACTTCATGGCCTGGTTGTCCACGCTGACCGAACTGCTCGGCGGTTTTGCCCTCTTCATCGGCGCATTCACAGGTATCGCAGCAGTCCCCCTGATTGGTACGATGCTGGTCGCGATGCTCACCATCCATATTCACTATGGTTACAGCTCCATCAGAACGATCGGCTTGACCCCGGAAGGACCTCAGTTCGGTCCGCCGGGATATGAGATCAACCTGCTTTATATCGCGGGGCTGGTCTCCCTCATCATCACCGGCTCCGGGAAATTCTCCGTAGACGCCATGATCACCAAACGCAGGTCCATATGACCACCCACCAGCCGCTGCGACGCGGCGGCTAAGCCCCTCTTACGAAAGCCAATAAAGTAGTGGACAGCTACAACGTCACCGCCATCCCGCACATACTATTTTACTACTAAAACATTAATTCCTACAAATTCGCCAACGCTTCAAAATCATCCGCCAGTTTCCCCGTCAGATTCTCAAAAACCGAAAAATACCCGGCATAAACCTTACTATTGCGAACATTGGGTCTATAGGTCTCGGCCAAGGAGACCGACCTCGACGCCTCTTCTATATTTTTATACACCCCGATATCGGTGGCAGCCAGAAGATAAGCACCCATGCTGACGCTGCTGGCATTTGCGCTGACCCGGACCGGGAGATTGAAAATATCGGCGATCAGCTGCGTGCAAAATGGAATGGAAGCAAAGCTGCCATTGACCGATATCTCCTTAATATTCCGGTGTTCCAGCAGCATCCGCTCGATACTATACATCTCGTACAGTATCCCCTCGATAACGGCTCTCGCAAAATGCTTTCTTTCATGATTGATATTAACCCCAAAAAAGACACCCCTGGCCTGGGCGTTCCATATCGGAGCCCGCTCCCCCAGCAGGTACGGCAAAAAAAGCAGCCTCTCAGCGCCGGGATCGGCCATGGCCGCTTCTTTTATAAGATCCTCCATACAGGTCTCCAGGTCGAAGGCATTCCTGAAGTCCCCGAATTGCTTGGCAAACCATTCAAAAACAACACCCCCGCTATTGGATGGGCCGCCCGACACATAATGCGTGTCATCCAGCACATAATTGAACAGCCTGCGCTTCCCGTCGGACAGAACATCCTTTCCGATAACCCGCACGGCAGCGCTATCCTCGATAGTGATCGTAGCCTTGTGCTGATCCCACACCCCCGCGCCCAGGGTTGCAAAACAACCATCGCTGGAACCAACCAGTATTTTCATCGCCGAAGGAACACCCAGCGAGACCCGGTATTGATTCAACAGCTTCCCGGGAGAATAATTGATGGGAACCGTCTCCGGCAACTGATCCGCCCTGATGCCCGCATACCCAAGCGCCGTCGGGTCCCATTCCCTTTTGTGGATATCCATCAGACCGGTCGCCGAAGAAAGACTGTGATCCAGGACGATACGCCCCGTAAGCTGCTGAATGATATAGCTCTTAAGGGACATGAACTTATCCGTTCGCGCAAATACCCCTGGTTGCTGATCTTTCAGCCAGGCGATCTTGACCAGGGGCGACATCGGGTGAATAGGCGTACCCGTGGCCTTATAGATCTCTTCAGCCAACGGAGACCCCCGCAAAGCGCTGGCCTCCTTCTGCCCCCTGTTGTCCGCCCAGGTGATAAGATTGCCCAGGGGCGCCCCATTTTTGTCGACAGCCAGCAAGCTGTGCATCGAAGCGCTAAAGCACATAGCCGTTACCCTGTACTTTTTCGAATGGATCTTTTCGTTGAGCAGGTTCTTCAGCACATACAGCATCGTTATAAAGATCTGCTCAGGATCCTGTTCGCTGTAGTCGGGGTACGGATGGAAGGTAGGATAGGTGCCCCTGGCGGATCCAATGATCTGCCCCTGAAGGTCGAAAGCATAGACCCGCACCGCATTTGTACCTAGCTCGATACTGATAATACAATCCATGGTATATTTTTTAGGTGTCACCGGTATTTCTTTTTCTAAATTCACTTGGAGTATAGCCGGTCAGCTTTTTAAAAGTGGTCGAGAAATGCTGGGATGAACAAAACCCTGTATCCAGGGCAATATCGGTGAGATTCAACTCGGGCTTCCTCAACAGCTTGATGGCTTCCGCAATACGTAAATTGATCAGATAGTTGGTTGGAGTAAATCCGGTATACGATTTAACCCTGACGTTAAAAAGAGTTGTGCCCATACCGACGGTGGCCGCCATTTCTTCTACCGACCACTGCCTTGCCAGGTTGTCGCGGAGCTTTTTTTCCAGCTGGAAAAAGACCTTTGAAAAGTCCCTGCCCGGATTGGCCTCCTTCGCCAGCTCCCGGGCTATCGCCACCAACAGCTCATCCAACAGCTGGTTCACCCTCGTATGGAATGCTATTCCCTGGTTGAGCAGCTCGCTCTGTAAAGCAGCCAGGATCCGGCTGGCCTCACAGGCTTTCGACGGTGCCAGCGATCTGTTCAGCAATAATATCCTTCCTATCGTATAGCACTCGCTTTCATTCAGGCTGCTCCACCGGCCGGGAACAAATTTCGCGTGGTCAAGACAATCAATTTCAAAGTGGATCCAGGCTAGGGCGCCGATCTCTAAAAACCCCTTCGGACTACTGAGCTTCCTGCCCGGGAGAATCAGCACCGTGTCGCCGGGGTACAAATGAAGATCCTCTTCGTCCACCCGCCATTCGTACTTGCCGTCGATAATATTGTAGATACGGAAAAAGTCCACCGCCGTTTCCCTGAAGGACTCGAGGTGAATGGCATTATTTTTTTTGCACCCGGTACTGACAATATGCGGAAACAGCTGCAGCTCCCGGGAACTTCCCTGTTGAAGTTCGAATAAGTTCATAAACCCCTGGTTTTACATCGCTCCGAGCACGCCCTCCTCTCTTCATCAGCAGGCTAAAGAAATGCATTTTAATTGAATATTCCGTATAAAAATCAACGATGTTATAAAATGGTAGATTTCGCCATACGATATCACTAATTTGCCGATTCAGATAAAATTAACGCGCGGAAGCCTGACTGTCGCAGGCTAAAAACAACAATATGAGTTCAAATAACAGCAAACTAAGAAGTCAGGAATGGTTCGGCGGCAAAGACAAAATGGGTTTTGTACACCGGTCGTGGTTCCGCAACCAGGGCTATCCAAATGATTATTTCGAGGGAAGACCGGTCATCGGCATATGCAACACCTGGAGCGAGCTTACCCCCTGCAACGGCCACCTCCGGGAATTTGCAGACGTCGTAAAAAGAGGAGTGCTGGACGCAGGAGGCTTTCCACTGGAATTTCCCGTCTCCTCCCTGGGAGAGACCGTCATGCGCCCGACAACCATGCTGTTCAGAAACCTGGCCAGCATGGACGTGGAAGAGAATATCCGCGCCAATCCGCTGGACGGCATCGTATTGCTGACGGGTTGCGACAAAACCACACCGTCCACCGTCATGGGAGCCTGCAGCGTAGACCTGCCGACCATCGTCGTACCCGGCGGCCCGATGCTGA
Source organism: Bacteroidota bacterium (assembly GCA_018267585.1). GTDB lineage: Bacteria > Bacteroidota > Bacteroidia > Chitinophagales > Chitinophagaceae > Puia. The sequence continues at coordinate 10,694 of JAFDYE010000299.1, forward strand.
ACGGACGTTTCAGGGGCGAATGCCTGGGCAGCGGGTCGTTTAACTGGATGGTAAAGGAAAAAATGCTGGTCGAAAAATATACCGATGAAGATATCCTCGAGGCGGAAATAGGCGTAGCGAGAAGTGCGGGCCACTGCATGACCATGGGAACCGCCTCTACAATGGCCTGTATGGTCGAAGCGCTGGGCCTGACCCTGCCAGGGGCGGCGGCGATCCCGGCCGTGGATGCCAGAAAAAAAGTGATGGCGCAGCTCAGCGGCCGGAGGATCGTGGAAATGGTGAAGGAAAACCTGCGTCTCTCCGCAATTCTTACCCGGCAGGCCTTCGAGAACGCAATTGTCGTAAACGCAGCCATAGGCGGCTCGACAAATTTTATCCTCCATCTGCTTGCCATAGCAGGCAGGATCGGCGTCCCCCTCGATCTCGAAGACTTTGACACCATCGGCGGAAAAATTCCCCTGCTGGTCAACCTGAAACCCTCAGGGAAATACCTGATGGAAGATTTTTACTATGCCGGCGGACTGCCCGTGGTCATCAAAGAGCTAAGCAGCCACTTACACAACGACGCCATCACAGCAAACGGCAGGACCATCGGCGAGAACAACAAAAACCCCGCTTGCTATAACCACGATGTCATAGCAACCATTGACCGTCCATTCCAGCAGGATGCAGGCATCGCCGTATTAAAAGGAAACCTCTGCGAGAACGGCGCCGTAATAAAACCGTCCGCCGCAACAAAAGCCCTCATGAAACACCGCGGCAAGGCGGTAGTATTTGAAACGATAGAAGACTACCACGCCCGCATCGACAACGAAGACCTGGACATCGACGAAAACTCGGTCATCGTGCTAAAAGGAGCCGGTCCCGTCGGCTACCCCGGCATGCCCGAAGTAGGCAACGTCGACCTGCCGGAAAAGCTCCTGCGCAAAGGCATAAGAGATATGGTACGCATCTCCGACGGCAGAATGAGCGGCACCGCCGCAGGCACAGTAGTACTGCACGTGTCGCCCGAGTCCGCAATAGGCGGTATGCTCGCGCTCGTCCAAAATGGCGACATGATCGAGCTGGACGTAGAGAACAGAAAGCTGCACCTGGATATCAGCGACGCTGAAGCGGCCCGGAGAAGAGCAGCCTGGACCAAACCCGCGCCAATGGCAACAAGGGGCTATGTCAGATTTTATATCGAACACGTCCAGCAAGCCAACTTAGGAGCAGACCTCGACCTCCTGCAAGGCGGCTCGGGCAGCGAGGTGACCCGCAACTTACACTGACATCACCGGTCATTCGAAGAAGGGAATACCCGGCGTCGCGTACTTTTTCAACCCATCCAGGTTCAGCTCTACGCCGATACCCGGCTTGTCGGAGACCACCAGGAACCCTTTCTCTATAAAAGGCTTGTCATAGGTCACGATCTCCTTCCACCTCGGTTCTGTGTCGCTCAACGTCTGCCATTCAAGGATATGAAAATTAGGCACGGACGCGCATACATGGGCGGTCGCCATTGCGCCAAGAAATGAACCTACCATATGCGGTGAAAAGGGTGTATAATACAAATTCGCCAGGTTCGCTATCCGCTGCCCTTCTCCAAGCCCCCCGCATTTTTGCAGGTCCGGCATGATGATATCGATCGCAGCCTGTTCCAGTATCCGCGTATAGCCATAACCAAGATAAAAATTCTCACCGCCGCAAATAGGCGTGCTGGTTTCCTGCGTGATCGTCCTGTAGACGTCGATATTGTCCGCGGGCACCGGCTCCTCCAGCCACATCAGATTCAAAGGCTCCATCATCTTCGCCACCTTTCTTCCGGTCGGCGCATCGTACCGGCCGTGCATATCGACACAAATGTCTACATGCGGCCCGACAGCCTTCCGCACTGCAGCGATCGAGTCAAACATCCGCTCGAGCTCGGCATTGCTGGCGGTCCAGTTGTATCGGTCGAATTTATTCGGGTCGGTCGCCGAGTCGATATCGAACTTCACGGCCGTATAGCCATTGCCAACAGCCTGCACCGCCGCATTGGCATAATCCTCCGGCTTCGGATTCCTGACCGCATACAATTCCGTGTCGCAGTATACCCTCACCTTGTCCCGGAACTTCCCCCCCATCAACTGATGGACCGGCAATCCCAGCGCCTTTCCGCACAGATCCCAAAGAGCGGCATCAAAAGCGCTGAGTACGGCCACATAGACACCCGACTGCGCGCCGGCGAAGAACCCGCCCTTGCGAAACTCCTCAAAGATCCGGTTAGGGGTCAGAGGACTCCTCCCCTTCAATCTGCGACCCAGCTGCTGAACCATAAAATAGGTGCCCCCGACCGCGTCCACCCCTTCCCCCGTACCCCATATATCCTGGTTGGTGAATATCTTTACGAATAGCCCTCCCCCCGAATACCCGCATTTGACATCCGTGATCTTCAGATCGGAGGGACTCGAGTGACGTGGCGTGTTTGCAAGCGAATGGGCAAGTCCCTGACCAAAGGCACCGCTCACTCCGGCCAACGGCGATAAGGCAGCGGCAACCGCGGCTTTTGTTAGGAAAGATCTTCTTGTATTCGACATGTGATTGGTTTTTTATTACGCTAAATCGTTTTTTACCAGGTCCTCTCCTTAAGATATTCCTGTATCTCCTCCTTCCCGACCGGCAGCTCATTAATATGGTCGTTCAGCCACCTCGAAAAATCCTTCTCGATCTCGTCTGTCCACCGGGCATCTATCTGCCCGGCCGTATACTTCCCTTCTCTCAGACGCAGGTGCCCGAACTGATCCCGCAGACGAACGATCTCCGACGTCTTCACCACCCGCTCGGCCCATTGCGGAGGAATAAATATGACCACCCCGGTCTTGCCGAGCACGACATCACCAGGCATGACGGTTACCGTCCTTATCCGCGTAGGACGGTTGATCCCCGCGATCATCGTCGTCAGGTCCTGATTTTTTCCCGCACCCGGATTATGGTACGACGGATCATAGCTGGTATAATACGACGTGAATCCCCCGATCTCCTTCAGCCCCTCCAGGTCTCTGATTGCGCCATCATATACAATGCCATTGCCGGTCCTGGCATAGATCGCATTACCCACATTGTCGCCGATCGTGGGCCCGTTCCTTTTGGCCCCGAACTGATCAACCACATAAACATCCCCCTTCACCAGCATCTCCACGGCCCAGACATTTTGAGCCCTCCTACCTTCCTTCTTACCCATAGAATCGATCGCCTTCCAGACATCCGGACGGCCCGGCAGAAAAGTTGCCGTCACGGCACGGCCCACTAATACGCTGTCGGGATTGATGATCTGCCAGCCGTCTGCCACCTGGTAGCCGTAACCTGCATTCTTCAAAGTGGCCCAGGCCTCTTCTATGCTGACCGATCGCATCCGCCGGATAATATCGTCGCTCACCCTGGGTCTTCCGTCAGGGAATCGCTCCCCTTTCCACTCCGGCGTCAGAGCGATCAACTCTTCCTTGCTGATCTGCACCCGCTGGCATTTAGCGGCGACGCAGATAGACAAGGCAATAAAAAGAAAGAGAGAATATCTGATCATGGCTTTACTATTTATTATGAGAATTTGTAGAAGAGCCGGCGTCTATAAAGGAAGGAAATATATTCCAGAAACATTTACACTATTCAACAAAGTTCCATATTGGAAGTTTTTTGTCTAAATGACACTTATTTTGCACTGGCGCATCACTCCAAAACGACTTGCAATATGAAAAAACATCGCCACCCCAACTACAAGCGACACCTGATCAGCTATCTGTTAACTTTCATTCTCTTCGCCCTCTCCGGAAGGGCGCAGGCCCAGACGCTGACAGGGACAGTCCTCAGCGACGAAAAAAAACCTGTTCCCGGCGCAACCGTGACGATAAAAGGTACAACCAGGTCTACCATCACGAATAACGCCGGACGTTTCACCATCGCAGGCTCACCCAACGACATCATCGTCATAAGCCATATCGGCTTTGCAACAGTAGAAACAGCCGCCGAAGGCAGAACCGACATTACGATAACTCTTGCCAAAGGCAACCGCAAAGACCTCGACGTTATCATCGTCACCGCCCTCGGTATAAAAAAACAGGAAAGACGACTGGGCTACGCGGCAACGTCAGTAAAGACAGACGAGCTTATCACGAACAGGACGACCAATATCGGAGAATCCCTCGAAGGCAGAGTGGCGGGCCTGAACATTACGCCGCCTGCGGCCGGCGCCGGCTCCAGTACACAAATACGCCTCCGCGGACAGGTCGGCTTCTCAGGATCGACCAACTCGCCCCTTATCGTGGTCAACGGCCTTCCCATGGACCAGGGCGCAAGGGGCGCCGACGGAGGCGGTAACCAGCGCGACCAGGGAGACAACCTGCAGGTCGTCAACCCCGACGACATCGAAAGCATGACCGTCTTAAAAGGATCGACCGCATCCGCGCTATACGGATCGAGGGCAGCGGCAGGCGCGATCATCATCACCACGAAATCCGGCTCCAGGAACGCAGGAATAGGAGTTGAATACTCCTCCAGCTACACGCTCCAAAGAGCCCTCAACTATATGGACCAGTACCAGACCGTCTATGGGGAGGGAACAGGCGGACAACGACCGACCTCACAGGCGTCGGCCGCCGGCAACGGCCAGTTCGGCTGGGGCGCCAGACTGGACGGAGCTCCGACGCCGATCTTCGATGGCAGCCTTCAGCCCTATTCGGCCTACCAAAACAGGCTCTTCGATTACCTGCAGACAGGAGCCAATTTCACCAATACGATCGCCCTCTCAGGAGGAGGACCGAAAGGCAGTTTCCGCGCCTCGTTCTCCAATACCGACGCAAAGGGCATCGAACCACGGGACGAATACAAGAAGAAGATCTTCAATTTGGGGGTCAACCAGAACATCACCGACCGGCTCAAACTGGCCGTAAATATCAACTGGGCAAACGAGATACAAAGCAACCCGCCACAGGTAGGCACACAGGGCGCAGGCTCCGTCAACTTCTTTACACGACTGGCCATCTCGACCCCTACCTCGGCGCTGAAGAACAGCGCCATCAATCCCGCCAACGGCACGGAAATGCAGACCTCGGGCTTTCAGGGTACACTACTCAACCCCTATTACGCCAACCAGGTCGGGCAGAACTGGGTCAATAACAGGGACCGCATACTGGGCACCGCAACCCTCAGATACGAGTTTACTGACTGGCTGTTCCTGCAGGGCAGGTACAACTACAACTATTCGGTCAACAACAACGAATTTCATATCCCCTATGGCATCGGCACCAGCGTACCGACCAACGCGGACGGAACCTATAAAGGCTCCTACAGCATAGCCCAGGGCAAGAACACCGAAGTCAATGCCGACTTCCTGCTGGGCGCCAGCAAAGAGTTCAAAAAGTTCTCCTTCGACGTCAGCGCCGGTGGCAACACCTTCACTTCTGAAGGCAACAACCTGACCGGCACCTCCGCCAATTTCGTCGTAAAAGACCTCTACTCGATCGCCAACGGCAACGTCAAGACCCAGACATATACCTATGGGAAAAGCCGCGTAAATTCCCTCTACGGCCTGGCGGAAATAGGATTCCGACGATTCTTATACATTAATGTCACAGGCAGGGAAGACTGGTTCTCCGTCTATAACCCCCGCAACAACCACGTATTCTACCCCTCGGTATCCGGCAGCTTCATCTTTTCCCAGTTATTGCCCGACGTCGCCTGGCTGAACTTCGGCAAGCTGAGGGTGGCGGGTTCAAAGACCGGCAGCGCCAACGGCGTCAGCACCTACGAAGGATTGCTCAACTATACCATCGCTCCGAATCCTTTTAACGGGCAGACGACGGCGACGATCACTGGTTCAAACGCCCCCAATGCATCCCTGACGCCATTCAGGACAGACGAAAAAGAGATAGGTCTTGAACTACGGATGTTCAATAGCCGCCTGCACGTAGACATCTCAGCCTTTAGAAAAGTAACCACCGACCAGGTATTACCCGTCACCCTTTCCAACACCTCCGGCTACACCAACTCCAAAGCCAATCTCGCATCATTGAGGAACAGCGGCCTGGAGACACTGCTCGAATTCACACCGATAAGGACCACCCGCTTTAGCTGGACCAGCTCCTGGAATAATTCATACCTCTCCACAAAGGTCCTTGCCATTTCACCGGGCGTCAATGACTTTCTCCTGCTCTACTTCAACGGAACGGGCAACGAGTTCCTCGGCCAGATACACTATACGACCGGACTGCCGATGAACCAGCTGTATACGAGAACCTACCTCCGCGACGCCAAGAACAATATCCTGGTCAGCGCCACCGGCCGCCTCCTCGCAACACCCGACTACCGGCCCGTAGGCAGCGCCATACCTAAATTCACAGGCGGATGGACCAACTATTTCACGTACAGGAATCTCAGTCTCGGGATCTTCATAGACTATAAATTTGGCGGCAAGGTGATGTCCGCCACCGCCCTGAACACACTGAGACAGGGACTGTCAAAAGCCTCCCTGGTGGGGCGCCGCGACGGGGAGAACGGTATCGTGTTCCCAGGCATCAACCAGGCCACCGGCCAGCCGAATACAGTCGCCGTTACAGACCTCCAGGGGTTCTATGCCGACTACCGGAACCTCCAGATCGGCGACCCCTTCGTATTCAAGTCGGACTTCGTCAAGCTGAGAAGCATATCGGTCACCTATAACTTCAGCGACCTGATGAAGAAAGCCAGCTACCTCAAATTCTGCAAGGGACTTAGCCTGTCCGGATCCGTGCGCAACGTGGCCATACTGCACAAAGACCTCCCGGGCCTCGACCCCGAAGCGATCCAGTCCTCCGGAGACATCAGAACGGGCTATGAGAACTCATCATTGCCCACGACACGCAGCTTCAACCTCAGCTTAAATGTAAAGTTTTAATTATGAAAAAGCCATTCCATATAGCGATCCCTGCCTTCCTCATCTTCCTCTCCGCAGGATGCGACAAGAACTTCGTCAAGATCAACACCGACCCCTATGCCGTAACGACCATCGACCCCGCTCTCTTATTTGCGGGAGCCGAACGTACCTTTACCGGAGCCGGTTGGGAAACAGAAAATACCATTGTTCAGCAATTTGTAAACCCCTTCAACGCCGGCGCGACCCTCGGTCCGAATTTCAACGCAGACATAGACAATTTCAATAACGGCAGATGGGACGCCTCCTACACCGGCTCGGCGCCGCTGAACAACCCCGTGACCGGAGGCATCAAAAGCCTCGTCCAGGCCATGGCAATACTAAAAGGCACTACGACCTCGGTCAACCTGCTCAGCATGATCCGCATATGGAAGGCCCAGGCCTTCATGGGACTCGTTGACGAATACGGCAACGTTCCTTATTTCGACGCGGGAAAAGCATATACCGACGGCATTTTTTATCCAAAATATGACGACGCCGCCGCCATCTATGCCGACCTCGAAAAAGAGATCAGGGAGGCTACTAACGCCTTGAATCCGGCTGGCGACTACGTTTCCGCCGACCTTTTCTTCGGTAAGAACGCCGCCTCACCCATTACCTCCGCTGCGACACAGGTCGCAAAATGGAAGAAAGTGGGTTACTCCCTTTTGCTGCGGCTAGGCATGCGTTACTCAAAGATCAACACGGCAAAGGCCCAGTCCCTGGCAGCCGAAGCCTTCACCGGCGGGGTAATGACCTCCAATGCAGACAACGTATACGTAAAATACGACGGCACCATCGCAACCAACGTCCTCAACGTGAACCTCGTCAACAACAACCCGCGCTTCTATTACGCAGCCGAACCCTTCGTCAACCAGCTGAAAGCCACCAATGACCCCCGCAGCCCGTTTATGGTCGCAAAATTCGCCGACCCCAATAACCCCCTGGCCGACCCCAACCCCGATCTCGCCATTGCCGACCAATACGGCGTACCCATCGGGGTTATCAGCGACGCGCTGGCAAACCCACCCTACCGCGGCACCAGGGGCGGCGGCTACAACTATTCCCAGCTCAACGTAAAATGCGTCGGCTCCCAGACCGCCCCCACCTTCTGGGTCACCTACGCCCAGACCTCGCTGCTGCTCGCCGAGGCGGCCAAAAAAGGGTGGATACCAGGCGGTGACGCCGCAGCACAAAGCTACTATGAGAATGGGATCACCGCCGATATGGACACCTATTCGATATATCCCAATGGCGGCGCAATCTCCACGACAGCCAAAACCACCTACCTTGCCGATCCCGCGGTTGCCTACAATAGCACCGACGCCCTCCAGCTCATCAACACCCAGTATTGGATAGCCAGCCTGACCAACGGAACCGAAGCCTGGTGCAATTTCCGGAGAACCGGCTACCCCGCCCTGAGCCCAAACCTGTCCAATAACAACCTTAACGGCGGGTTCATTCACAGACTCTCCTATCCCGACTATGAATTAGCCAATAACAAAACGAACTACCTCGCGGCAGTCCAGGCAATGGGAGGACAGGACAACCTGACGGCAAGAGTATTCTGGGACAAGTAATGAACATTTGTGCTATACATATCATCAAAACAACCCCATTCCGACTGGTGACACCTATAAATTTGCTCCAGTCATAATAAAATCAACAACCAATGAAATTTAACCGGATCCTCCTGTTTTCCATGTCCGCGCTGGCAGCCAATCTCTGCCTGGCCCAGGATATCAAAGACGACTTCCAGCCATCGGTCCTGAACCAGCCGGGACAACAATACCCGCAAGTCAACTCCCAGGGTTACGCCCGCTTCAAAATTTCAGCGCCAAAGGCAGACAGCGTCCGCGTAAGCCTCGGCCTCGGCGGCAAGGGCGGCACAGTCCTTACAAAAGGAGACGACGGCTTTTTTACAGGCACCACCGGCGGCCCGATGGACGAGGGTTTTCACTACTACCATATTACCATTGATGGCGGCACCTTCAACGACCCCGGCACCCTCAACTTCTATGGATCGACCCGCTGGGAAAGCGGCATCGAGATCCCCGCACACGACCAGGATTTTTACGCGCTGAAAGACGTCCCGCACGGCGACGTCGTCCAGGTCCTCTTCCCTTCCAGATCCACCAACACCTCGCGCCGGGCATTCGTATACACACCCCCGGACTACAATAAAAACCAGAACAAACGCTACCCCGTCCTGTACCTCCAGCACGGCTGGGGCGAGGACGAGACGGCATGGAGCAACCAGGGCCACGCCAACCTGATCATGGACAACCTGATCGCCGACGGAAAGATCAAACCCTTTATTATCGTAATGACCTATGGCATCACGAACCAGCTAAGATTCGGCCATATGAAGGAATTCAAAATTGATACATTCCAGACGGTCCTCACCGAAGAGCTCATCCCCTACGTCGACGCGCACTTCCGAACGCTGGCCAACCGCCAGAACAGAGCCATGGCAGGACTCTCCATGGGCGGCATGGAGACGCACACCATAACATTGAACAAACCGGAAGTCTTCTCCCGGTACGCTCTGCTCAGCGGCGGCATCTATACGCCCGAAGAGCTCAAAGACAAATCCAAACCCGATCTCATCTTTATCAGCTGCGGCAGCCGCGAGAACCCCGACCGTGTCCGGCAGGCGGCAGACGCGCTTAAACAAGCCGGCTATAACGCAGTATCCTTTGTATCGGAAAACACAGCGCACGAATTCCTCACCTGGAGACGCAGCCTCTACCAACTGGCCCCGCTGCTCTTTCAAAATAAATAACCGTCAAAAGGCCACCGGTGTCAGCTCCGCCGCAAACCCACCGCGGCGGAGCATCTTCACCTCCACCTCGCTCGAACTGTCGACTACCTGGTAAGACGTCGCCAGCGCTTTATCATGCTCCCCGTCAGCGATCAGCGTCAGCTTATACGGCAATCCGGAAGGCAGGAAGCCAAACCTGATCTTCTTCGTCTTCTCCCGCAACGATGCATTCAGCCCCCCGATCCACCAGCCCTGCCCCTTCCGCCGCGCCAGAATGATATCCTGCCCGGGATAGCCATCCACCAGCCTCACATCATCCCACGCATTGGGCACCTCCGTCAAAAACTTCCTCGCCGCGTCCGGCAGCCCGTCATACCCCTCCGGCCGGTCGGCAAAATGCTGCAAGCCGGACTCAAAAACCACGCTCAACGCCAGCTCATGCCCGTACGACGTCACATGGGGGTACTGCGAGTTGGTAAAGGTCACCGGCGTATAATCCATCGGGCCAACCACGTTTCGCGTAAAGGGCAGGATACAGTTGTGCTCCGGCGCCGCGAGCGTAAAATCCGGCCCGTTGTTATACCATTCCGCGCCGCGGACGGCTTCGCAGGTCATCAGGTTCGGATAGGTCCGCGACCATCCCCTCGGTACCAGGCAACCATGAAAATAGACCATCATCTCCGCATTCGCGGCGTCCTTCAGGATATCGAGATAGTACCGGATCATATCCTGCTTTTCACTTTCAAAGAAATCGACCTTTACGCCGGCGAAACCCAGCTGTTTTAGCTTCCTGAACTCCTCCACCCTGTTCTCGTGCGTCAGCATCCTGTCACGCGGCGTAGCCGTCACATAAGTATGCGGCCCGCCCGAATTATACCATATCAACGGCCGAACACCACGCGACAAAGCATAACGCGCCGCGTCCTCCATCGTACCGCCATTTCCCATCGCATCCCATTCCCAGTCGAACAGCGTATAAGGCCAGTTCATCCTTGCCGCCAGGTCCGTGAAGGCGCTCACCACCTCAAAATCCTTGGTGCCGTGATTATGCGACCAGTAATTCCAGGACACCAGACCCGGCCGCACCCAATCGGTCTTGGCCAGCACCGAAGGCGGTGACACATCCTCCACCAGGGTCGACGCAACAATGTCCCCCAATCCCCCGGCAACGACCACCCGCCACGGCGACTGCCACGGCAGCCGGATAGAAGGCTCCGATGCACCCACCCCACGGCCGTCCCGCCGGTCAGGAAATGTTATCTTATAAGTAGCGCCGTCCGCAACATTGCTCAGCTTCGAACCGCAATAGCTGCCGTCAAGACCGGCCTCATGGATAAGGAACCACTTATCCCCACCCTCGACATGGAACAATGCCGGGTACCCCCAATCCTGCCGCACGCTGTCATCCTTCATCGCCTTGTACAAACCCTCATTGGCGGGATTCCATTTTTCAAGCCAGCGCGTCGTCCCCGGCCCGATAGTATACGCGGTCATCTCATCCTTGACGACAAGTGAATCGCCCCCCTGGGGAAAGCGGTACCGGAATGCCATCCCATCATCATACGCCCTGATCACCAGCTCCATCTTCGACCGCCGCTCGTTCTCAAAAAGCACGACCACCTCGTTCGCCCGATTGCTGCAATGCGAACGCTTCCCGTGCAGCGCTATATACTCCTCGGAGACCGGCAGAGGCTTACCCGCCTTAATAAATCGCAGCCCATGATAAAAGTCCTGGTCGCTCCGCACCAACCCCAGCGATATCTTCGGGATCATCCCTCCGAGCGACAGCCACCACTCCCCCCCATCCGTAGCATCCAAACCCACCACTACCCGGTGATTCGGCGACTCGACCCGCAGCCGCTGACCGCAAACGATAGATCCGGCCAGACATAATAAGACGACCGCCAGTGTCACCCTCATAGAATAGAAAATTTTATCGATTTCAGATCCCTGTCGGCAGAACTACTGCCATACAAGACTTCATATTGACCAGGACTCGTCCGCATCGTCCCGCTGTTCCGGTCGAAGAATTGGAAAGCGTCCGCATCCAGGGTAACACTCACCTCCTCAAGCGCCCTTGCGGCCAGCGTCACCCTTCGGAAACCGCGCAGCGTTTTCAAAGCACCGCCCTCATCCCCCATTTTCCGGATATAAACCTGCAACACCTCGGTTCCCTTACGACTCCCGCTATTCGACACCGGTACGGTCAACACTACCGATCCGTTGCTTTGCATCGTCGGTGCGGAAAGCCTCGCCTCACCGATCGAGAACGTCGTATAGCTCAGACCAAACCCGAAAGGGTACAACGGATCATTCATGTACCGGTACGTCCGCCCTTTCATCGAATAATCCGCAAAAGCCGGCAGCTGACCGATATTCTTGTAAAAGCTGACAGGCAGCCTGCCGGAAGGGTTATAATTCCCAACCAGCACGTCGGCCACCGCCTCACCCCCCTTCTCACCAGCGTACCACGCCTGCAAAATGGCGTCGCAACTCTCCGTCTCCGGCACCAACCCGATCGCCGACCCCGAGCAGTCGACAAAGATGATCTTCTTACCAGCCTGTTTCAGCGCCTTCAGACAATTTCGCTGGACGGCCGGCAGTTCGATATCCGTTCGGTCGCCACCCTTGAACCCGGGCAGGTCGACCGGCATTTCCTCGCCCTCCAGCCGGGAAGATATGCCCCCGGCAAAGACGACCACGTCTATATCCTTCAATTTACTGACCAGCGCGTCATAGCTGACCGGAACCTCCCAGCCATAGTCCACTTTGAGGTTGGCCGTCCAGTTCTGCTGTTGCGTATAGTCGATCTCGATCCGGTATTCTTTACCTGCCTCCACCGTCAGCGGTATCCGCGCAGGTACCGCACGCCAGCTCCCGAATCTCTTCAGCGAGACACCATTCACCTTCAGCTCGACCCTGCCGGTCGCCTCGATACGGAAGACCAGCTGTCCGCTCCTCGCCGGCCTGTATGCCGTTTCATATCTCGCAGAAAATTCTTCCAGCGGAACACCCGTAGCAAAAGGATGCTGTCCCGCCGTCGTCATAGCCATCGACGCCCCAACCTGCGCCGTTGCTATCGGCGCTCCCTGCCACTCACGATTATTCCAATACGAAGCCCTCATCCCCGGCTTGCCATCGATCGACGACTGCCCGATCATGCTTTCCGTGACAACGTCCTCCGTCAGATCGCAACCCCGGTCATAAAAAATAGCAGCCTTCGGCAACGCGGCTCTTATGCCGTCAAGGATCGTCACGGTATGAACAGGCGTACCGTTATAGTTGCCCCACAGGACAGGACCATCGTTCGCATTCGGTCCGATCACCGCTATTTTGCGGATTCCCTTCGCCAGCGGCAGGATCGCCCCTTTATTCTGCAACAAGGTCATCGACTCCTGCGCCATCTCCAGGGCCAGCCGCTGGTGTTCCGGCGAATTCACTACCGTCATCGGCAGCTTCGACCAAGACACGATCGAGTCCGGGTCCATCTCTCCCAGCTCGAACCTCCCGGCCATCGCCCGCACCAGGTGCAGGTCCACTTCCTTCTCGCTGATCAGCCCGCGGTGCACGGCGTCCGGCAGGCTCTTGAATGCATAGTTATAGCCGCACTCCACGTCCGTTCCGGCAAGCGCGCCCTTTGACGCAGCATGCGCCGCATCCGACGACACTTTATGGCTCTGCCAGAAGTCCGAGATCGCTCCGCAGTCCGATACCACCATATACTTGAACCCCCACTGATCCCTCAATATATCCTGCAGCAACCGGTTGTTACCGCAACAGGGTTCGTCATCCAGCCGCTGGTAAGCGCACATCACCTCACGCACATCCGCCTTCGTTACCAGCGCCTTAAAAGCCGGCAGATAGGTCTCCCACAGATCACGCGGATCGACCTGGTATAAATTCATTTCGTGTCTTTCCGGCTCCGGACCCGAGTGCACGGCATAGTGCTTGGCGCAGGCATACAGCTTGCGGTACTTGCTGTCCTCCGGCCCCTGCAGTCCGCGTACAACGGCCATGCCCATGCGCGACGTCAGGTACGGGTCCTCCCCATACGTCTCCTGACCGCGCCCCCACCTCGGATCCCGGAAGATATTGATATTCGGCGTCCATACCGAAAGGCTTAGAAAACGTTTGTTCTCCAACCCCCGCCGCCTCGCATCGTTGTATTTCGCCCGCACCTCATCCGACACCGCATCAAAAACGTTGAAAAGCAGGCTGTCGTCAAATGACGCTGCCATTCCGACCGGCTCCGGAAAGACGGTCACATTCCCATTGTTGGCAAGCCCGTGCAACGCCTCGCTCCACCAGTTGAATTTCCTGATCCCCAGACGCGGCACCGCAGACGCCTCGTCCAGCATCAGCAAAGACTTCTCTTCCAGCGTCAGCCGGCTGACGAGATCCTCCGCGCGTTGCTGCGGCGCCAGCGACGGGTCCATATAAGGCAGTTGCTGCGCCGAACAGGGCGCCACGGCAAACGCAACGATCAATCCTGAAAAAAATCGGTTCAAATGCATAAAAGATCTTTATTTGGCTAAAAAGGTATAGGTCGAGCCGGCGCGGGTTTCAATATCATAAAGCATCGTGGGCTTCAGCTCAGGTGCCGCAAGCTTCGCCTCCGGCGAGACAACAGCCGCAGGCGTTGCCTCCGTCTGGTAAAATGGATTCGGATTGACGCCCGAGGCCGCCTTCAGCACTCCTCCCGAAAGCACCAGCGCATTTGGCGCCCGCAACCGCAAATTCCCACCCAGCTTCGATACGATCACCGCCTTCACAAGCCGCCCGTCCTTCCATTCGAGGTCGGCAACTTCAAATCCACCCCGGGCCCGCAAACCGCGGATGCTGCCCGAAGGCCAGGCATCCGGCAAAGCCGGCAGCAGGAACAGCGCCCCGTCCGCACTCTGCATGAATAGCTCCGTAATTCCCGACGTGCAGCCGAAATTGCCGTCGATCTGGAATGGCGGATGCGCGTCGAACAGATTGGTATAGGTCCCTCCTCCTTCGGGGTTGACTCCCAAAGGCGACAGCTGCGTCTGGATCAGCCTGTAAGCATGATTCCCATCCAGCATCCGCGCCCACCAGTTGACCTTCCATCCCATGCTCCACCCCGTCGACACATCCCCCCGCTGCATCAGCGTATTCCTGGCCGCCGCATATAGTTCCGGCGTCCGGTATGGAGATATCTGGTTGGAAGGGAAAAGCCCATACAGATGGGAGATGTGACGGTGATGGTCGTTCGGATCATCCACGTCCTCCAGCCACTCCTGCAACTGACCATGCCTGCCGATATGCATCGGCGGCAGCTTGTCCCTTAGCATAAGCAACGTATCGATAAAAGCGTCGTGACGGTGCAGCACATCCGCCGCCCGGGCCACCGTGCTGAAAATATCGAAGACCATCTGGTTGTCCATCGTCGTCCCCGCATCCAGCGAAGAGCCGCCATGCGCCTTCGGAGCATTCTCCGGCGATGTACCCGGATTGATCACTCTCCAGTGATTCCGCGGGTCCTCGACCAGGTCATCCACATAGAACATCGCCGCCCCCTTCATCACCGGGAAGACAGACGCCAAATAAGTCTTGTCCCCATTGTAGAGATAGTGCTCCCACAAATGCTGGCTCGTCCAGGCCCCACCGTCGCTCCATATCCCCCAGAAAACACCGTCCACCGGCCCCGTGCTCCGCCAGATATCGGTATTATGATGCGCCATCCAGCCCCGCGCGCCGTACATGACCCGTGCCGTCTGTTGCCCGGTAACGGAAAGCTCCCTCACCAGCTGAAGAAAAGGTTCGTGCATCTCCGCAAGATTCGTCTTCTCCGCGGGCCAGTAGTTCATCTCCGCGTTGATGTTCAACGTATACTTGCTGTCCCACGGCGGGAACAGCCTGTCGTTCCATATCCCCTGCAGGTTGGCCGGCTGTCCGCCAGGCTGCGAAGAAGAGATCAGCAGATACCGGCCATACTGATAATAGAGCGTGACAAATGAAGGATCGTTCACACTCCGGAAATTCTTAAGCCGCTCATCCGTCGGAAGGCTGTCGTTGGCCGAGCTTCCCAGGTCCAGCTCCACCCGGTCGAAGTATCGCCGGAAAGCCGCTTCATGCGCCTTCCTGATAGCTTCAAATCCCTTTGGCCAGGCCTTGACTAAATAACCTTCCGCCCGGACATGCGGATCCCCGCCCAGCGTATGATAATCGATAAAATTCGTTGCGATCGAAATATAGATGGTCGCCGCCTGAGCGCCGCTGACCACCAGGGAAGTATCAGTCGTGCTTACCCTCCCACCCTCGGCGCGGACCCTCGTTATTCCTTCATATTTCACCATGCCCTTTACCGTCTCGTGATCCTGCGTCGTCCCGCCGATGACCAGTTCGCCGGTGCCATCGACAGTCCGCAAAGCGCCTTTCTCCGGCGTCGTATAATACGTCCTGAACGACAGCGCGCCAGGCCGGCTCGCGGTCAGCCTCACCACGACTACCCTGTCCGGCAATGACGCCAGCACCTCGCGCGTATAACGCACGCCATCCACCACATACGTCGTCGTAGCCACCCCCCGGCAGATATCAAGCTCGCGACGATAGTCCGTAAAATTCTCCTGGCCGTCGAACGCCAGCCGCAGACTCCCCAACGGTTCGAAAATCTGCCCGCTCGATCTGCTGAACTTCACCGACTGCTCCAGGAATTTCTGCGCCTCCGCCTGCTTGCCCTCGAAGATCAGCCGCCTGGCCTCCGGCAGCGCCGTCAGCATCTCCGGATAGTCGTTCCGGTTAGGACTTCCGCTCCACAGCGTGTGTTCGTTCAGCTGGATATTCTCCAGCTCCACATTCCCATAGACCATCGCACCAAGACGGCCATTGCCTACCGGCAGCGCGTTCTCCCAGCGGCTTCCCGCCGGCTGCCGGTACCAAAGTTTTAACTCTTTTTCCTGTTGGGCGTTAGCCATCGTTGTCATGCCCAGCAACGCCGCGCATAGGATCTCTTTCATTGAAAAAATTATGTTCGTTATAGAATCAGGCGGCAGACGAGCCAAACGCTCAAACAGCCGACCTGCCGATGAATCGTATATAGCCGGGCCGCATAACATCCATGGGGTCAAAACTGATCAGATCCCGGTCCTTTAACGCCTGCCAGAACTCATCGGGCAGCGCTTTCGCCGCCATTTCCAGGTTCTCTTTTACCCGGGCAGGATCCGACGACTGCAACGCAACGCTGCACACCCCGGGTACATTCAGCGCGAACTGGACACAGGCAGCCGCCGGCGTTACATTGAACTCGTCACAGACCGCGAAGAATTCATCCCGCCAGCGGTACAACCGGTCGGCCATCGGATCGCCCCGGCGCATCTGTCTGTAATCGAAGTGATCCGACCCCACAAGAAACCCCGAATTAAAAACTGCCGAATTGATCACGCTGACGCCCCTGTCCCCAAGCTCCCTTATCAGATACGCGAGCTCCCAGGGATGGCTGCTCACCGTCATGCTGTTGGCAAACATCACCCAGTCCAGCGGCACATCCCGGACGATGCGTTTGATCACCCGCCAGTCCTTCGCCCCTACGCCGACAGCCGCAACCCTGCCCTGCCGCTTAAGATCGAACAGCGCCTCATAAGCGTCAAGAATGTCCTCGTATCGCCGGGCCTGGACCTCCGGGTCGACTCCGGCGCCAGCCAGATATTCATCGGGATCGTGCACCGATACCATCTGCGGTATGTAGCCACCCAAAAGCTCATTTCCCTGCTCGAAACACTCCAGCATCCCGTCATAGCCTATCTTCTGGACCGCGTCATGCTCCAGATCTTTCCAGACGCCCGGTTCGAAACTTGGCTCCCGGCCCACCAGCGGACTGCGCAGCCACCCCAGCTTGTTGCTGATGATGATATTGCCCGGCGCGATACCGAGCCGCTTCAAGGCGCGTCCCAGCGACTCCAGCGCCAGCCCCGCGCCATATTTTCCGGCCGAGTCAAATACCAAACGGCCTCCCGATTGCCGGTAGCAGGCTTCCACTATCCTTGTCTTGACATCCTCATCAAGGGCGACAAATAAGTTGCCGAGCCCACTGGTCCCAAATACTACTGGCGGTAGTTTAATTTCCATAAGTTCATATTCAATTGAATTCAATCCTTCAACTTTTATTGCGTAAATTCAACATTATTTCAATGTTGAAAACGCTACTATGAAGAGCAGAAAACGAGCGACGATCTATGACCTTGCCAAAGAGCTCGGCATCTCTCCTTCCTACGTCTCCAAAGCCCTCAACGATCATCCTTCCGTCAGCGACGCCATCCGCCACCGCGTCCGGCAAAAGGCGAAAGAGCTCGACTATACGCACAACTCCCATGCAGCCAACCTCCGCCGGGGCCAGTCAAAGACCATCGGCGTCGTCGTACCGCACATCAATCAAAGCTTTTTCTCGGATGCCATCTCCGGCATCGAAGAGGTCTGCTTTGCCTACGACCACAGCCTCGTTATCTGCCAGTCTCATGAATCCTTTGACAAAGAAGGCAAAGCCATCGAAACCCTCATCCACCAGAACGTCGACTGTATCCTGATCTCCAACGCGGAAGAGACCACCAGCCCCAGGCACCTCCACGAGATCCGTAAGAACCATATTCCCGTCATCCAGTTCGACCGTTGCCTCGACGATTTCGATAGTTTCAAGGTCGTCAATGACAACCGCAACGTTACCTATGAGGCCGTCAGAACCCTTATCAGCGAAGGCTATCGAAACATCGCCTTCCTCGGAGGTCCGGCCCGCGTCAAGACCTTCCGGGACAGGAAAGACGGATTCGTCGCCGCCATCACAGAAGCCGGCATGCCCATCCCCTTTAATTTTATCATCGACAACGTCCTCAGCCGCGAACGGGCCAAACAGGCCGTGCTTACCCTGCTCCAACTCCCCCAACGGCCCGACGCCATATTTTCCGTTTCGGACCACCAGTCCCTCGGCGTTATCGACGCCGCGGCTACCCTCAACATCCCCGTCCCGGCCGGGCTCGGCGTCTTCGGATTTGCCGACGAGACTTTCTCGCAGCTCGTGACACCCTCCCTCTCCACGATCGACCAGCACAGCATCGAGCTGGGGAGGATCGCCGCCGAACTCTATTTCCAGCGGATCTACCGGCAGCAGACACCCGCAACAGAGACCATCGTCGTCCCCTCAGACATCATCATCCGCCAGAGCTCCCGCCGCAAATAGTCACCCAATGCCCGGCAGGAAGGACAAGAGGAAAGGCCAATAGAAATTGGCCTGCATTTACGATTGCTTATTATATGACACATACTGACTGCATGTACCCGGTCTATTGCCACCCCGGCGACTGCGAGACATCCCGGGCGCGTCCAGCCAGGCCGAAAAAAAATGAAAAGCAGAAAAAATAAGGAAAAGAAGAGTTCCTTGAAATTAGGGTCAAATTACAAGAGCCTGGCCAAATAATCTGCTCACAGCCTCATAATTGTCAATCCTACAATTTCAAATATAGGGGAATATCGGGAGAAATTCAATCGATTGCAAAAAATATTTTCTGCCCCAGCTTCCCTATCGCAAAAACCTCAGCGACCCGACGTCGACCGCCCCCTCCTCACCCGGCACAAACCGGACGAACAGGTCGTGATGCCCCGTAAATTTCTTCACCCGCTGCGAAACAGTCTTCCATGCATCCGTTGGCCCGACCTCCACCGTCGCCAACAACCGCCCCTCCTGCAGATCATCCAGCCACACCTCCAGCTTCCCCGTCTTGCGCGCCATTACCGTCATCTCCACCGCACTCGCCGCCTCCTTCCCCGTCTCTACCCCCCGGATCATAAACCATCCACCGGCAGCAGAACTATTGGTCACGCCCCCACCGGCACCAGCTACGCCGTAATAATTGGTATACCCCGCCGCAGACAACGAAGAGAAAGCATCCTTACACCTGAACAGATCAAAATCCGCCGGCTGGCCTTCCGCAAACAGTCCCACACTCGTCCCGACCCACGAATTGAAATTGGGCTGTACCCGGTCCAGAACCCCCGCACTCACAGGCGCGCCCATCGAAACCCAGCGCTCCCCATCACGGCTGCAATAGCCGCTGAGCAGGTGGCCACGCCTTTCCAGCTTCAGCCACACAACGCGCCCACCCGGACTGGCCACGCTCCTCACCGCCGTGTCCAGGCTCAAAATGATCCGCCGGCCCGCGTCAAAGCCGCTGTAAAGCCTCGCCACAACACGCTGGTTGCCGTTCGTAAGATATATACCGGCCCTCGCAGCCGTATCAGCCGCGTCCAGATCGACCCTGGTGACCGCAGTGTAAAAATGATCCGTCTCCTTCTGCACCAAATGCGTACGTCCCTTGCCGGGAGTCAGCCGGACCCAGCCCTTCCTGGCCGTCACCGAATAGCTGCCCGCCGCCGCACGCGTCAAAAAATGCCACTGCAGCCCCAACACGGCACTGTCAAAATCATCTCCCACGACACTCGCCCACGAAATATCCGAACGCGACAGCCGCGGCTTTACGATCGGCTCCCGCGTCGGCGCCATTCCCCACGGCCGGTCGCCATCCCACCTCACAGGGAACAACGAAGTCTGCCGGCCCGTACCCGACCAGTCATCGTCATCATATCTTTCATAACTCTGCCCGATCGTCCACCACGTTCCATCCGGCAATTGAATGGGCGCCGATATGTGATTGGGCCGCCGAAACCCTTCTCCCGCGTCTGTCACCGGCTCAAAGAAATCACCCAGCCTCTCCCACGCCGTCGAATCGCTCGTCAGCCGCTTCGTCCGCAATACGTACTGCCCCCCCGACACATCTCCGGCCGGGAAATAAAAATAATAACCGTTCCGCTTGCACATCACCGGCCCCTCCGCCCAGCTATACTGCAGCCGCCCATTGATCCAGTCCAGGTTGATCACGGTGTCCGTCAGCTGCCCATCCCGGCCAAGCGCCTGGATACGATTGACCTTCTGACCATTCTTGATCACCATATAAGGCTTGCCGTCATCATCCACAAAAATTGAATTGTCGTATCCCAGGTTGCCCGTCCGCTCATTGGTCGCTACCCGCACCGGCGATGACCAGGGCCCATAGGGAGAGGCCGCCTTGCAGAACCACTGACCACCGGAAGAGAAATAGGTCCAGTAGGACCCATAAAAATAGGTGATCGCTCCCTGCCAGATACCGGCAGACGGCCGGTCTGCAACAAACCCCTCGGCCTCGGACGGCGGCACCACCCTGCTGATCACCTCCCAGTGTACCAGGTCCCGCGAATGATATACCGGAAGATAGGGCGTGAAATGAAAAGACGAACCGCAATGATAAAAGTCATCCCCCACTTTCAAGAGAGTAGGATCCGGATGATCCCCGGGCAGCACCGGGTTGACATAGGTCTGCACGCTGTTATAGAACGCAGCATCCCCAACCCCCGCCTCTATCACACTGTAGAACGCTTTTTTCGGCGTATAGTTCCTGTCGAACAGCAACGGATAATTGCGCCTTCCCCGGACCGGCCAGTTGTTGAGCCAGCTCGCCCCATCCTGTACACCCCAGAAGGTCACCCGCCCGATCTGCTTCCGGTGCCGCATGAACAGCCTGAAAAGGGTCGAGTAGTCCTCCGCCAGCCGGTCCTGTACGGAATCGGGCAAACCATCCGGCCACGGATTGGCGTTCCTGTCGCCCCTCGCCGTACTGCTCACGTCTGCCGTATTTCCCCGCAGCGGATTGGGAAGGACCGATATATCCAGCTCCGTAAAATTGACCTTGATACCAAGAGCCGCAAACGCCGAAATGCTTTCTTCGATATATCGAAAAGGCACTTTCCCCAGATGCCAGTGCCCCTGAATTCCGATCGCGTCTATCCGGACACCCGCCGCCTGTATCTTCCTGACTACCGCTATCGCCCCCGCCCGCTTCGCCGGATTCTCGATATTATAGTCGTTATAATACAGCTGCGTGTGCGGCGCCGCCTTCTGCGCGAGCCTGAACGCCTCCACGATATAATCCGGACCCAGCTTCTGCAAAAAGATCGAATTGCGAAGCGTCCCATCCTCATTCAATGCCTCATTCACCACGTCCCAGGAATACACCTTGCCATCATACCTGGATGCCAGCGTGGTAATATGATCTTCAAAGAACCGCCGCACGCTGTCCGGATCGCGCAGCGCCCTGACATAGACGGGCAGCTGACTGTGCCAGATCAGCGTATGCGCATTGATACGTATATTGTTTCGCTGCGCATAGTCGACCAGCCTGTCCGCCATCTCGAACCTGTACTCATTCCACCCGGGATGGATCAGCGCAGCCTTCATCACGTTCTCCGGCGTCGCCGCACTGAATTGCTGACGGATAAGTGTGTCAGCCCTCAGATCCCGCCCGACGATCTGGTCCGAATTGATACAGGTACCGATCAAAAAATCCTTCTCAAACACCTCCTTCAACGACGGAATACCGGCCGGCGGCCGCCCGGGACCACTGAACGCACTCAACAACAATCCGGCCGAAGCCATAGCCATAACTAAAAAGAACGCTCTCTTATTCATTTTCATAGTTTATTTCCTGATCAATTCACCACCGGCGTGAACGTTTCGAACTTTATACCCCTGTCACGCATGACCAGCGTATCCGTGAAAGAATGCACCGACGTACCGAAGTCCACCGTATATTTCAAATGCAGAACGTCCCGTTTCTGACCGCCCCAGGAGTCGCCCCCCTTGACAAAAGCGCCATTACCCGTAACAGTATACGACGCCGACGCCGGCCCGCTGACGCTGCAATTGCCACTGTTATCAAAGGAAACCAGCAGCTGGAACGGCATATCCACATTCCCCCTCGACTTTCCATTGAGCAGCAACGAATCCAGAGACAATGATTTCGTCCCCATGCTGACCACCTGGTCGGTCTCGACATACGAGCTGTGATAAATGATCGTCGTATCGCCCGCATTATCCTTGATCGCCTCGGCGCCCCTTCTCAGGTAGTTGGCATGCCAAGGGTTGATGAACTTGATCGCATAAAGCGTAAAATTCTTTGGAGCGATATTCCAGTTGCCCGGGATCCTTGGATCGGCGGCCGGGTTATCACTCTTACCGCTCAGGATCGAATCCGCATTTTTTACCGAGCCCATCCTGACAGGGATCACAAACGTATTGGTGATCGACCGCGGATCGGAAAAAAAAGCATCCGTCAGCTGGACCTGAACCCCTCCCATCACACTCCCCGCTGGGATAGAAATCGACATGTCCTTCGGGAACGTATAGTACGCCGGCGGCATAACCAGCACTTTCTTTCCCGACTCGCCAAAGCTGAGATTGTTGCAGAGCGACGTGTCGACCGATATTCCGATCGTCACGTCTTTCGTATTTTGATAGACACCACCCATCGTCGCCTCGATAGTGCACATATGCTGGTTGTCCAGCGTATTGTCAATGATGTCGTCGCCAAGGTCCAGGGTGCGAACCGGCGACTGGTACGGGAAATAGACCGTTGTATATTTGTAGTCCGGGAACTCTATTTTCTTGTTGGAGCACGATGCACCAAACAGCAGGATACTCGCTGCACCAAATAGTATTTTTTTCATCTTTTTCTTTTAATTTGTAAACAATCACTACCAGCCCTTGTTCTGCACGAGATTCTCCTTCAGCACGTCATTATATGGCATAGGACCATAATACATGAAGTCGAAATATTGCCGCGGCTCGACCTGGCTGGGCGTATACGAGCCGCCGTTGATGACCACGCCGGTCGCCGTCTGCGAGATCGACTCCTTCCACCTGCGCAGGTCCCAGAACCGGAACCCCTCAAAACACAACTCTAGACGCCTTTCGTTGTGGATCAACACCCGCATATCGTCTTTGCTGCTCACAGCCGCTAGATAATTGTCGGGCTGGGCGATCCCTGCCCGCTTCCGCAAGGCGGCGATGACCTGGCGCGCAGAATAAGCATGCGAACCGGTACCATCCGGCCCCCAGGCCTCATTGGCCGCCTCGGCGTAGGCAAGGAACAGCTCCGTATAGCGGATATAAGGAACATAGTGCCGCTGCGTATTCTGATTCGCCGGATTGAGATTGACATCCTCCCGCAGCAGCTTTCGCAGATAAAAGCCCGTACGGGTCGACGTGGATATAGCATTCAGCCCGTCGTTGGTCGACCCCGGCTGCGTAAGTATAGTAGTGCCCGAAGGCCCCACCTTGCTCCCGTTCGTCACAACATACAACGCCAGCCTCGGATCCCGATTCGTATAGGGATGGCTCGGATCATATCCGCTGGACGGATCGGTGATCGGATACCCGTTGGCCATCGGAAAAGCATCGACCAGGTTCTGACTGGGATTCACCCGTCCATTGCCGAACAGCGTAGGCGGGTAATTGTCCTTCTCCAGATTGTTGCCGTCACCTACATTCCCCCTCCAGAGTATCTCCCGGGGATTGACCCCCGAAGAAACACCGTTGATCTCGCTTGCGTTCTTGCTCGAATACCAGTAGTCTCCATTGGCCGCCATACCCGATATCCCGCCTATGAGGTCCAGCACCGACGCAGCGTCGTCCGCAGCCTTGTCCCAGGTGACAGACGACCCCTGACTGAATGCCGGGCTCGCAGCAAGCAGCGACACCTTCGCACGGACGCCTTTTACGATCCGGGCCGTCATCCGCTCGCGGTCATACGCGCCGAATACCCGGTTGTAGTCTGCAACCGTCGTCTTTCCCGCATACTTCGCCGGAATATCCGTTGGCTGCGCAATATTTTCGAAATCCAGCGGCAACAGCAGCTCGGCCGAATCAAGGTCGCGATAGATCTGCTTTATACAGTCGGAATAACTATTCCTGGGTATCTTAAAGTCAGAGCTGCCGTCCTGCGCTACCGTCAGGATCGGCACCCCCAGCAGCTTGCCGTCGGCCGACCAGCCCCCGTGCGCCTGCAGCAGGTAGTACATGAACAGCCCCCTGAGGCCATAGGCCTCGCCCATCATCCGGTCGCGGAACATCTCGTTGGTGTACTGGCCCGTAGTCGCCCAGACCACCTTGTTCGCCTGCGCAAGCAGGATATTGAGGTACTGGATAGCGGCAAATCCGCCCGTATACTGGTCCATCGGGTTGTTGATGGAGGACCATTTTCCCGTCGCCATCTGGCGATAGGCATTGTTCGGATCGTTCGAGACCGCATCGTCGGTCGCGACGTCATTCATCGAATAGCTGCCCAGCGGCAACCGCACATAGCCATTCAGCACAAGCCCTTCCGCAAATGGGGCGTTGTTATAGATATCGCTCAGACCACGGTTATTTTCGTCGGCAGGAGACAATATTTTCCTGCACCCGGAAAATATCACCAGCGCCGCAATGATATAGATCAGCTCTCTTTTCATAATAAACATGTTGTGTTGAGGTTCACGTTAAAAATCACCCTTGATGCCCAGGTTATAAAAGCGAACCTGCGGCACCGTGCCGATATTCAGCTCCATCAGGTCCCTGTTCTTCGCGATCGTCAGCAGGTCGTTGCCCCCGACATAGACGTTCAGCCCTTTCACAAAAGACCGCTGAAGGAATTTTCCGGAGAAGGAATAGGTCAGCTGCACCTTGGTCAGGTTGACGCGATTGGTGCTGTATGTCCAGAAATCAGAGCTCCTGTAATTATTTACGCCTCCCGAGGTCGTCAGCCGCGGATAGGTAGCCGTACCCTTCGAATTCTCCGTCCAGCTGTTGCGCACAACCGAAGAATATTTCTCCGATCCCGCCACCCAGTAATAGCTGCCGGACCTCATACCGGTCCCTCCGAACGACGCCGTGCTCAGCACAAACAACGAAAAGCCCTTCCACTGCGCCGTAATATTGACACCACCGGTCAGGGGACTGCTTAGCTGACCGATCTTCACCTCATCCCGCTCGTCGATCACCCCGTCGCCATTCTGGTCCTTGTATTTAATGTCTCCCGGCCTTACGATCCCGAATTTCTGCGACGCGTGCTTGTCGATATCATTCTGGTCGGCAAACAGACCATCGCTTTGCAGACCGAACAGGGCGTCGACCGCCTTCCCGGCCCTGTTCCGGTAAGCATCCACAAAAAGCTCGTCGCGCTTGAGCGCCTTCGTCCGCACATAGGTCAGGGCCGCGCCTATCTTCAAGGCGACTTTCCCAAGATCCTGGTGGAAGTTGATCTGCAGGTCGAACCCGCTGTACCGGTTCGCCTGGAAATTGCTATACGGCACGAAGGAGGTCGGCGGATATCCCGTGAAGAAATAACCGGGATACTGACTGTAAACCTGCACCGGCATTCCGTCCTTTTTGATATAGAACACCGTACCCAGCAGGTCTACCTTCTTATTAAAGAAAGACCCCTCGAGACTCAGGTCCGCCTCCTTGCGCTTCGCATAGGTCAGGTTAGGGTTCGCACCGCGGGAGATCGTGGTGGCCTGGTTGATATAAGTGCCGTCCGACCAGGAATAATACGCCGTAGGCGCATAGACCGCATCGTACATATAATAGCTGCCGAAATCCAGGTCGGTATTCACGATACCTCCGGACGCCGTCAGCTTGAGCCGGTCCACCCAGCTGACCGACTTCAGGAAGTCCTCCTCGCTAAGTACCCAGCCCAGGCTCGCCGTGGGAGAAAAACCCACACGCGTATTGGCCGGCAGCTTTGTAGAGTTGACCAGCGCGCCGCTGAAGTCGGCATAATACCGGTGATCATAGTTGTAGCCGAGCTGAAGACCCAGGTTCGCATTCGTCCTGTACTGGAAATCCCGCGACTGACGGGCGCGGAGAGCGTCCACGACCAAAACGGCCGAAACATTGTGCTTCTCCCGGTAGCTCCTGGCATAGTCAAAATGCCCGCTGAAGTCGAGCACCTGGCTGCTGAACGTATTGCTCAGGTTCTGCGTCCCCGGCTTGCTGTCCTTGTTGTACTTGTTCAGCTTGACGATCGAATCCCCCGTCACGCCACCCCACACCGGCTCGTACACCGCATAGGCATTATTGACCGATTCGTCGTAGTTGTTGGAATAGTCAACAGTCATCTGCCCGTGAAAGGTCAGACCACGCAGGAGGTTCCGCAGGTCTACGTCGATCCCGTTGGTGTACTGGAACTGACGGCTGGTAAAATTATCGTACCCGGCCGCATATACGTCGGCGATCGGGTTGGTGAGGTATTGTTGCGTTCCTCCCAGCAAATACCTCCCGTTGATGATATTGCGCCCGCCATCGGCCGTCGCCTTCGCAGCCGAGCCCGGCGAGACCAGCCCGATCGGTATCAGCGGAGAATACCGCTGCGGCTGCAGGCTGTCCGCCATCTGCCAGTAATTGCCAAGCGCATGCCGGTTGTTGGAGAACACCGTCGACACATTCACATAAGTGCTGATGTACTTGTTCAGCTTCAGATCGATATTGCCGCGAAGATTCAGGCGGTTGCTGTGCTCACCGCTGCCCGTTCCAAAATCCAGCAGCGAATTCTGGGTCTGAAAGCCGGCAAGCGCATAGAACCGGGCCCGCTCCGAACCGCTCGTAAATTCTGCATTGGCGGAGTAGGTGTTGAAAAGCCTGCGCAAATAGTCCGACGAGAAATAGTTGACATCCGGAAAACGATACGGATTCCTATGCGCCGCAAAATTCCTGATCGTCGAATCCGCATAGGGAGCCGGAAGCCCGTCATTCACGCTGGCCTGGTTATACCAGGACATATAGTCCGCCGCATTCAAATAGGAAGGATAGGACTTTGGCACACTGATGCCCGAATTGACCCGGACACTGCTGCCATGGACGCCCGCCCTGCCCCGCTTGGTTGTAATAAGGATCACCCCATTCGCCGCACGCGCGCCATACAGGACCACCGCATTGGCGCCCTTTAGAAAACTGATCTGTTCTATCTCGTTCGTCGTCACATCGCTCAGCGAACGTGGTTCTCCGTCCACAAGCACCAGGGCCGACCCGATGTTCCACATGTTATTACCGGCAACCAGCGCATCGATCCCCTCCAACGGGTTAGTACCATAATTTATATCCAGGTAGGTCGTCGGGTTCAGCACCGACACGGCCCCGGGCAGATCCTTCATCTTAATATCCCGGTACGCCAGATGTACGGTGGAATCCGATCCTAAATTAGTCGCGCCTCTGTAAGGCAGGGTCTGCGCAGCCATTGTCAACACAGCCATAAGCCCCGACCCCAGAAGGAATAGTTTTAACAACAATATATTGCTTTTCATTTTTCTCATTTTGCTCGTTTAGTACCCGGGGTTTTGCGGAAATGAAACATAGAGGTTCACATCGCTCACCTTCAGCGGCAGCCAGTAGTTCTTGTCATCGAATTTCCTCGTTATGAGCACCCGCTCTTTAATATTGATCGGCTTTCCCGTAGCATCGCGATCGAAATCGATGGCCGTCTTTTCCCTATACTGCGTCTGCGACGACAGCAGCCAGCGTCGAAGATCATTATACCTGAACTCCTCCTCGAACCCAAGCTCCACAGCCCGCTCACGGATGAGCTCACCCATGAACTTATCCTTGTCGGCCACATAGGCCGCACCGACATCCCCCGCGCCGGCCCTTTCCCGTATCTTATTGACCGCAGCGACCGGGGTCATATAGCTGGGCCCGGGACTCGTCGCCGATCCGTAACCCTGCAACACCGCCTCCGCATACATCAGGTATACATCCGCCAGCCGCATATAAGACAGGTGCATATAGTTATTGGGAAAATTGTCGATACTGTTGGCCGTCATAGGCGTAAGCTTCCGCAAAAGATAACCGGTACGCCCCACTGCCGTGTTGTCGCGGCTAAAGCCCGTGTTGGACAGATTCGCATAACGGAATTTTTCCTTGTCCGCAGGCGCCGAACCCTTGATCTGCTGGTCTCCGTCGATCTCAATATCATGGTAGAACCGGGGATCCCGCCCAACCCACGGATTGGCCGGATCATAGCCCGAGGCCGGGTCGGTGATCGGCAGACCGTTAGCCATCCCGTAGTTCTCCACGAACCGTGCATTCGGAGAAGCGTACCCGCCGCCTATGTTCTCGTCTACAAAGATCGAGCTGGGCCCCCACGGACATCCCTGAAACCACGAGCTGTATACCGGGTTCTCGAAGATCGATTCGGGATAGCCGGGAATAAAGCTGCCGCCATTCGAATAGAACAGATCGCTATAGTGAGTGAAATCCACCAGTTTCACCCAGGTCTGTTTACTGTCAACCAGCTTGAGCAGCTCGGCAAAAGCATCCGCCGCCTTTTTGCAATAGCCCGCATCGAAAGCTGTATTGCCTGTCGAACTCCTGTTCCAGAGGGGACTGCCCGCATACAAATAGTCCTTACCCAGATAGCCGAGCGCCGTCACTTTCGTGATCCGCAGCTGGTTCTTGCCAAGCGTGGTCTTGCCCGCATCGGTATTGTCCCAGTCCACGGGCAGCAGGTCCGCCGCATCACGCAGGTCCTTACCGATCTTGTCGGCCATTGCCTGGGCGGATAAGCGCGGCAGCGTCAGCTTCCCGGATGACGACAGCACGGTATCGATATAAGGCAGCCCGCCCCAATACGTCATCAGCTCAAAATGGAACCAGGCCCGGAAGAAAAGGAGCTGGCCCTTGATCAGATCCTTCTCTTCCTGTGTGCCATTCAGCTTATCCAGGTTGGCAAGCCCCAGATTCGCCTTATGGATCCCATACCAGGCATTCGGCCACAACCCTTTGCCAAAACCCGTCGTCGGGTCCGTGACATAAGACTGCCCGTCCAGCCAGGAGATCCATTCGGCCGTGGTCCAGGACCAGCTATCCCCATTATCGAACTGTTCATTCAGCCACGTGACCCCCGTCTTGTGGATGATCTCATCCCCCAGGATCCAGTCACAGGCCCAGGTCTTGCTCGTATATTCCGGCTCGGCGCTATAGAGCTCCTCCGTAAATCCCTGGAAATTAGTAAAATTGATAAACGCATCGGTAGGCGAAACGTCGGCCCCCGGCGCCCTGTCAAGATATTTCTTACAACCCGTCAGCCCCGCAATCAAAAAAAGCGTGCAGCAGACAGCGATGATATTTGTATGCAATTTCATATGGCTTACTTTAAAAGGTTATGTTACAACCAAGATTGACACGTCTGATGGTGGGATACGCCGTGGCCGCCCCCTGGCTCACTTCCCGGTCATCGGGCATCTTCGTCCACAGCAGCAGATTGTCGCCGTTCAGATACACCCTCAACCCATTGATCCCGACCCTCCGCAGCTGGGCCGCGTTGAAGGTGTAGGCGAATTCGGCGTTCTTCAACCGGATATAAGAGCCGTCGTACAAATAAGTAGTACCGTAATAAGGCATTACACTCGCATAACGGGGCACAGGTACCGAGGCATTCGTGTTGGCCGGAGACCAGTATGCCCCCTGCTTGTACACGTTGTCATAGTGATACTGACCGCCAAAACTGACCAGCTGCAGATACCTGTTCGCATTGCTGACGCCGTAGAACTGCACAAAAAGGCTGAATCCCTTCCATTCCGCGCCGATCGTGGCATTATAAGTATTCTGCGGACGCTCCGGATAACCGGCGGGAACGATATCCTTGTTATCCACCACGCCATCCCCATTGTAGTCGATCATATTCAGGTTGCCCGGCAACTTCTGGTTGTCGTAAGTATTCAGCTGTGTGCTCCCGTATACCTGGTCCCACGTATTGTAATAACCGCTGCTCACATAGGAATAGGCCTGGCCGATCTGCTTTCCGGCTTTCTTCAGGTAATCGTCGAGCAACTGCGGGTCGTCCGCATCGACGATCTTGTCCTTCGCATGGGACATGTTCAGATCCGCCCAAACACGTAAATTCTTCGACACCCGCTTGTTGAGGCGAAGCTCCACCTCATACCCGTTGTTCCGCACCTTCCCCAGGTTGGCCGTGGCAGGCTGCACCCCAAAATAAGAAGGCACAGCACGGCTCGATCCATTCAGCAGAATATCCGTCCGGTAGTCGCTGAAAACATCGGCAGTTCCCGAAACCAATCCATTCAGCAAGGTAAAATCAAGCCCCAAGTCCTTCTTCGTCACCGTCTCCCAGTGGATGTCCGGATTTCCGACATTGGTATGCGCTTCCGACCACCACGTGTACGGGCTGTTCTGCCCGGAGGACGCGCCCAGCGGCGTATTCCCGCCATAGGTCCAGGTCGTCATATACAGCCACCGGTTCGTGATATTGTCATTACCCACTTTTCCATAAGAACCACGCAGCTTGAGCGCGTTGATGAAGGTGACATCCTTCATGAAGTTCTCATTGCTGATCAGCCACCCCGCGGCAGCCGACGGAAAGAAGGCAAAACGGTAGTTGGGCCCGAACTTTTCCGACCCGTTATAGGCGCCGTTGAACTCGGCGAAATATCGCTGGTCATAATTATAGGTGACCCTGCTCACCCAGTCCTCCCGGAAATGCTCGAACTCACTCCCCGTCGCGTACCTGTCCCGGCTGAACAGGCCCATGGCAGTCAGATCATGCTTACCAAACTTCCTCGCATAGTCCACCTGTACCTGGTAGAACATCTTGCGGTAGGTCGACCCGTTCTGGACAGTATCCGAAGTCGGCGTCCACCTGTAGGGTATCCAGTTGAACTGGTTTGTGCCCAGGTACTGGCTATAGGTGGTATCTCCCGTGACCGGATCGATGTACTCCTGCTGAATGTTCCCGTTGTCATAGACCCCTCCCTGTGTTACAAAGGCGTTGTCGAACGAGAGCGTAGCCTTCGCCGCAAGCCCCTTCAGGATAGCGCCAAGATCCTGCTTGAGCGTAAAATCTGTATTGATCCTCGTCGTGGTCGTCTTCCGGACCCCATTGTTACCCATCGTAGCGGCAGAGTTGATCGTCGATACCTGCTCGGCAGGAAAATATCCCCACGCGCCGTCGTTATACTGCGGATAATAAATATCCGGCGCATTGTTATAAATGCTCTGCCAGATCCTGTATTCCCAGCTGTCCTGCCCCCACGCATCCTGCTTCACGCCGTATGAACCGGAAAGGTTCGTCGTCAGAACGGTCGATTTTGTAAGCGTAAAATCCAGGTTCGTCCGTGCATTGATCCGGTCAAAACCATACCCCGGCTTATACGACTTGTTGTTGTCTATTTTCTTGATGATATCCCCCTCGTGCAAAAAGTCGACCGAGGAGAAATACTTGACGAACTGGTTGCCGCCGGAAATATTCAGGTTGGCATTGTAGGACATCGTCCACTTCTTTACGATCTGGTCCTGCCAGTCGATATTGGGGTACCGCTCAGCCTCCGCCTGGTTCGCAGGATGACGGTACTTATCCAGCTCGGCAAAAGGAACATACTTGCCCCACGACCCCGGCGACACGCCCAGCTCGTTCTCGATAGCCAGGTCCCTTATCCGCAAGGCATCATAAGAATCGTACTTGCTCTCCAGCTTGGAAGGCAGCTTCATCGTCGAATTGGCCGTCAGCCGGATATCGGCCTTGCCCTCCTTACCCCGCTTGGTAGTGATCAGGATGACGCCATTCGCGCCCTTCACCCCGAACACCGCCGTCGCAGACGCGTCCTTCAGTACAGAAATATTCTCCACCGACCCGATATCCACGCTGCTCATCGGTCGCTCGATACCGTCCACCAGGACGAGCGGATCACTGTTATTCCAGGTACTCTGACCGCGGATATATATCTTCGGGTCCTCAGCACCGGGCGTCCCCTGCGTCGCTACCGTGATAACTCCCGGCAGATTCCCGGTCAGCGCAGCGCCAAGACTCGACACGCCGCCCGTCTTCTCCAGCACATCACCCTTCACCTGCGCGATCGCGCCCACGACGCTCTCTTTCTTCTGCCGACCATATCCTACGATGACCACGTCGTCAAGCGTCGCCGTGCTGTCCTTCATCGTCACGGAAATATATCCTTCCCTATGGACACTGACCTCCTGCGCGGCCTTTCCTATATGGGTGATGACAAGGATATGTTTATTGGCGGGGACCAAAAGAGTAAACCTGCCGGTCCCGTCCGTCCGGGTCGCGGTGGTCGTCTCCTTCACCAGCACGGAGGCGCCCTCGACAGGATTTTTTTGCGCATCGAATACGATGCCCTTCACGGTGCGCGGAGCCTGCGCAGTTGAGGAAAGGCTTGCCAGGACAGCCGACAGAGCAAGGAACCCGGCAAAAATTTTATGCAGGTGCTTGGAAGCACAATTCATATTAATTTTTTTTGATTATTTGAATAATTGTGTCTATCTCACACATACCCGACCCGGACACGCTATCCGGCAATGCGGGACTTTATCGCTCCGCGGTAAACCACGTTATGTGCTGGAAGAAAAATAGTGTCAGAATGACATTTTTAGGAAAGGACAATGCAGCCGCAAGGGCGAGGTTCTTTTCATACATGGCAAACTAATTTTGGTTATTAATAAGCCACGAATCTATATCCTCCCTCGCTCAATTAATCGCAGAAATGTTGAAAGGAATCAGACAAATGTCGAAATTGGCATTGAAGATCAGACACTGGACCATCGGAGCGCCCGATCTCACCCGGGCGCCGGCCGCCGGGGTCTCCAAGCCACAATTGCCGCGGCAACTTGACCACATCTACCCTGCGGCCGCAGTTTGGCCACACCCATCCACCCGCCTTACAAAACACCCGCACTACCGCCAGTATGTCGGGGACTCAGGACTCGTCGTTTGGCTTCGGCTTCACCTCCCGCCTTGCATACTCGGATGGCAGCATCTTATATTTCTCCTTGAACGCCCGGGTAAAATAAGTCGGCGATGTGAACCCGACCTCGTAAGCGATCTGTGAAATAGACAGGCTTCCGTTGTCCAGCAATCCTATCGCCTTTTTTAGCCTGAAAGAACGAATAAATTCCACCGGCGTCTCCCCGGTCAGCTCCAGCAGCTTGGCATACAGCGAGCTGCGGCTCATCCCCAATTCCCTGCTGAGGAACTCGACGGAAAGCTGCGCGTCCTGCAAATGTGCCTCAAGATAGCCCACGATCCTGAGCATCAGCTGTTCATTCGCGGTCTCCCCCTCCGCCACAGGAACCTGCACCTTTATCTGCTTCGTATAAGTGGATCTCAATTTGTTGTTCCACTCCAGCAAGGCCTTCATCCGGGCGTTCAGCAGCTCGAAGTTGAATGGCTTGGTTATATAGTCGTTGGCGCCCGTGCCGAGCCCCTCCAACTGTTGCGCATCCTCGGTCAAAGCGGTCAAAAGGATCACGGGGATATGCCCCGTACGCTTATCCGCCTTGAGCTTCCTGGTCAGCTCGATACCGTCCATAAAGGGCATGCTGATATCGCTGACGATCAGTTCGGGATGCGCAGACAGCGCAAGCTGCCACCCCTCTTTCCCATTCTCTGCCTCCAGCACCTCATAATACCTGCGAAGGTTATCCTTTAGATAGAACCGGAAGTCTTCATTGTCCTCTACCAGCAGGACCCGGCGCTTTAGACGCCCCTCAGCCCCGACTCCCCCCACATAACCATCGGCCTGGCCGCCCGCCACAACCGCTGCATCACGCCCATCCTCCCCGCCTCCACCAGCCGCGCTCCCGTTAGCCACAGCTGCGCTTTCCCCGCCCGCCGCTGCCAGCAGCAGCACGACCGTGAACACACTGCCACACCCCGCATCACCCTCTACCCGAACCTCCCCGCCATGCATCTGCACAAACTCTTTCACGATCGACAGACCGATACCCGTGCCCTGGTTCAATATCTCCCCGCCCGCCGGATGTTGAAAGAACCGGTCGAATATCCTTTCCTGCTCGGCCTTTGGAATTCCTATTCCGGAATCGGCAACGCCGATCGAAACCGGCCGCCTGCCATCCGGCCCCCCCGCCGCAGCATCCAGCGACAGCTCGATGGTTCCGCCTTCCGGGGTGAATTTAAATGCGTTCGACAGCAGGTTGAAAAGTATGCGTTCGATCTTGTCCCGGTCGTACACCACATAGAGCTTCTCCACATTGGCAGTATACCGAAAGCGTATGTTTTTCTTCTGCCCCATATCCTCAAATGAATCCCCAACCTCCCGGACAAGACCCGCCAGGTCTCCCGGCGATAACTGCAGTTTTAGCTCCTGCTCCTCCATCTTCCTGAAGTCCAGCAACTGGTTGACCAGGTTCAGCAGACGCCGGCCATTTCGCCGGATCATCTCCAGCCTGTCCTGCGAAGCCGTGCCCTTCAATTCCGACAGCAACTGCTCGACCGGGCCCATTATCAGGGCGATCGGCGTCCTGAACTCATGACTCAGGTTCGTAAGGAATTTCAGCTTCAGACGGTCCAGCTCCAGCGCCCGCCTGCTTTCCCTCCTTTCTTCTTCAATGGCGAATTTCCGCCGGACCCGCGCCAGTCCCAGATGCCGGCTGTATAGAAGCAACCCCGCTACCGCCAGCACATAAAAGATATACGCATAAATCGTCCGCCAGAAAGGCGGCCGGACATGGATCCGTATCGACGTATTCCCCCTGCTCCATACACCATCATTATTACTCGCCTTTACACGAAATACGTAATCACCCGGGTCCAGATTGGTGTAATAGGCCGTATTCTGTGCGCCGGCGCTGATCCAGTCCTTGTCGAACCCGTCGAGGCGGTACGCATAACGGTTCTGGTCAGGCAACGTATAGTTGAGCGCCACAAAACTGAGGGCGAAATTCTGCCCGTATGCCAGGTCGACCTTCCGCGCTACGGAGACCTGCTCCTCCAATGGCGACCCCTTTCCCGGCACCACCGATTTATTCGCCACCCGCAGGTCGGTAAGTATAACCGCCGGAACATTCCTGTTCGTCGTCAGAGCGGTAGGATACAAATAGTTGAAACCCTGCTGACCGCCGAAAAAAAGCTCTCCGTCCGAGGTCCGCAGCGCAGACGTGTGACAAAAATTGTTGTTTTGCAGCCCATTGTGAGGAGTAAAATTCCGGAAAACATTCGTCTGCACGTCCAGGCTGCTGATACCGCTGTTCGTACTCACCCAGATGCGGCCGCTCCCATCTTCCAGTATTGAATACACATTCGTATTCTGCAGTCCGTCCTTCTCCGAGTAAACGATAAATCTGTCCGTCTTTTTGTTATAGACGCAAAGCCCACCGCCATAGGTTCCTACCCACATCCTTCCCCTGCTGTCCAAAAGAAAAGCCTGCACTTTATCGCTCGGCAAACTGCCGGCCTCCTGGTTGTAAACCTTGAAACGACCGGTTTTCGGATCATAGATCGCCACCCCGTCCCCATGAGAGCCGATCCAGATCTTCCCCTCCGCATCCTCCGCAATATCACGGATAAATCCATTGACCGGCATCCGGACATCCGAAGACCTGACCGGATTCGGCAACAGCCGGCGGCACAGCTTTCCTTCCTTCAATACACAAATGCCGGCCCCGTTGGTACCCACCCATACCTGCCCCGATCTGTCCTCCCGGATACAATAGACGGAATTCACAAATGGCTCGTCATCCCGATCGCTTAGCCGGACCTTCCGCGCCCGCCCGGACACCGGATCATACTGCAGCAGCCCCATATTAAAAGTCCCGGCATACAGCTGCCCATCATGGGTCCGGTGAATGGCAAGTACAGGCAGCGGCGACGGAGTCCTTCCATCCACCACGAAAGGCAGCCGCTGCAGCCGGTCCGTCTTCCGGTCAAAACTGTACAGCCCGCCACCATCCGTGCTCAGCCATAGATTCCCGTCCGGCCGCTCGGCAAACGCAGTCACGACGCTGCTGCGCACGCCGCCATCCCGGAATGCCTCTCCCATCTTTCCGTCGAAAAGATTGAGATTCTTGTCATACTTATTCACGCCACCCCTGAAAGTGCCGATCCAATATATACCATCCGGATCGATATAGATGCTCGTAACCCCCTCGCTGGTCAGACTGTGCGAATTCCCTTCTTCCGGCCTATAGGTCACCGACCGCCCCGATCGCGGGTCGATGATCACCAACCCGTCACTGCTGCCGACCCACACATAGCCTTCCTTGTCCACACTGATCGCACTGATCGTAGCCGCCGCCGCGGACCCCTCCGGTCCCTCGGGATAAGCAACGAACCGGTCCTGCCCCGCCGGCAGCCTACACAAGCCCTTCTCCGTACCGACCCAAAGATCACCCCGCTGATCCTCGCACATCGTCCGAACCCGGTTGTCGCGAAGACTGCCATCGTCGCCCTCCCGGTGCAGGTACTGCCTGAACGACCGGGTTTCCGGTAAATACCGGAACAGACCATAATCCGTAGCCACCCATA
This sequence comes from Bacteroidota bacterium, assembly GCA_018267585.1. Classification (GTDB taxonomy): domain Bacteria; phylum Bacteroidota; class Bacteroidia; order Chitinophagales; family Chitinophagaceae; genus Puia. The sequence goes on from JAFDYE010000299.1 coordinate 47,505, forward strand.
TCCGGTCTTCCTTGTCCGCATAAATATTAAGGAGAGAGAACGATCGCGAGGGATCGGCGGCATAGCGGTGCAGACCCAGCCGGTCCAGCCGGCCCGTAGCCGGGTCCAGCACGTTCGGAGCGCCATATTCCGCTATCCACAACCTGCCCTTCCTGTCGCTGCAGAGCCCCCTGATAATTGCAGTGGTACCCATTATATGCGTCTGACCACTCTTGCCCTCACGGGGAAAATTGATAAAACAGTCCCGCTTGCGGTCGTATTCGCTGAATGCGCCCCCGCTGGTTCCTACCCAGAGATTGCCCGCAGCATCCTCGTGCAATGCCAATATCTCGTTCGACCTCAGACTGGTGCTGTCCTCGGGACGGTGCCGGTAGACGACAAAGTTCTTCCCGTCAAACCTGTTCAGCCCATCATTGGTCGCGATCCACATAAGCCCGGACCTGTCCTTGAGGATGGCAGAAATTGAATTCGAAAGCAGCCCGTCCGTGGTCCCAAGTGAAGTAAAATTGATGTGCGCCGGCTGGGCATTCACGCCAGGGCAACAGACAAGCAACGCAACTACGAACGATATCGACCTGAAAGCATTCACACGGCCAATATACTCAGAAATTTTTCATCGGTCGATTAAAAAGATCAAAATCTTGCTATATTTGAATTGTTATTTTGACATTTATTATAACCAATTGCGGCCATGAAATTATTATTCCAGATCCTCGCCATCCTTTGCCTCACCGGCGCAACCGCCCAGGACTATACGCCAACGACCCACGGACTCAAGACCGTCATCGACGGCATCGCCATAGAGATCACCTGCTACGGCTCCGGCGCCATCCGCGTCTTCAAATATCCCGAAGGCGACACCACCGGCAAACACAGCCTTTCTGTTATAGCGGCGCCGGACGGCACCCCTTCCATCTCCACCCGCAATGGCCATATCATCCTGCAAACCGCCCGGATCATCGCAGACCTCGACCGGGAGACGGGCCGCCTGCTCTTCACCGACCCCGCAACAAATGCGGTCCTTCTCCGGGAAAAAGAAGAAGGCGCGCAGTTCTCTGCCAATGAGGACGCAGGCAAGCCCAACTATATCGTCCGCCAGGCCTTCCGCCTCGACAAGGACGAGAACATCTACGGCCTTGGCCAGCAACAGAATGGAAGGCTCAGCCAGCGCAACCAGCGCAACTTCCTCGTACAGGGGAACACCAAAGTATCCATCCCCTATTTCCTGTCCATCAAAGGCTACGCGCTCTTCTGGGACAACTATTCGCCCACCCTATTCACAGACAATCCACAGGAGACGGCCTTTGAATCCCAGGTCGGACACGCAGTGGACTACTATTTCATGCGCGGCGCCACCGCCGACAGCGTCCTCGCCCAAATGCGCGCCCTCACAGGCCAGGCGCCCATGATGCCCCTCTGGACCTTCGGCTACAACCAGTCCAAAGAACGCTACAAGACCCAGTTCGAGCTCGTAGACGTCGTAAAAAGATACCGCGCCCTCCATATCCCCATCGACGGCATCGTGCAGGACTGGCAATACTGGGGCAAAGACAGCAACTGGAACGCGATGAGCTTCGATCCCTCGACCTATCCCCGCCCACAGGAAATGATCGACAGCATCCACCGCATGAACGCCCACCTCTTCATCGTCGCATGGCCCGGCTTCGGACCGCATACCGCACAATATGCCGAGCTGGAAAAGAACCACATGCTCCTGCACTTCGCCACCTGGCCCCCCAACAGCGGCACCCATCCCTACGACGTCTACGATCCCATAGCCCGCGACATCTACTGGCGCTACCTCAACAAAGGCATTTTTGCCCTGGGTTCCGACGCCTGGTGGCTGGATTCCTCGGAACCGGACCACCTCAACGAAAAAGAAAGCGACTTCGACCTGCCCACCTATCTCGGATCCTACCGCAGCGTCCGCAACGCCTTTCCACTCGAACATATCCGCGGAGTTTACGAGCACCAGCGCGCCACAACCAGCGACAAACGCGTCTCCATCCTGACCCGCTCCGCCTTCGCCGGCCAGCAGCGCTTTGGCGCCAATACATGGAGCGGAGATATCCAGTCCAGCTGGGCCTCCTTCCGCCGTCAGATCCCCGCAGGCCTCAACTTCTCACTCACCGGCATTCCCTACTGGAATACCGACATCGGCGGCTTCTTCGCCTCTGCCTTCACCCGCAAAGGCGGCATCGACAATCCCGAATTCCGCGAACTGTACTGCCGCTGGCTCGAGTTCGGCGCCTTCATGCCGCTCATGCGCTCCCACGGAACGGACATCCCCCGCGAGATCTACAACTTCGGCAAGCCGGGCGATACGGCTTTCGACGCCATCGCACGCTCCATCAACCTGCGCTACAGTCTCCTGCCCTATAATTATTCCGTCGCCCGCAACGTCACGGCCCACGCAGGCTCCATTATGAGAGCCCTGTTCATGGATTTCCCGGCCGACCGCAGGGTCCTCGATATGGGCAACGAGTTCCTTTCCGGACCCTCCCTGCTGATCACTCCCGTAACGGCCATGGGTCAGCGAACGACACCGGTCTATCTGCCCGCCGCCGGCAGCTGGTATGACTTCTGGACCGGCACCAGGTACGCCGGCGGCAACACCGTAGACATTCCCACCCCGCTGGATAGAATACCCATCTTTGTCAAAGCCGGCACCATCCTTCCATGGGGACCTGCCGTACAATATGCATCAGAAAAGAAATGGAACGACCTCCTCATCCGTATCTATCCGGGCGCAGACGGGTCATTCACCCTCTACGAAGACGAAGGGGACGGCTATAACTACGAAAAAGGCGCATTCACCGAGATCGGATTCAGCTGGGACGACGCCAGCCACACCCTTACCATCAAAGACCTTAAGGGCTCCTTCCCCGGCATGCTAAAAACCCGCCGCTTCCGCATCGTCCTCGCTGACCCCAAAAGGGTTATCGGTGACGCACCCGCCGTCAACCTGAATAAAATAATCACCTACAAAGGCAGGGCCACCTCCGTGCGGCTACCGTGATAGCTCCCCCGCAGCCGCCCCCAGAAAAATATAGTTCGCGCAGATACCCACCGTGACCTCGTTCTCCCCCCAGAAGAACGGCCAGTCCTCCTTATTCTCCGGAAAATCCGGCTTGAGGATCAATATCCCCGGCACCACCCCGCCGGCGATATAGCTGAAATCCGCCCGGTTGTTGCCATAAGTGATCCTTTTTGAATGCGTCCCGACCGCCGAGACAAAGGACACATTCGAATAAGGATGACAGCCAAAAAGATAATCCAGCCCCTTCCAGACATATTCTTCCCCTATCACATCCGGGAACACCCGGTGCGCATAGTAGTTCGTAATGGACCAGTTGACAATGCCGCCATTACCACCCCAGCCTCCCGTCGCCATCGGCACACCATACGGATTCTGGCGGACGAGCGCGTCACAGGTCGCCTTATAACGAACGACATAATCCTTCAACCGGGATTTATAACCTTCATCCATATACGTACAAGCCTGCAGCGCCGCCGTCATACCAAAACCCGCGGACCTGTCCAGCGTCGGCCAGATGGCGTCCCGGAACGCCTTCCCATACTCCTCCTCCTTCGTCGTGATATACAGCTGCAGCGCCGCCGCCAGCCGCAGATTCCGGCGAAACTGCGAGCCAAACCGCGAAGTATCCGACCTCGAAAGACTGTCATCCTCCCTCCACAGCTGCCGGGCATAGAACAGACTCTGCTCCGCCAGCTCATCGTCGAACCCCTTCAATGCCCTGCTCGCGGCAGCCAGCGCCGCCGCCGTATAATAGTCGAGAAAAACATTCCTTTCCGTGAACGCCCACCGGTCATCCATCGTGCCGCTCGACTTCCCGTCAGACTGATACGGCTTCAGATCGGGGTTGAAGGGCAGGTTGTCCGTCTCATTCACCGCATCACCCAAATGATGATACTGATGCAGATTGGGCACAACGATACCCCGCACGGGGTGACCGATATTCTTTACCTGCGCCACCATATTCAGCGTACCGTGCTTTATCTGCTGCAACAGATCGGGCATCCCATCCGGCCGATGGATATCGACATAGTGCGTCGGATAGTCCACAAAGGTCTCGTCCCTCCGCAACCCGAACTTCTCCCACGCATCGACCATCGCCAGCACCGCATCACAGTGCGACCCGGTCTGGATATCGAAATCACCCGCATCGAACCATCCACCCGTCGCCAGCCCCGGTATCCGCTGCAGCGGCTTATACTTCGTCTGCGTGGACGCCCCCATGCTATACCCATCGAAATGCTGATGATTCACCGGCGCCTGCAACGCATCATCCATAAAAGGAACCCCATGCCACACCCGGTAGGCCTCGTTCACTTCCATATGATCCATCTGCACCGGGAACCAGACGTCCAAAGTAGGATGCCAGATATCTTTGTATACATCCTCCCCGATAGGGAAGCTATTCGTCCGCTGGCCCCCGTATTCTATATAATATACCCCCGCCTCCCTGACAGACGAAAAATCGAATTTCGCATAATTATACCGGAGCCACCTGCCCCATGACTTCACCCCGCCCGTCAGGGCCACCACATCCTTCCCCTCCGGCGTCACCCGGTGCAGCGACGCATTCGCCAGCGGAGCATCCGCCTTGTCGAGTTCGATAACCGCCACCTTCTCCTGCTGAGGACGATAGCCCACCTGCGAAAATTCAACGACCGGCTTCCGCCTCCAGCCCGCCACTGCATTCGGCTCGAGATACCAGCTCAGCACCTTACCCGTCTTTCCCGCCGGTAACAGGCTGCGTACGATGAACCAGCCGTTCTGCCCCAGGTTCCGGCCATCAAACAACTGAAGCTCCGCATCCGCACACCGGATGCTCACCTCCCGCTCGGGATCTTCCGGCGCCAGCACCAGCGAATGACCGGCAGCTAAAGGACCGGGAACGATAAACTCCCCCCTTCCCCTGTCGTCAAAAGTCGTATGCCCCGCGAATTGCGGTATCTTTTTGGAGACAGGCTCGATCCTCGTCGGACTCGCCGGATACAAAGGAAAAGTTCCCGGCTTCCCGTCGGCATAATAGCTCTTCTCAAAATACGCAGACGGCAGGAACTCCAGGTTAAATCCTGCACTGCCCTCCAGCTTCTCCGGCACGGGCTTGTCCAGGTATACGCTGATCTCCACACCCTTGTCCTTCGCCGCAACGACCACCCGCGAGACAAAATCATACGCCGCATACTTCAAACTGGCCTCAATAGTTCCATTCTGCTTATCCACCTTCCTTCCGACAAGCACAGGTATCAGATCCCACTGCTCCGGCGTATTCTGCAACCGGATCGCACCACCCGTGCAGGTCCTTACGCCGTGATGGATCAGCTCGATGCCGGCCGTCTTCTCGTCGAAGAACATCCCGTTATACTGACTGCTGAAGACCATCACATTGACGCCCGGCTTTTCAAAATACCCCGAATCATTGATGACTAGCGGCTGTCCAATGGAAATAAGGCAAAATAGCAGGCAAGAGACACCCAGGCCGGCAGCCAGCCGGCCCTGTCTGTTAAGACAGATCGAACGCATATGTATTTTGTTTAAAAGTGGATTCCCATTAACGAAAGCATCTCCTTCCCATACCTCGTGCCCAGCTCCCTGTACCCGGCCGCATCGAAATGAAGATGGTCGGGCCCGGCCTCACACCCCGCCGAAGAAATAACATGCGCGGTTGGCACTGTCTGCGGCAACATAGCGATAATCCCGTTCATGCTGGCGCATTTACCCTGCTGATCAGCCCCCACGACCTCTCCCGCCAGCAACGGCACCGATCGCGCATCGAGGTGCAGATCGGCCAAAAGCCGCTCATACACAACCTTCACCTTCGCAGGCCAAAGGCTGTCACCCGTATTCGATTCACCCTGGTGCAGCAATATTCCCCTGATCACCCCCTTCTGCTGCGCCAGCTTAGCCATCTCCAGCAGCCGCCCATAAGGATCGTCATCGTACTGCTTTACCATATTCTTCATCCACGAAGGCGCGGTCGCAATATAAGAGGCATACTTATCCTTATCGAACAACTCTATCTTGCACCCGCCGACAGCCACATTGATCACCCCTACGCTCACATTCGCCGGCAGATGCGCGACCAGCGTCCTCCCGAAATAGTCCGCCGGCGTCAGCCCCGTCCTGCAACGGCACAGCGGGGGGACAGCCGGATACCACGACCCTTTCGCTCTCCCAAGATCAGAACAGTCGACAGCGGACATCACCCGGAACCGCGGGTCCACAACCGTATCCTGCGCCTCGAACCGCGCATTCCCTTCCATATTCGACTGACCCAGACAAAGGAAAACGTAAAAATTTTTATCCTGCGCAAGAACCGCGCTGGCAAAGAGACTCAGGGAGAAAAAAAGCAAGCAACCTTTCATAGAACTAATTTATTTATATTTTTTTTGTAACCTCACCTCATAAATTCCCGCCACGGCAGACCCCTCCTCTGCCTTGAACATAACCGTAACTTCCTTTTCCCTGGCGACCTCATCCGGAAGCATGATCACATAATCCTTGAACTCCCGTTCACCACCAGCCGCAATCCGGACACCCGCCACCATCTTTCCATTCACCAGCACCTCAAAACGTTTTGGCCCATCCGCTCCATAATAGGTAAAGCTGACCTCCTTCCCAAGCCCCCCGGTATTCGCCAGCCGATAGCTGAACCAGCCCTTGGCAGACCGGTAGTGCCGCTCCCTGAAAAAACCTGCGGCCGTATTCTCACCCTTCCATCCATGATCGGCCTCCGGCTGCTGTTCCCCCGGATATACCACATCGACAGTCGCGGCCTCCTTGCGCAGCTTTTCCTCTTCTTTTTCCTTCATCTCCGCCTCGATCCCGGGAATGTCCGCCTTCCGGGCATACGGCCAATACAAAATATAGCGTGATTCATGTATCTGAAAGAAGGGAACCAACCCGGCCGGCGGCTTCGCCGTAGAGAGATCATCGATCGCCAGCATCGGCGCCTTATCCAGCGGCACCAGCCGCCCCCGCGCAATATGCCCCCACCGGCTGCTGTCCGCCCACAGTCCCGCCAGGTCCTCCGTCCCCGTCGGCGCAGCCAGCACGACAGGCCCGCGCAAAAAGGCCACCCAATGACTGCCGTCCGGTAATCCCTCTGCCCTCGTTCTCATCGGCAGACTCACGTCGACACTGTCCTTATCCTTCCACATCCTGTCGACCGATAAATACCCGTCCTTACCAACCATGACCTTCACCTGCTTCCCATTAACCCTGACAATCTCCTCTCCTCCCAGCCACGAAGGCCGGCGCAATCGCAGCACAAACCGCTGCGCCCGCTTCGCCGCGACCACCAGCGTAGTCTGTTCAGCGAACGGAAAAGAGGTCCGCTGTGTCAACACCAGCCCCTTCTCCCGCCAGTCGAGCACCGAAGGAATAAAAAGGCTTACATAAAGCGCATGCTTCGAATGCGCATAGAGCAGCTCTCCATACTTCCCGTGATTCTCCATTCCCGTACCTACACAACACCAGAAGGACTCCTGCGCCGAAGAATATACCCTGTAATGATTAGGCCTGATAGGCGTGAAATAGACAAACCCGCCCTTCGGGTCCTCCGAGGAAAGAATATGATTATACAACGTACGCTCATAATAATCCATATAGCTGCTGCGCGCATCGGACAGGAACAGCAGCTTTGTCAGCTTGAGCATATTATAGCTGTTGCAGGTCTCCGGCCCTTCCCTCGACTCGAGCATTCCACTGAAATCGTCCACCGGATTGAAATGCTCCCGAACACTGTTCCCTCCAAAAACCACCGAACGACGCTGCGTCACCTCATTCCAAAAGAACTTCGCCGCCCGCTGCCAGCTGCTGTCCCCCGAAAGCATCCCGATCCGCATGAACCCGGTCACCTTCGGTATCTGGGTATTGGCATGCAAACCCGTCAGCGAATCTTCCCCGCGCTCCAGCGGCCGCAGGATCGCCTGGTGGGAAAATCGTCGCGCAAGCGTCAGATATTTCCGGTCACCCGTGATCACCGACAAATTGGCCAACACCTCATTCATTCCCCCTTGCTCATTACCCAGCATCTGCTGCATCTGACCATCGCTAAGACCCGACGTCAGATTCAGGCACCAGTCAGCCAGCCCAACCACGATCCGCCTGGCGCGCTCGTCCCCCGTCAGCAACCAGACGTCCTCAAGTCCCGAGAACAGCTTGTGCAGATTGTACCAGGGAGCCCAGCGGCTCCAGATCGCACCAACCCGGCCGGCCGCGATCTCCCTCCATAGCCCCTTGCCGTCCGGAATACCCCCGACATATCCGTCGCCGTTCCGGTCCTGACACTTCTCCAGCCAGCCCAGCATATAGTCAAGACGGCCCCGGAATACAGTATCCCCCGTGGCAGCATATAGCTGAGCAACGGCGCTCAGATAATGTCCCGCAATATGGCCGTCCAGCCCCTGGCTCTCCCAGTTGCCATAGTTCGGCGCCAGCGGGGTCAACCCCGCATCCTTCAAATAAGGAGCCAGCAGCCGGTCCTCATTCAACGACAAAATATATTTCGCATCCGTCTGCTGCGCCGAAAGAAAAGGACTTTCCAGCAGCCGCACATCCGAAAGAGGGAAAGGCTGTACGTCCTGCCCCCGCACACAGGCAGCCGCCAGAAAACAAATTATCGTATTGAATAGCTTCTTCATCGTCTTATTAGCAAACAAGCATCGTAAAAGCACAAATTTATCCCCATCAACGATCCGGCAACACTACTATTGGCGATATCTATAGCACAAATGTTTAATTGACCCACCAACGACGAATTCGCGCGAATTCCCTTAACTTCCATGTACAGCCATGAAACACATCCTCTACGCCATTCTATGCATTCTTCTTGCGCATCCCCTTCTCGGGCAATCTCAGCATGCCAGACTGATCGTCCTCTCCGATATCGAGGCCGAGGTCGACGACACGGAATCATTTATCCGCCTGCTGTTGTATTCCGACGAGATCGATATTTCGGGAATGATCGCCACCACATCTGTCTGGAAAAGAACAAGCGTGGCGCCCGGATCCATAGTTGACCTGATCAACGCCTATCGACAGGTCCGGCCCAACCTGCTTAAACATTCCCCGGCCTATCCCGATGCAGACAGCCTCCTGCAAAAGGTCAAACACGGCCTGCCCGTCTATGGTATGCAGGGCGTCGGCGAGGGAAAAGACTCCGAAGGCTCTGACTGGATCATCAAAGAGCTCGACAAGGATGACGATCGCCCGCTTTGGATCACGGTCTGGGGCGGCAGCAACACCCTCGCACAAGCGCTTTATAAGATAAAACATACCCGGCCGCCCGCAGCGGCACGCCGACTCGTTTCCAAACTAAGAGTATATACGATCTCGGATCAGGACGATAGTGGCCTGTGGATCAGGAACAGCTTTCCCGACCTGTTCTATATCGTCGATCCGGGCGACAATTACGGAACCGCAACATGGAGCGCAATCAATTCGTTTATCCCCGGCATCAGCAACGAAACCATCAGCAATACCTGGATCGCACACCACATACAGCAGGGCCATGGTCCCCTCGGCGCAAAATATCCCGACGTCCAGTGGGGCATGGAAGGAGACACCCCCTCCTGGCTGGCGCTGATAGGAAATGGCCTCAGCGTCCCCGAACACCCCGAATGGGGCGGCTGGGGCGGTCGCTACGAGCTGTCCCAACCCGGCCGGCCGGCGCCGGGCGTCTCCGGCATTCCAACCGGCCCCGAGTCAAGACCCATCTGGACCTCCACGACGGACAACTATGCCCCCATCCTACCCAACGAATACGGAAGAGCCGTCAAGACCGACACCGTCACCTATTCCGGCAACAAGCCCACCCTCTGGCGCTGGCGCGACGACTTCCAGAACGACTTCGCCGCCAGAATGGACTGGTGCGTCAGACCCTACCCCGAAGCCAACCACCCGCCCCATCCTTCCCTGAATACCCCCGAAGAGATAACCGTCAGGTCCGGCGAAGACATCAGCCTCGACGCAGCCGCATCCACCGACCCCGACGGCGACCACCTCAGCTTTCTCTGGTTCAGCTATCCGGAAGCCGGATCCTGGAAACACCCACTGATACGAACAACCGAAAACACCCACAAGCTTTACCTGGTAGCTCCTTCCGTCACAAAAAAAGAAACAGCCCACATCATCCTGCAGGTGTCGGACTCCGGCATCCCGCGCCTGGCCCGGTACAAAAGAATTATCCTGACCATCCTCCCCGGGCCTCATCTCCCCACCCTGAAATAATCAAAATCCACATAGCCCCCGGCTTCCTTCGTCGAATAATCGAACAACCCGAACCGATACCCCATAAAATGCGGCAGCGTATACGCCATCTGCAGCACCGACCCGATCGCTACCCATTCCTTCCCATCCAGACTATAATAGAACCTCGCCTTATCCGTCTTATCGGTAAAATCACAATCCGCCCTCAAATAGACGATCCCCTTTCGCAACGGCACACTCGCCGCCTCTACCCCCTCATTCACCATCACGATCGACTTCACACCACTCGTTACCCTCACCCCCACCCATCCATATTTCTTCTGCAAAAGCATCAACCCCGCACGATCACCCTCCCGCATATGCGAAACATCAACCGCCGTCACACCCCGGCACACCGGCCCAAAGGTCCGCTGCGTCAGTGTATTCTTCGCAAACAGCACACTGGTATCCACCCGCCCCGTCGTCAACCGCAACCAGCCCGGCCGCGCAGCAACCGACCAGTAACGATTATCCGGATTATGGTTCCACTGCCATACCAGCGGCAACGCGCGTTCACCGGAACGCCGCTTAAACTCGTCCGAACCCACGATCCCCGGATCCGGCCCCACGCTGCCAGGCAGCTCCAGCGAATCCGGCACCTTCCCATCCACGCCCAGCACCGGCCACCCATCCCGCCAGCTCACCGGCACCAGGTACGGCACGCGGCCGACAGACCCGTAATCCCGGAAAAGATAGGCATACCACTCGCCGTCCGGCGTATTTACCAGCCCGCCCTGCGCAACACCCTTATCCTGCAACGCCACCCGGCCCTCCCAGGGACCGGTCAGCTGATCCGCCCGGTGGACCAGCACCGTACGCATCCCGCCCCTCGGCCATGAGATATTAAAGAGATAGTATTTTCCGTTGATCTTGAACAGCTGCGAGCCCTCCGCCGGAAGACCGGTATTCGGTCCGGCAACGGCGCTGGCATTTTCGATGATCGGCTTCGGAGAAGTGCCGGGCCGGATACCCGAAAGATCGTCGCTCAGCTCGGTCAGCATGATCCGCCCGCTGCCGTTGACCAGGTAGGCCTTTCCGTCATCGTCAAAGAACAAAGAATGATCATGAAAAGAAGGCTTGAAGGACACCCCCTTCCAGGGCCCTTTCTCGATATCCCCCGTGGTATAGATATACGTCTTACCCGTCGTACCCGAAAAGGTGCTCACATAGTACTGCCCATTGTGATACCGCAGACTGCTCGCCCAGGAACCCCGTCCATAGTCGCTCTTCCCGTTATTCAGATTGAGCGGGTCGCCGTCGTCCAGCACGTCATAGGCATAGCTGACCAGCTTCCAGTTGACCAGATCGGTCGACTTCATGATCGGCACACCCGGATTCATATGCATCGTCGTGCTGCTCATGTAATAGACATTCCCCACCCGGATAATGGACATATCCGGCACATCAGCATCGATGATCGGGTTCCGCGCCACATGACTGCCGGCCGTCGAATCGAACCGTATCCAGTCGACCTGCAACCCGGCGCCACCCGCTACCGCAAAAAGATGGTGAATACCCGAAAGCTTCCCTTTCACCGGAACACTCACCACATGCCATTCTCCACCGGCGGGAACACCCACTTCTCCAACGACAGCGCCCCCCAAACCATCGGTGCGCACCTGCATAACTCCGCCCGACGAAGACATCACCTTCGCCGTCATCGACTGCCACGGCGTCCTGCCGAAATCCACACTGTTATATTGCACCCACGCGCCCGGCGCGTCAAATACAACCTTCCATCCCTTCATCCTTTCCATCGAATCGAGAAAAACGCTCCTGGCCCCCTCGATCTTCGAGTATCTGTCCAGCTGGATGGACCGCCCTGCCTGTGTCAACCCGATCCCGCGAAGAGTAGGCAACACTTTCCGGATGCTTCCATCCGCTGCAAAAAAAAGACTGTCGGCCCGAATGCTTCGATTCTTATCAAAATCAGGCGAAAGATCGTTATGGTGATAGAAAAGATACCACTGTCCCTTAAAAGAGAACACAGAATGATGATTCGTCCAGCACCCCGTCGGCGACTCATCCATGATCACACCCTTGAATGTAAAAGGCCCCAGCGGATTGTCACCTACAGCATACTCCAGCCGTTCAGTCCTGGCAGCCACGTGCGGATAAGTGAGATAATAAATTCCTTTCCGCTCAAATACCCAGGGACCTTCTTTCAGTCCCTTTGCAGGCAGCTGCGAAAGCACCACCGGCTCCGACGCCAGCCCGAGCATATCCTCCCGCAGCTTAGCCGCATATAGATTACCTTCCGCCCAATACAGATAAGCCTGCCCGTCCTTGTCGATAAGAACGTTCGGATCGATGCCGGCCACGCCCTTTATCGGCTCCTGCTGCGGAACAAAAGGTCCGCCCGGATGATCACTCACCGCGACGCCGATCGCAAAATGCTTTCCGGCCGCCGTATCCTTCGGCCGGGAAGGAAAATAGAGATAATACCGGCCATTGCGGAACACACAATCAGGCGCCCACATGCTATAGCTGCTCGAGTCCACCCAGGGTACCGTCTTCTGGCTGACCGCGATGCCGTGATCGGTCCAACTCACGCCATCCGGCGAAGAAAAGACGTGGTAGTCTTCCATGTTAAACCAGTTCGGGCGCCCCTTACCAGGCCCCCAGTGAATATCATGCGACGGATAGACATAAATGCTGTCGCCAAACACGCGCGCCGACGGATCCGCCGTGTACTGGTCATGGATCAACGGATTCTGAGCACGGCCATTCCCGCAGCAGCAGAACACGGCCGCCGCGACAAAACATAACAACTTCTTCATCAAACTTGATTTAATTTACTGCACCAATACAAATCCTCCGTTCGGCTGAATATCGACCTCCGTTGCACCCGATGCCTTCACCGCCAATTCCTTGACAAACGTTTCCCCCTTCACGTCATCTCCATAAAACTTCATTTTTTTACCCGCCAGCATCGGCAGACTCAGCCGCAGCCGGAGGGGGTCTTTCATGGCGCTGACTCCGGCCACATACCATCTGTCCCCATGACGGCGCGCGATCACGCTATACCTGCCCGGGTATCCGTCGACAAAGACCGTCTCATCCCAGACAGTCGGTACCTGCTTCATAAAGTCGATCTCAAATCCCGGCACATCAGTCAGATTGTTCGGTGTGATACCAAACATCTGCACCGGATTTTGGTAGAGAATAGCCGTAGCCAGCTGGAAGGCGTCGGTCGTCAGGCGTTTATTACGCCCTTCATTGCTCCTGACAAGATATTTGTTCAGTAACACCCCGCCGAACTCCATACACCCTACCGTATTCCGGATAAAGGGATGCATCGTAGCATTGTACGCCTCTTTTTCCCTCACGCCCCCGGAGAAGATCAGCATCTCGGACGCGACCACCGCCTCGCTGCCGACATAGTTCGGATACATCCGCTCCCAGCCCCGCGGCAACGTCGCCCCATGAACATCGACCATAAGTCCATAGTCATTGGCATCGGACATAATTTCCTCGTATAGCCGCATCGTTTCCTGCTTGTCGCCGCCAAAAAAATCCACCTTGAGCCCGTCTACCCCAATGCTCCTCAGCCATTTCATCTCCTTCTTCCGCTCGATAGCCGTATACATCTTATTCCTCGGCCCCTGCGGCGCATCGTTCTCCGGCCCGTTGGAATTGTACCATAGGAACACTCCCACATTCTTCGTCCTTGCATATTTCACCAGCTCCGCCATCCGTTGCTTCCCGATATTCTTGTCCCAAAGTGCATCCATCAGGATATATTCATAACCCATGGTCGACGCCAGGTCGATATATTTCACCTGGTCGTCATAATTCATGCTTTGGTCCTGCCAGACGATCCAGCTCCAGGTCGCGCGGCCGTACTTATAAACTTTTGATGCCTCGTACAGCGGCTCCACGACATCCCACGGAATAGTGGTTTCCACGATCGGCTTCAGCGTCTCTCCCACCGTTATCGTCCGCCACGGCGTTACGCCGGGCAGCGCGATCGCCGCTCCACTCCCGCCAAACCCATTGTTCTGCGCGGGATCCGGGTAATCGACCGTATAGGTCCGGTCGTTCCTGCAATCCCCAAGATGCGACGCGCAATACAGGCTGCTTACACCCGTTTCCGACAACAGCACCCAGCCCGAACCACCCACCCTGAATAATCCGGGGAACACAAAACCCCCACTCTTAAAACCCGCCGTATCCATCGGAACATCCGCCCCATACAAACTCTCATAGCTGGGCGCCGTGCGCGCAAACCCCGTCATCGGCTTCATCATGGGTGACAAAAAATTGGTCGTCCCGGCAGGGAATTTAAAACCCGTAGCCTCTTTTTCAACCACACAGGCCATTCGCGGCCCCCACGCGGGCAACTCATACCGGAAGGCGATATCGTTATTGCTGACCTGAAAGACGATATCGAATTTTTTATGCAAGGCATTCTCCCAGCTGCAGACCAGCCGGTTCGCCGCATAATGCACCTGCGAGCGCTTGATCTTATCCTGCGCGTAATTCTCATCGACCACGCTCTCCGAACTGCCGACCCACCGCACACCCGTAGTAAAATCACCCTCATTCGACTGAAACCCCAGCGGCGAATCTTCCAGCATGACCTTATCCCGATAGCTTACCGAGTAATAGGCTTTTTCATCAACAACACTGACCTGAACTTTCAGCTGCTTGTCGGGGCTGGACACAACGGCCAGCGCTCCCATGATATAGTTGAAGATCATTTTCGGATATATTGGTTGGGTTCCCCCGGCGTAGGAAGATTGCTTGCTATCGGCGTACCACTTGCGTGAGCCCTCGTCAATGGCCGGGCGAAAATGATCCCGCTACCGGACACCTCCGTTCCGGCAGCATGCGCCTGTTTGAGCGGCGTGTTAATTACGATCGAATCAGTTGAGTTATTTCGGTTGCCATACCCGCGACGCCTGACGACAACAGACGCTACCACCGCGGCCTCGTCTCCCACCATGATCTTCTGACCAACCTCGAATCCGGCGACGCCGGCAACCGCAAGGTCCGTTGCACCGGCATCGACACCCGCCTGCAGCATCGTCCCTCCCGCCGTTCCGATAACCGCGATCGTCGCCGTCTCGGCATTGGCACCCAGCCCGACGATACAAGGCTGTCCAATGGTAAAATTCGCCGTGCCCGTAACCTTGACGTTATTTGTACCCGCCTCGGCGCCCAGCGCCAGGGCCATCGTATGCTGTACAAAAAAATCATGTCCGTTGTCATCGTTGTCATACCCATCCGGGTAACGTCCGGCGCTCCTGTCCGGCTGCTCGCCCAAAGACCCGGGCCTGAACCCCCTGCCCATACCGGGCGAAGGCGCATAGCTCCCGTTCGCCCCCGTTCCCGAAACAGCCTGATACCCTTCCGCCATCCATGGATCGACAAGCCCGCCGTAGTTAAGCCCGTCGACCAAATTTCCCTGCGCATCCCTCAGCGCCATGCTTCCCGCACCGGCCGCCAGCGCCGGACCTCCAAACCACTGGTCCGGCTTCCGCACACCCTGATAACCCGCAGTCTTCACCTTTTCGTCCCGCACCACCTCGTCGATGCCCCAGCTATTTGCCAGCGGTCGATCGAGCGTAATGCTAAACACCAGCGGCAGAACAGGCTCATTGCTCGAGTGCGCAAAGGCCGTCGCCGGTTCATAGCTGATACCCGTTCCCCGTACGCTGAAAGGTATATTCGCCGAATGATCGAATTTCAGCGGCGCCGCCAGGTCGAGCCCCGTTCCGACATCCTCGCCCGCCGCAAAAGGTCCACGCCCCGGACCACGCGAAGACGCCGTCCCGACCTTCTTTACGGTCACCGTCTCGATACCATGCCCCTTGCTCGCTATATCCAGCCTGATGGTATCGCCGACCGAAATATTGGCGACAGACGATACTTTAATATTGGTGCTGCCGGCCTTCGCATCCGCCGACAGATAGGCTTGTGTGCCCGGCTTGCCTACTCCCGTGATCGTAACCACCTCGTATTTCTCGGTCCCCAGTCCAACCACCGGATATTTCGTTCCATAGCCGATCGCCATCTTCTGACCAACCTTAAATCCTTCTACACTCGCAACCGGAACATTCGTCGCTCCTGCAGGAATCGTAACGACCGGCCCATCCGGCACCGGCTGCCAGATAGTGGTAGCACTTCCGGGTATGACCGGACGCCCGAAGGCCCCCGGAGCCGCCTCAGGCTCCGGCACGGCGCTGACACCCGCGATCCTCCGGGTTTCCGCGGCAGCGCCCGATCCCACCCTGACCTCGTCACCCACCGACATTCCGGAAAGATCCCTCACAAAAAGCATCGTCTCACCCTTCCTGGCGGGCACCGCCAGTCCGGAATTCGCCAGGCCCAACAAATAATAACTATGAGCCGCAAGTCTCGTCCCCGCCGGGATCTTCACAGAAGAGAACACCGGCATCTGCGTGGCATGCAGCACAAAATCCCAGTTCGAAAGATCGACCTCTTTCTCCCCGGCATTGTACAATTCAACAAAGGAATTACTGTGATTCTCCATCGATCCGTCGCTGACGCGAAACTCGTTGATCTTGACCGGGCTCACATTCCGCACCTTCTCGGCCGTCGTCTCAGCGACAGCCAAACCCTTCCAGGATACACTGCCTCTCAGGTCACCATTGTAAGCCTCCATCCCCGAACTGACCCTGAACGTCGCGCTTACCGTCCCGCCCGGAGCGATCTCGTCCGAAAACTTCTTCGATCCGCCACCAGCATTCAAGACCTCCGATCTCCACCCTTTGGGCGCAACAATGCTGAGTACGACATCCTTTACAGGTCCACCCGTCGTATTGACAAACGTCACCGTACAGTTTTGTGAAGAGCCCGGCGAAAAAGTCTGTATCCCCGGCGGAGTATTCACCGCATTCGCCGGCGCCAGGCTCAGCCGCTGGACGTCATACCTCGCCGCCACGACATTCGCCTGTACCTTCTGGTTCACCTCCTTCGTCGGGAAACTGCCGGCCGCCGTCATCGCGCCTTCATAAAAGGTCCCCTGCGAGCCGTTGCTGTTGTCTCCGCCGTTGCCGAGCAATATCGCCCCCTGCTTCCGCATCGGGTCATAGCTGCTCCTGTCATTGGTAACCCGCGAACCATCATACATGATCTCGAGCGCACCACGCTGAGCGTCGCCGCCCATCGACCTCCAGTGATGCGGCTCCCCATCGGCCATAGCCGTCACGAACCTCCACGGAACACTGGGCAACATCGGACAGAATTTATCATTCGGGGAGGGATTGACACATCCCACCAGGTTATTCTCCTGGTCCGTCATTACCCAGGGGCCATTCCCCTGCCCATGATACCACGGCGTAGTATTGCCGAAAAATGTCGTCTCCATTGTCCCATCGCCGTCGTCGCGGCTGTCGGTCTCAGCATTTCCGTAGTCATAACAGCACCCATTATTGAAATGATGACCGTTAACAACCCAATATTGTCCCTCGGCCTGATCATCTACCGCAGTTCCCCTGGCGTCATTCTGCCGCAGCCCCATGCCAGGCGCTATAAAAACGCCATAGACCTTGTGGCCCATAAGAGTGACCGGCGCCATATCAGCAACCGGCAGATTATTGAAACCGCCCAACGCCGGACCGCCGAACCCGCCCCGAGGCGGCTGCACCAGGTGGTTACCGTGTCCCGACTGATCGTACAACATGGTGATCCAGCAGGTGGTGTTGGCGCAGAACGCATCCTGGGCCGCTGCATCGGCATATCCCCCCCGATCGCCGGCGCTGGGTTTAACAACACCGATATCGAGCGTCCTGCCATCCGACTGCCGCAGCACCTGGTAAAGCGGTCCCCGGTAAGCGGCATACAAAGCACGCGTGCTGCTGTGCGCAGCCACACATGGACTCCCGCCTTCGGCATAGATATCACAAGGCCCCTGGGCCCGGGCCGACACGGCCACCAGCGCAGCGACAGAAAAGATCAGGATTTTCCCTTTCATAGTGGTCAACACTTATTTGAATAACAATTGAGAAAAATTGTAAAGATTATTTCTCCACACCGGCCAGGCATGACCGCCGGGATATTCGCTATAATTATACTTTATCTTCAGGCGGTCGAATTCCTTCAACATCGCCTGGCAATTGCGATAGGCTATATCCTCCTTCTCGCCATCACTGATCCAGAATACCTTCAGCTGCCTGTTGATCGTATCCGCCCGCTTCGCCATAAGGTCATACTGCGCGCGGGCCAGATCGGCCTGCACCGGCTGTATCCAGCCACTGCTGAATACGCCAAGGTAGGCAAATTGATCCGCATGGTGTACCCCCGTATACAGCGTATGGATACCCCCGAGAGACAAACCCGCCATCGCCCTGCCGCCTGCGTCCGTCCTTACCCGGTATTCCTTTTCTACATACGGTATCACCGACCGCTCCATTTCGGCTTCCACCGTCCTCAGCATATTCTCCCCAAACACCATCCCACCCCCGCCAACATTGGCGTCAGGCATAACCATCAGCATCGGCGTGGCCTTTCCCGCTGCGATCAGGTTGTCGAGGATCATATTCGCCCTTCCCTGCTCCGCCCACCCCCGCTCGTCCTCTCCCCCGCCATGCAGGATATAAAGCACAGGATATTTCATCTCCGTCTTCTGATCATAGCCGGGAGGCGTGTAGATATACACCCGCCTCCACGCATTCAGCACCGGCGAAAAATAGCTGCGCACCCGGATATCGCCATGAGGTACGTCTTTCTCCGTATAATAGCCATCCCCCCGGAACGGGATCTCGATACCGCTCGCCATCCTTCCCATGCCGTAAAAAGTCTCGCTCGACGGATCAGCCAGCGCCACCCCGTCGATAAGCAGCGAATAATAATGGAAACCCTCGCTGACGCTGTCCGTCGTCACCGTCCAATAGCCCCCTGTATCCTTCGCCAGGTCGTACTTATGTACAAGATCGACCTGCACTTTCTGCGCATCCGGCGCCTTCACTCGAAATACCACCCGGCTGTCCGGTAATATCTGCGGATACCGCGCCGACCGGATATTCGTGGCCGCCGGCTCGCCCAGGACGGTATACTTTGAGAACGAAGACACATCCACAGGCTTAAAGATCAATTGCGAGAACATATAAAGCCCGTTCTTCCACACCTTGAAATCATGCACTCCCGGCTCGATATAATAAATATGCGGAACGTCATTACGACGCAGATACTCGTGCGTCCTCCTGCTAAAGGTGATGAGTCCGTCCGCATCGCCACAGGATATCCACAGCAGCTTCAGCTGCCTGCGGATCGCCGCGGGGTCAGGTACCAGATCTTCCGGTCTCTTCGTATTC
The DNA here is from genome assembly GCA_018267585.1 of Bacteroidota bacterium. Lineage (GTDB taxonomy): Bacteria > Bacteroidota > Bacteroidia > Chitinophagales > Chitinophagaceae > Puia. The sequence continues at coordinate 67,068 of JAFDYE010000299.1, forward strand.
GGAGCGGCAGAGAACGCCCCTACCCATGCAAATTTGTCGGGATGGCCAAGCCCAAAATTCAGCGACTGCCCCCCTCCCATTGACAACCCCGCGATCGCCCTGTGTTCAGCATCCGTAAGCACAGGCCATTTTTTTTCAATATACGGGATCAGATCATTCAACAGATCCTGCTCGAACACCGCAAAAGCCCTGACCTTGGCCGTATCCATGATATTGCCGACCGCCCTGTCGTCCTTCATCGCCCTGCCGTTCGGCAGCACCACGATCATCGGCTCTATCTTACCGTCTGCATATAGATTATCCAGTATGACCTGCGGCTTCCCTCCGTTGAGCCACTCCTTCTCGTCTCCGCCGATGCCATGCAGCAGATACAATACCGGGTACTTCTTCTTTTTCGAAAAACCCGGCGGCGTATACACCAGCGCCCTCCGGTTCGTCCCCACCGTCTTCGAAGGATACACGATCGTATCGATCCGGCCATGCGCGATGCCTTCACGCAACACATCAAAACCCGCCGGCGCATGTTTTTCAATAGGCTGAGCCCGGACAAGTCCCGTCGCAGCAGCCAGGACCAGTCCAAAAAATAGTTGCTTTTTCATTGGTGCTCTATTTCTTTTTTGTAAATACGATATGCTTCAGCAAGATCGCCTGCCCCCCGGGCCGCAAACAGCATCCACCTGCACCTGCGACGCCACCCCGATCACGGTCGCATCGGCATGGTCGCGGGTAGCAAACGCTCGCCTCAATACCCCGGGTTCTGATACGCCTTCTTTGCCGCATCGCTGGTAGCCATCGCGTCTATCTGACCCTGCGGGATCGGTTGCAGATACAGCTGAGGCGTGATCGTACGGGTATTCGGTACCGGTGTATGGTCACCATAAGCGATCCCTCCGATCGTGTACGTAGCATAGTTGTATCCTTCCTGGTTGTCCAGGCCAAATCGTTGGGTCCTTACGAGATCGTAAAAACGATAACCCTCGCCATAATACTCCCGCGAACGCTCGGCAAGAATATAACCAATGGTAATCGTCGCAGGCGTCGCCGCCACCATGGCCGCGCTGTTATCGGCTACAAAGGCCACCCTGTTCGCATTGCTGTACTTCCATTTACCCGCCCTCGCACGGATCACATTGATCAGTGACCGGGCATCAAATCCGGACTGCGTCGTCGCTCCTTTTACAGCCGCTTCGGCAGCAATAAAGTAAAGCTCGGAGAATTTGGCGCCAGTATAGGGACGCGTGCTGCCGGCGTTCGGATTCCCCAGGCCGCCGTTGTTGTCCGTGCGGTAGGGACCCAGCTTCCAAATACCCGGATAGACGATCCTGTTGTAGGCGCTCGGAGAAATGACAAAATCGCTCCGTCCCGCCAGGACACCTGCGCCCACACTGCTCTTGTACGTTGAATTCGAATAATCGATACCGGGTACGTCGTCATTCAGAAAGGTCAGCACAGGGCTCCCTTCCGTGATCGGCATATTGTTGGCGTTATAAAGCGTCGTATACGGAAGGCCCGCTTCCACCATATTACAGCGATACACCGTGGTAAAAGTACCGTCATAACGGGAGTCGTTCGTCTTATCCGCAAACGTTTTGGTAAACACCTCGATGGTGGGCGCATTCCTCACCCAGGGACGGCCGCCCCACTGTTCGGAAGCACGTTGAACCGAGTATACAGATTTCCAGGACGAAGACGAGCTCGAGCTCGTGATCGACGGATAAGACCAGGTCTGGAACCAGCCCGACCAGTTGTCCGGTGTACCGCCGCTACCATAAGTAAGGCTGCTCACATTGTATTGGGTGCTTTGCTGAGTGTGATCGGAGTACAGCATGCACTCGTTATTATAATCGTTCGTAGCGACGTTGACGTCATAGAAGGTCGGCTGCAGCCCATAAACTCCCGGATTCTGAATGGCATTCAGCGCGATATCGTAAGCCTGCTGATAATACCACGCAGGATCGTGACCGTCGGGGTCCTTCCTGGGACTTCCCGTCTCCACCGGGTAGGAAGGAATGCTGTTGGGATTCTCCAGCCACCAACCGTAGGTCAGGTAAGCCTTCGCAAGAAAGAGCTGGGCCACCTGCTTGGTCACCGCGCCCATCACCCTGCGCGTGGAAGGCAGCGCAGCAACCGCCGCATTCAGATCGGGGAAGATGGCCTTTGTATATACGATGGATACCGAATCACGCGACGAAGTCCTTATTGTTGAAGTATTGAACTGCAGCCTGCCCGATCCCAGATCCAATGGTACCCCCCCAAAGGTCTGTACCAGCAGGAAATAGTCGAACGCCCGGAAGAACCTCGCCTCCGCAATATAAGAAGCGGCAACCCCGGCAGCCGTTCCGTACTGGATAACACC
>JAFDYE010000029.1 GCA_018267585.1 Bacteroidota bacterium
CGAGACCGTCGAAGAGCTGACGCAGTCGCTGATGCCCCTCGTAGCCGAGAACGGTATGGACTGGATGTACGCCAACTGCTCCACCACAGCCCAGCGCGGCGCACTCGACTGGTGGAAGAAATTCCGCGACGCCACCCTGCCCGTCTTCACCGAACTCTACGAAAGCGTAGCAGCAGGTAAAGAATCACAGCGCTCCATCGACTCCAACAGCCAGCCCGATTACCGCGAAAAGCTGGACGCCGAATTGAAAGAGCTCCGGGAAAGCGAACTCTGGCAGGCCGGTAAGACCGTCAGAAGCCTCCGTCCGGAAAATCAGCCCGCAAAATCATCCAAGAGTGAACCAGTCGCATAGCATATTCCCTAATTCCACCCCCGCAAGGGGGTGGAACTTAGACTTCCAGGCAGCCACACACCGCCTGCACAACGTCGTGCGCCGTACACCCCTGACCTACAACCACAACCTGTCCAGGAGATACGATTGTAAGGTCTACCTCAAACGCGAAGACCTTCAGGTCGTTCGCTCCTACAAACTCAGAGGCGCCTATAATATGATGATCTCCCTGCCGGCCGAACAGCTGAAAAAAGGGGTCGTCTGCGCCAGCGCCGGCAACCACGCCCAGGGCTTCGCCTACTCCTGTCACAGATTAGGCGTCAAAGGCGTCGTCTTCATGCCCATCATCACCCCCCGTCAAAAGGTCAACCAGACCCGGATGTTCGGGGAGGACAATATCGAGATCATCCTCATCGGCGATACCTTCGACGACTGCGCCGTCGCAGCCCGTCAATATACCGAAGAGCACAACATGACCTTCATCCCACCCTTCGAAGACCTCCGCATCATCGAAGGCCAGAGCACAGTCGCCGTCGAAGTCCTCGAAGACCTCCAGGGCATCGACTATTTCTTCGTGCCCGTTGGCGGAGGCGGACTGGCCTCCGGAACAGGCGCATATTTCAAAACATTTTCCCCCGATACCAGGATCATCGGCCTCGAACCCGAAGGTGCCCCCTCCATGCTGGCCGCCTTCGACGCCGGCCACCCCGTCACCCTCGACAACATCGAACGCTTCGTCGACGGCGCCGCCGTCAAGCGCGTAGGCGAACTGACCTTCTCGATCTGCCGCGAGGTCCTCGACGACATGCACCTGGTGCCCGAAGGCAAGATCTGCTCCACCATCCTGCGCCTCTATAATGAAGACGCCATAGTAGTGGAGCCCGCCGGCGCCCTCAGCATCGCCGCCCTCGACGACTACGCAAATGATATAAAAGGGAAGACCATCGTCTGCGTCGTCAGCGGCAGCAACAACGACATCGACCGCATGCAGGAAATAAAGGAAAGATCCCTCCAGTACGAAGGACTCAAACACTATTTCCTCGTCCGCTTTGCCCAACGCCCCGGCGCACTCAAAGAATTCGTCAACCACGTGCTAGGAGCCAACGACGACATCACCCGTTTTGAATATATCCAAAAACACAACAAAGAGACCGGCCCCGCCCTCGTCGGCGTC
>JAFDYE010000002.1 GCA_018267585.1 Bacteroidota bacterium
ATAGCCCATCTTAAAGGTACCCCGGTCTCCGCCGCCATCGGCGAAGACGCTCGTAGTAGTGGTCAACGGCGTCACAAAATAATCGCTGGCTTTATGGAAAGGAGCCATCTTCCACGGCGTCGCCTTGCCGAAATTGGGATTGCCCGGTGAGAAAGCATCCCACTGGTATACCATTAAGCTGGGATCATAGGCCGGCCCTGTAGCCTGGTCGACATCCGTCTGCACGATCTGGATCGGCTGACCGTTACTGAAGGAGGTCGGCAGCCAGTAAAAATAGGAATTGGGATTGCCCGGCTGTGCGGATCCGGCGCTCCCGCTACCCTGACCATACTGCGTCTGATAAGTGGGCATCGTACTGTTGTCTACTATGCCGCTGGTTACCCCAAAATCTACCGTCACCCCAAGCCCCCTGTTTAACCTGCTCCCCTTCCTGGTGGTGATCAGGATAACGCCGTTGGAGCCGCGCGATCCGTAAAGCGCCGACGCCGCCGCTCCCTTGAGCACGCTCATCGACTCGATGTCGTTCGGGTTGATATCCGAGATCGCATTCCCCATATCATATCCTCCCGAAGCCCCCGTCGTGGAATTATTCGTATTATCATATGGCACCCCATCCACTACAAACAGCGCGTTGTTGTTCTGTGTAAGCGACTTCATCCCGCGCAGAATGACATTGTTGGACCCTCCCATAGTGTTGCTGGTGGTGATCTGCAACCCCGCCACCTTACCGGAAAGATTGTCGACAAAATTCGTCGTCGGAGTCTTATTGATATCTGCGCCGCTGATCTGCTGGGTGGCGTAAGGCAGCGAGTTCCTGCTCCTGCGTATGCCCAGTGCCGTTACTACTACTTCATTTAGCGCCTGAGTCGTCCTTTTCAGCGTCACAGAGATATTATCCCTGTTGCCAATCCGGACCTCCTGCGACTCGAAACCAACGTTCGAAAAGATCAGAACATCCGACGAAGCTGCATTGATCTGAAAGTTGCCGTTCTCCTGTGTAGAGACGCCCGAGCGAGTGGATTTTAGCCTGACGGAGACATTGGGAACGGGCGCTCCGGCCGAATCGACCACCTTTCCGGTGATTGATTTTTTTTGTGCATGCGCGGTAAAACATAGCGATAAAGCCATGACAATGCCGGACGCAAGAAAAAGCAGTTTTCTCATTGCGACTGTATTTGGTTACAGCCAAATGTAAAAAGCACCGCAGGGCGGTGCTTCATCGATCTTAATCGTTTATGTGCGAAAATTATCTGATAGTAAATTCCTTTTTCAAATGGATATCAACCGAACTGCTCCCGATCATCACCTCGAACTTTCCCGGTTCTACCCGCCATACCATATTCTTATCGAGAAGAGCAAGATCATCCGGATGCAGCGTGAACGTCACCGTCTTCTTCTCGCCCGGAGCCAGCGTCACCCGCTCGAACCCCCGCAGCTGCTGCTCATAGACCGTCACCGAACTCACCTCGTCATGAAAATAGAGCTGCACCACTTCGTCTCCTTTTCGGCTGCCCGTATTCGTTACATCGACCGAGACACTGATATCACCCTGGGGCCGCTGCTCCTCCGGTGTGACTACCAGGTTGCTGTAGGCAAAGCTGGTATAGCTCAGCCCGTACCCGAACGGATATATCGGCCCGAACACGCTGGTCCTGTTTTCTTTCTTTTTACCCGAAGGCTGCGACCCGGGCTTATAGGGAAAATTCCATTCTATCTCGCCCGTCGTCTTCGGGAAAGTGATCGACAGCCTTCCACCCGGGTTATTATCCCCAAATAAGGTCTCGGCGATAGCCTGCCCACCCATAGAATTGGGGAACCAGGCCTCGAGGATCGCCGGTATATAGCGGTCCGCCCAGTTGATCGTCAGCGGCTGCCCGTTGACCAGCACAAGCACCACCGGCTTGCCCGTTGCCTTCAACGCCTCCAGCAACTGCTCCTGCCGCCCCGGAAGATCCAGACCGGTACGCGACATCCCCTCGCCCACCCGCTTCTCATCCTCACCCAGCACGGCTATGATGAGATCGGACTGACGCCCCTTCTCCACAGCCGCAGCAATATCAGACTGCTCACCGGAAGTCAGCGGCGTAGGAATGATCTCGCTCTCAGGCCACGCAGAGTCGACCATCTCGCAACCCTTCGCATAGTCGAGCACAGTCCCGCCACCAAGATAACCCCTCAATCCTTCAAATACGGAGATCGGCTCCAGATGGGACGGACCATAGCGACTGATCGCATATGAAGTCTCTTTGGCCAGCGGTCCCGCAACCAGTATCCTCTTATATCGTTGCTTATCCAGTGGGAGCAGACCGCTGTCATTCTTCAAAAGAACCAGCGACTCCCGCGCCATCCTGAGCATAAAGTCTTTTGTACGCCCGGGCTTGAGCACCTCGTCCGCCTTCCTGGGGTCGACATACGGATGATCGAAAAGCCCCAGGCGGAACTTCACCCGCAACACGTCCGCAACCCGCTTGTCCAGCGTCTTCATCGAGAGACTCCCCTCCTTGACCAGCTCACGCAGAGGATCGATAAAGACATTCGGCGGAGTAAAGGTCGTCCTCACGTTCAGCCCCGCCTCGATGACCTGCCGCACCGCCTCCTTATAGCTGTCCGCAACATGGTGCTTGGTAAAAAGATATTCCACCGCGTCGCTATCTGAGACGACATAGCCGTCAAAGCCGAACCGCTCGCGCAATAATTCGGTCAGAAAATAATAGCTGCCGGTAATAGGAACCCCGTCCCAGTCATTATAGCTGCTCATGACACCCATTGGATGCGCCTCCTGGATAACCCGCCGGAAAGCATAGAGATATAGCTGATACAGCTCACGCGGGGCAACGTGCGGATCGGTACGGACGCTGCCATCCCGGCCCCCTTTGGGAACGCTGTAGACGGCATAGTGCTTCAGCGTCGACGCTACCCCCTCCTCCTGTATCCCCAGGGTCATCTGCTTCCCCAGCTCGGCCACGAGAAAAGGATCCTCTCCGTAGGACTCCAGCGTCCGGCCCCAGCGCGGGTCACGCGCCACATCGAGTATCGGAGCATACACATTGGTATAACCCAGGGCCTTCGCCTCCCGCCCCACGATATCCCCCGCTTCCCGGACCAGCGCCTTGTCCCAGGTGCTGCCAATGGCGATCGGCGCCGGCAGGCTCGTCGCCCGGTCATGGTTAAGACCATGTATGCCTTCATTGGTAAAATCCACCGGTATCCCCAACCGCGTCTGCTCGATAAACCAGCGCTGCACCGTATTGATCGCCTCCGCATGCCGGCTGAAAGGATAGGAAAGCGTCGTCTGCGCCCCGGCATTCCCGGCCACGCTGTTCAGCTCCTCGTCTATATTGGCAATACCATCCTTCCAGACCTCGCTCTTCCAGCCCGCGACAGGCAGCGAATCTTTCAATACCCGGCCATACCCGTACAAAGTGGCCGTCTGACACGTCTTCTCCTCCAGGCTCATCTGGCCCAGCAGGTCGAAAATACGCCGCTCCACAGGCTGAGCAGGGTCCTCGAAGACGTCTTTCCTCCCATTTTTGTTGAAATCGATCCATCCGTCATGATAGATCACCTTACCACCTTGTCCCAAACAAATGAATAAACTACAACTGGCAGCGATCGTTAAAATACCTCGTTTTATTACCATGCTTCGTTTTTCTGGAATGCAAGAATAAGGATTATTCCGCTCAACGATCCCGATATCAGAATAAAATCCTTGCTTTCCAGTTTTAGCACATCATTGATAAAAAGCACCTGGACCAACACTAAAAAGAGAGAGAATGCAATAATAACGAGGCGGCGAAGCGCACCCTTGGACTTCCCCTTCATCAGGCACAGCACCGATATGAAGGAAAAAAAGATCCCGGAAAGAATAGCCATAATTGAACAGGTTTTTCATGGACAGGATTAAAATACCATAAGTAAAATACATCCCCATCCGCCATTTTACAATAGGAAAATGACGAGGTATTTTCCCCCGCAGTTGCCCCCATTGACGGCTCTTCCTTTGGGTTCCCCCCTTCTCCGGTTCTCCTTCCGGATTCCGCCTGTTTCCCCTCCCGGATTCTCCCTCTCCCGGTCTCCTCCTTCTCCGGTTCTCCCTCTCCCGGTTTCCCTTCTCCGGTTCTCCCTCTCCCGGTCTCCCTTCTCCGGTTCTCCCTTCCCGGTTTACCTCCCCGGTTTACCTTCTCCAGCTCTCCCTTCCCCAGTTACCCTTCTCCGGTTCGCCCTCCCCGGTTCACAACCCCTCCACCAGCTGCGCGGTTTTCAACCCCAACCCCCTGGCCAGAGCATAAACCACCGTCACCTGAAAATCGAGCTCCCCCGTCTCGATCAGGGCAATTTCCTCCACCCCGACCCCCGACCGGGCCGCCAGTTCATCGATCGTCAGTCCCCGTTGTTCTCGTAATGCTGTGATCCGCCGTCCAAATTTGTGTAAAAGATCGTCCTGGTCCATATAAAAAAAAATTTCAAACTGACTGAATATTCAGCTTGATCGGACACATCGCAGGACCGGGCCCCGAAAGGACCCAAGGAAAGGATAACTATCCTCTATACGGCGGAAAGACGGAAATAACCAGGGCCTGCTCCTGGTCCTCACTCCACTTTACTCCTGGCTCTCGTAGTCAAGCAGGACGGTGGGATGCGCTTCAAGAGCAACAGCCAGCTGTAAAAGCGTAGTAAAGGTAATATTGATCATCCCCTTTTCGATCTTAGCGATCTTGCTATTGTCAATGCTACACGCATACGACATCTCACGGAGACTAAGACCTTTGTCCTTGCGGAGCTTTCTCAAATTTTCTCCGAATCTTTTTAATACCTTCTTATCGGTGGGAGTAATCATACTTTATGCTATAGTAAGCCTAAGTTGGACGATTTTTTGAAAAGAGCTGAGGTCTTATAAGTCCGCAATTCAAACTTAATAATTTCTTCATCACAAACTCACTGTCAGAACATTGATCGCTCCCCCTACCAGATATCAATAATCGATCTTGATATCGGTGACCTTCCGGGGCAGCCACACCTGCATCTCATCATTCCCTCTGTTACACCACGTGTAGTAAGGAATAGCGGTGACCGGCCTTCGCTCCGTCCGGACACTGTAACCATCCGCAGAGACCGTCAATGTCGGAAGCGTCCCTTTCAACGCGACAACCTCCTCGGATAGGATGGTATCCCGCACGGGACTGAAAACCGCAGCATCGGGTAACAAAATATTCCAGGCCCGCCCGCCATTGTCGGCGCCCTCCACACAATAGACCAGCGGCCCCCGCTGCAAAGCGACACGCCCCCTGTCCGCTTTCACCTGCGACGAAGCCTCGACCCGCTTCACATCCATCGGCAGATTCAGCTCGACCCTGTCCCCCCTCTTCCAGCTTCTGTCGATGACAGCATAGCCCTTCTCCAGCGTATAACCTGCCGGACGTCCATTTACGGTTATAGTAAAAGGTTGTACGTCCGCATCGGCGTATTGATACAGCCCGCCCGGCGAAGCAAAACCCCGCGCCCAGCCGGGGATACGAACATGCAGGGCATAGCGTATCTTCCTCTCCGGTTCTGTCACCAGCACCACACGCCCGCTCCAGGGATAGTCCGTCTTCAGCTGTATTGCGACATCGGTACTCCCCATCGGAATGGTCGTATTGCTGCCTACAAAGAGATTGACCCAAATATCCGACGCCGACTTCGCATAAATGTAATTCCGGGAGACGCCACAAGCCTGGCTATATTGGCGGGACAACAGGCCGTACCAAACCACTCCCGCCTTCCATAATTGCCCGTCGAAGCCAGCGGATTGCCATAGAAAAAATGGTCCCCCGTTAGAGAAAGCCCGTCCAGCGCCCCATTATAAAGACAAAAACACACAAGCAAGTAGTAGTCGGTTCATGGCACTGTAAATTTATCTCATTCCGGCCACCCCGCAACTATCCCCCATCGCAGCCCATCCTAAAAATAAAAAAACCAGCAGATCCGGTCCTAAGAATTATCCCGAATCCTGGCTGGCGCACAGCACAATGCTCATATGTTATCCCCGGCATTTAGCGGGTCCCGTTCACCCCATCCCAACTCTTGACATCCACCTCACCCCGTTGTCATACGAAGTCCGGATCACTACAAATTTCGAATACATCCCAAAAACAGCATGCTCACCATGCCGATAAACAAGATCCAAAAGATCGAGTTCCAAACATATCTATTCATACCAATCATAAATGCGATTCCCAATTACATTCACCATGACCGCGCACTTTGGGGAATCCGTTTCCCAGTCATCCCCCCTCCTCTTCATCAACCCGCAATAAACGTTGTTAAGGAACACCTGAAAGGTAGTCGGTATCCTGTTCTGTAGGCCTCCCTGAAGGGGCTTGATCGCACCATGGTAGTGCTTACCGTCATAATCGAAATTGATTGAAAATCTGTTAAACATAAATTAAGGTTTTGTGAAAGCCCGCCGCATTTTACTGCGACGGGCCCAGGTGGTTAAGTATTAGAGTGAAGAACGGTTATGAGGTTTATCCGGTTGGTCCTTTTTATTTTTTTCTTTTTTATCCTTGCCCTTGGCAGCTATCTGCGTCTGCAGATCGGCATCATAAGGCTTCGACACCCCATGCTTATCATCCGGCTGCCCAAGACTCGTCGTCGGACCTCCCTTCGCACCCATATCCCTTTCCTCGTCTGCATTGCTGGTGGAATACCCACTGGCATCTGTCTTTGGATTCGGCATAAGACTATTTTTTAGTGATTGAATAACTTATCTCTAAAAATAATCGTGCCAATCCGCCCCGGCAACGGCCGGGCGGCAGCAGGCGGATCCCAACTTAACACGCTGCACGTCGCACGCGCCCCCCTATCTGATCTGTGGAAAAGTCATACCCGTGATCTTGCGGTACAAGTCAACAGCGTAGAGATCCGTCATCCCGGAAATAAAATCTACGACCGACTGAATATCCCCGTACAAATGACCGGGCTCCCGGGAAATAACGAACTGTTTGGAAATAAGTTGAAGCAGCTTCTCAGATTTGACCGAACGCGGACTCAGCACGGCGCCGAAGAACTCCTTCAGCATCCCGCCGATAACATTATAACCCGCGATCTCTATTTCGACCACCGAACGGTGGTTGTAGATATGCTCGACAGAAAAAGCATCGATCTTCTTCATCAGCGCCAGCTCCCGCGGCGGCAGATAGTCGATCAGCGACTTCTCCAGGTTCCCCTCCAGCAACAGCTGCTCCCGGTCCATGAATATATCCCGCACCCTGAAAATGAGCAGATTGATCAGCATCGCCCGCAGATACTGCACCTTCTGATTGTCGTCATTGATCTCGTGAAAGGTCTTCTCCACACGCTCCCGCGAATTATACCCCTTCTCATCGTCAAAGAACGACAGAAAAAGATCCCGGATCGTCTCTATCGAAATGATATTTAATCGGTGCGCATCCTCAAAATCGATGATCCGATAACAGATATCGTCCGCCGCCTCCACAAGATAGACATACGGATGACGGGCATAGACATTCAGGTCCCCACCTCTCCTCGGGATCCCCAGCTCCCCGGCAATAGCCTTATAGGTGTCGACCTCCGAGTCAAAGAACCCGGACTTCTTGGTCACCAGCTGCTGCTTGTTGAACCCATTCAACGAATCAGATGGATACTTGACGATCGACGCCAGCGTCGCATAGGTAAGCCGAAAGCCCCCCAACGCCCGCTCATTGAAATTATGCGTCAGCGTCCTGAACGCATTGGCATTGCCCTCAAAATACAAAAAGTCCCGCTGCTGATTTTGCGACAGCTCCCCTTCATAACGCTTCCTCGCATCGCCCGTCAGCTCCCGGAAGAAATTGCGGATAGCGTCTTCCCCCGAATGCCCGAAGGGCGGATTGCCAATATCATGCGCCAGACAGCCCGCAGCGATCACCGAAGGCAGCTCGTATTTGTAAAACTCCTCGAACTCCTCACCCCAATCAGCATATCTCCCCGCAATGGCATCCCCCACCGCCTTCCCCAGCGACCTCCCGACAGACGCCACCTCCAGACTGTGCGTCAGCCGGTTGTGCACAAATACCGGTCCCGGCAAAGGAAACACCTGCGTCTTATTCTGCAATCGCCTGAATGCCGAAGAAAAAATGATCCGGTCATAGTCCCGCAGAAAGGAGGTTCGCACATTCCCCTCCCCCATCGCCCCCGCCGGTACCGACCCCGGCACCCCGCCGCCGGCCACACCGGACACCCCGCTACCCGCCACACCGGACACCCCTCCCGGCACCCCGCCAGCCGCTCCCCCCATACCAATTTTGCTCGCTCCCGTCCGAACAGGACTATACAGCTTCTGCCAGTTCATTTTTTCCATCGGACGCAAATATAATTCACCCCCTCCACTTCTCACACCCACGGTTCATATCCGCTTCCCACCTCCCGATCCCCCACCCCCCTCTCAAGGCTTGTACGCTACCACATTTGTCAACACCCCGATCCCATCAATAGTAATCTCCACCCTATCCCCCGGCTGCAGCGTAAACTCATTCCCCGGAACCAGACAAGTCCCCGTCATCAGAAAACAGCCGTAAATAAAATCGGTCTCCCGGTATAACCACTCCGCCAGCTCCGTCAATTTCCGCTTGATCTGGCTGATAGCCACCTCCCCGGTGTACGCCTTGACCCCATTCCGCTGGATAGACATCCGGATCATCGTCGTCGCAGCGATCGGAGCCGGCGGCACATACAGACAAGGCCCCATCGCCGCACTCCGCTCATAGACTTTTGCCTGCGGCAGATACAACGGATTCTCCCCCTCGATGCTCCTCGAGCTCATATCGTTGCCGATCGTATACCCCTGTATCGAACCCCTGCTGTTGATAAAGAGCGTCAGCTCCGGCTCCGGCACATTCCAGCCGGAATCCCGGCGGATATACACCTCCTCTCCCGTCGCGGCCACCCGGTGCGCCTGCGACTTAAAGAACAGCTCCGGCCGCTCAGCCTCATATACCTTGTCGTAAAAGGTGGCGCCACCCGACTCCTTCGACTCTTCCATCCGCGCATCCCTGCTGCGCAGATACGTAACCCCCGCCGCCCAGACCTCCTGCGTCCCGATCGGCGCCAGCACCCCATCCCTGATCCAGCCCTGCGCCTCATGCGCCGGCACCACAGCCACCCTCGCAGAGGCCGGCTCCGACTCCACCAGCGATAACAAATAGCTATACAGGTTCTCCTGGTTCACCAGCTCGTCCCACTCCAGCTCCACACCATAATAGTTTCCCTCCGACTCCAGGAGGTTCCCCTTTTTCGTCTTATAAAGTTTCATATTATATAACCAGATTAAAATTATACTTGATCGTTTCCCCTTTCCTCAGACGATGCGCTCCGCTATAACTATTTACAAGCATCGACTTACCCTTTATCCCAACGTCGATCCCCCCTTTCCCTTCATTCCACCATGTCTTGCCACCTGACAGGCCAAAACCCAACCTTATGCTTCCATTCCCGATCCATCCGCTTTCGCCCGCACGCTCTCCGGGCCATTTCCAGTGATAGACGCTGTCGAACGAATAATCTCCGCTCCTGCCCAACCCCTGCATCGATTTAGCAACCCCCTTTTCCATCGGAACATGCATTACAATATCCTTCATATCCACGTCTTCCAAAGCAGTTACCCTGACCGATAATGCTATCACACCTTTATCCTGTATCTCTCCATAGACATACATGCTGACCGCTTCCGACCCGCTCGTCGCATGCCACGCCACCCGATGCTTCCCCTTCTTCTCATAAATAACCTCCCCGCTCTTCAACCGGAAGTCCTTACCATCCACCTGGTTGACAAAATGAAAATGCACATTCTCCGCCAGCATCGCCGTCTTCTCCCCCGCCGCATCGATCCATATCTGCTGCGGAAACCCCTGCTTGCTCAACAATACCTCTCCCGCACGCAGCACGATCAGGCTGTCCCCCTGCACCCGCAGCGGAACATCCTTCTGACCAAGAACAACAGTAGTCGATAAAGTGATAAAGAGTGCGAGCGGCAGGCCAATCTTTTGCATGCCGAAAGATAAGCGATAAATGTCAAATAGATGGATAATTAAATGCCGCCGCGCCACCCGCCGCCGGAGCCCCTGTCACCACCGTCCCCGCCGCCGGAGCCTTCACCAGCCCCACCACCGGGTAGAAGAACAGACAAAAGAACACGCTAAAAAAGAATATTCCCTTGTTCGTATCCAGTATATTCTCGGAGAAGGACACCGCAGCCACCACCACCAGGAAACTTCCCGACAGAACATCCCTCCGTCGATACGCAACAAGCCCTCCCGCAACAAGGACCCCCAGGTACAACAATCCCCCAGGCAGCCCGATATTCAATACATAGCTGATAAACTGATTGTGCGCATTCAGATCATGCGTATACGAGATCGTCAGCTGGTGCGCATAATACCGCTCCTTCAGCCTGGGCACCTCCGAACCCGTCCCATAACCCGCCCACGGCGAATCCCGGATCAATTCCCAGGCACATTTCCACCGCGCCATCCTGGGCTCGGGATCTTCCTCCCGGCCGGTCACACCCATCATATCCTGCTTCAGCGAGACCAGATAACGCGTATACAGCGTCTGGTTGCGGATGACCAGCACCACCAGCAGCAGACTCAGCAGAAGATACCCCCCAATCGCCACAAGACGCAACCGGCCCTTCAACAACAGCCACGGCAGCACATTTACGATAACCAGCACCGCCAGGCAGACAGCCCGCGACGCCAGCTGCACAAGGGCCAGCAGGAACAACAGCGCCATAAGCCCATACGCCAGCTTCAACCACAACGACCGGGCCGCTATCCCCACACACACAACCACCACCAGCGCCACGGCCACGTCCATCGCAAAATAGGTCGCATGCAGATCGATCGGCGCCGTGAAGGCATGATTGAGATAGCCCGGCGTGAACAACGCCCCCAATGAAGGCGCCGCTGCAATCGCGCTTTCGTATAGAAAGACGACGGTGAAAAAACAGGACAATGCAAAAGCCTTCAGCAACGGCCACTTCACCCGGTTCCAGTCCAGCCGGGAATTCCACGCGATCCACGGAAATAGCACCAGCGCCAGCTGCTTCTCCATATGGCGCTCCGCATCGCGCCAGCTCGGCGCGTACAACGAACCGATCAGCACGACCAGGAACAAACAGCTCACCAGCCACCCCACCCAACGAAAAGAGAACACCCTCCCCCGCCCTGCGGCGCCACCCACACCCCACCTCATCGGCCAGTTCTCCACCAGCGTATGCAGGAACAGCCCGATCAACGCCAGCTCACTGTAAACTCTGTCGAAAGGCAGCATCACCAGGAACGCCAGCAGCAGATAATAGCTGATCTTATTCCCGGGAGTATCGTCTATATACAAGATTTCTCTCATTCCTGAATACAAAAACACTTCTCAAAATAAAACGCTCATACTTTTCAATGACATCCGGCCAGCTGTAACACTCACCCACCTTCTCGAAATTCCTCCGCAACATCTCCTCCTCCGCCTCGCCCCGCACAAGCCCATCCACCAGCTCCCGCACACCCGCAGCCGAAGAAAAATAGTAGGCATCCCCGCCAAGCACATTCCGGTTGAACGCATTGTCGTGGGCCAGGATCAACGCCCTGCTCGCCATCGCCTCCAGCAGAGACGGATTCGTCCCGCCCGTGCTGTGCCCGTGAAAATACAGGAAAGAGAACGCCTTCAGCGAATGCACCTTCTCCTGCTCGAATATCGCCCCCGCAAAGACCACCCTCTCATCATCAGAAAATTTTTTCTTGAGATACTTCCCATGCCCGTTTGACATATTCCCCACGATCAACATCTTCTTCGTAGTACCGCTGGAACAAAACCCGTTCAGCACCATCTCGATATTGTTCTCCTCCTCCATCCTCGCCATCAGCAACAGGTAATCCCCCGGCTCTACCCCATACGCCCCCGGCACCGAAGCATCGGCAGAATCAAAAACATCCGCGCCATACGCAATATACTCCGTCCCGATACCATACTTACGCGAGTAGTATTCCTGTATGACCGGAGAATCTGCGATCCTAAAACTACTGAACCGTACCGCCAGCCGCTCGGCATACAGCAGAAACCGCCGCGTCAGCCTGGAATACTTCGCCCGCTGCCACTCCAGGCCGTCCATATTGTAGATCACCACTACATTCTCCGGAAAAAGCAGCCCCCACACCGAGCTGCTCGTATACCCCAGCTGCAGGATAACGTCGAAATTCCGCTCCCGCGCATCCAGGATACAGTTGAGATCGTAAACGAACTGCCCGGCGCTGCCGAACAAAAACTCCGGATCATAGCAGTGGACGATTTTTACCCCCTCCCACTGCTTCCCCTGAAAAGGATGGTTATGCGAGTTGTAGACAGTGACGTCGTGTCCCGCCCTCGCCAGCCCCGGCGCCAGATGCTCCGCCAGCTGCTCGAATCCCCCGTAGTGATTGGGTATCCCCCTCGTTCCCATAATGGCTATTCTAAGACTCATATCGTACCCATGATTTTATCATATCCTTTCGCAATGTCCTCAGCCGCCCTTCCCCAGGTATAATTGGTTAGTATTTTCTTCCGGAGATCCACCTTTGGACCAGACCTCGCCGCATCCTCCACCGCGCTAAAGATCGAGGCCGGATCATCCGGATCACAATAGAAGGCATAGTCGCCATAGTATTCCCGGACATAGCCTTTATCGGTAATGACGATATTGCAGCCCATGGCCCCTGCCTCCAGCGAAGAAAGCCCGCAGGTCTCGAACCAGCTGGGCAATATATGCACCTTGGCCTGCTGGTAGTACTTCACCAACTCGCGCTGCGGGATATGCCGCATGAACCCGACATTCCCCCCCGCCAGCCTCCGGCATTCCCGATAGTAATCCCCATGCCCCGGACCATGGTCGCCGATGATCAGCAGATTATAACGGCTGCCGCTCAACGCTTTTATCAGGTTGAGCTGGTTCTTTATCCCCTCGATACGCGCCACGCAGAGGACCAGCCTGTCGTCCTTCTTCTGCCGGGCATCATATGCGAACAGCTCGGCATCCAGCCCGTTCGGGACCGCCATACAGTCCGCCTTCACCTCATAAAGCCGCTCCAGCTGCCTGCTCTCGAGCACAGAATTGGAGAACAGCAACGACGCCCCGTCCAGTATCTCCTGTACCGACGCCTGCTGCCCCTTCCACAGATAGCTTTTCGTCATCAGCTTGTCCTTGCCGAGCAGATACCGGGCAATCGTCTTGCAGTATTCAATGGCGCCGGGAGACAAAAGACGGCAGACCCACCCCGACAACCCCTTCCGGTGATGCCGGTCATAGGCGCTATAGTCCACCAGCAGAGTGCTGACGACAAAAGGCTTCCCGCTCCTGATATGACAAAGTATATCCGCCGGACGAATGAGGTTGAAAAAATGCAGCAGGTCGTATCGCCCATAGTCGATATCCGCATCGGTCAGCAGTATGTCCACCCGGATACCAAGCTTCTCCAGATGCCGGGCCGTCTCAGCCACCTGGAAAGTATCCCCGCCAACCACTGTATACAGCGTCGATCTCGTTATAAAAGCAACTCTCATGCGCGCATCTGTTGGGTAAATAAAAGATGTATCGACCGCCGGATAATATCGATGTCCAGCAGAAAATTGGCATTCCGTATATAAAAGATATCCCACTGAAAACGCGTGACGATAACGGCTCCATCCCGCTCCGACAAAGGCCCGTGAAGCCCTTTTATCTGCGCCATCCCCGTTATGCCGGGCTTTATCGTATAGCGCATCGGATGTTCTGCAACGATCCGCGAGAACACCTGGTTATCCGTCAGCATATAAGGCCTCGGTCCCACAAGACTCATCGAACCCAGCAACACATTGAAGAACTGGGGCAGTTCATCCAGATACGAACACCGCAGCCATTTCCCCATGCGCGTAACCCGCCCGTCTTCCCGGCCCGCGGGCACCTGGTCGGCCTGCGGATTGACGACCATGGTCCGCATCTTTATACAAATAAATGGCCTTCCCCCCTTGCCTATCCTCTTCTGAAAAAAGAATACAGGACCGCGAGAATCCAGCTTGATCAATAAAGCCATCAACGGCAATGCCCAGCTAAGCACAAAGACTATGACCAATACCGAGAACAACAGATCGAAAAATCTTTTAAAAAAGAAGTAGCTCATTCTAAAAGACCAAACGCAGGCACAAATGCAGCGGTTGCCTGGAACCTCCCAACGGCGGCCACCCACATTCCGCCGTCCCCCAATCCCCCTATCGCAACCAGGCAACCATTGCCCGCCAACGACCGTTCTCTTTTTGAACTAGCAATGAGACCAAGCATACTAAAGGTTTTAGCCTATTTTGACCTCTTCAGCTACCCGGTCACTCCCGGCGAAATACTCTTCTTCCTGGATATAGAGGTCTCACCGGCCGACCTCGCAAAAGAGCTGGAAGACCTTACCCACGAAAGACTGCTCTTCCGCGACGGCGAATTCTATAGCCTCCGCAACGATCCCGCCCTGGCCGTCCGCCGTACCCGCGGCAACCGCCACGCCGACGAGCTCCTCAAAATAGCAGAACGCATCTCCCGCAGATTATATCGCTTTCCCTACGTCCGCGGAGTGGGCATCTCCGGCTCGCTCTCCAAACATTTTGCAGACGAGCACGCCGACATCGACTATTTTATTATAACCAGCCGCAACAGACTCTGGATAGCAAGAACCCTTATGCACTGCTTTAAAAAGCTGACCTACCTGACAAACAGCCAGCACTTGTACTGTATGAACTACTACATCGACGAAGACGCACTCGAAATAAAAGAAAAGAATATCTTCACCGCCACAGAAATGATCACTTTACTCCCCGCCAGCGGCAACGGCGGCCTGACAAGATTCTTCGACGCCAATGACTGGACGACCCGCTTCTTCCCCCACTATAAGAACCGCCCAAAAGAAGCCAGGGGCCCCCTTCCCACTTCCTTCATCAAGACAGCCCTCGAAAAGCTGCTCGACAACCGCTGGGGCGACCGCCTCGATGACACGCTCCAACGCTGGACCAGCCGGCGCTGGCAGAAAAAAGAACAACGCGGCGAACGCAACGTAAAAGGAGACCGCATGTCCCTCCAGAACGCAAAACACTTCTCCCGACCCGATCCAGGGAATTTTCAGCAATCCGTACTCGACCGGTACAACCGCCGCCTCAACGAACTGCAGACCCAATGGTCGCTCACCCCTTCTTCCGAAAACTTATGATATAATAGTCCCCGATCTCCCTCCACGGCCAGCTCGCCTTCCACCTGTCTTCCAACCCCCGCAGCCACCCATATAGCCCCGGCCTCTTCTCCGCAAATTGCTCGATATACGAAGGCGGCACTATCGTACAAAGCCCCTCCAGCCCCAGCAACTCAAAATCCTTCGGCATATGCCGCCTGACATAGGACGGCGAATAATACCAGCACCGGAAATAGACCCCCTCCACGTGCGACCTCGCACCCCTCACCGGCGACCCCAGCCGCCTCAGCGCCGTCCGGAACTTCCCCCTGAAGACCAGCAACAGCTCCCACAGACAGACACGCGGCAATATCACCATCGTCACCTGCCCGCCCGGCTTCACCAACGGCGACAACGAACCCAGCACCTTATCCAGGCTGCTCGTACAGTTGAGCCCCGCAAAATTCGAAAAGACAAGATCATACGGCCCCCGCTCCCGCAACAAGTCAAGAGAATTATACGAACACAGCTCCGTCGACACCCTCTCCGTCAACCCCAGCCGCTGCATCTTCTCCCTCAGCTGCTGCTGCATCCCCATTGCAATATCCGTCGCATGCACCCGGTACCCCTTCCGCGCAAAGAACGCAGCATCCTCCCCCGTCCCCGAGTTCAGCTCCAATATAGCCCCCCTCACCGGCATGTGCCGCAACACATGCTCCCGCACCCGCTCACGCTTGTACCGGATGATGGTATTCCCCGCATCATACTCGTCAAATACCGGCGACTGACGGCTGAACGCCTTCGCCGCCTCGACCTCATTGATTATGTCCAATGGCTTCATATCGCGCTAATTTTATTCGATCAACAATTGCCGCAGGCCCGTACAGCAAAAGACTCGCCGCTTTCTTCAACGCAACACCCGAGACCCGCGCCGGCCCGACCAGCAACTCCCGGACCTGCCTCAACGCCAGATGCCACCGGTACGTCTTGTGCACATACCGGTGCAACTGCTTATAATAAGCCGGTGAATAGGTATTCCTGAACATCAGCTTCAATTCATCCGAATCCGTCCAGTTCGTCTTATCCTTCAGCTCCTCCTTCACCCGCTCGTAAAACAAGGTTCCCGGCAAAGGATAGGACACCGATATGCCCAACGAATCCGGCAGCAGCCGGTTGATCATCCTCACCGTCTTCCCGATATCCTCCTTCGTCTCCCCCGGATACCCGAACTGGATGAACCACGACGGCCGCATACCCGCCTCCCTTACCAGCCTCGTAGCCTCCACGATCTGCCCCACCGTAGTCCCCTTGTCCATCGCATCCAGTATCTTCTGCGACCCGCTCTCGGCGCCCATCCATATATTATCACAACCCGCCCTCGCCAGCGCCGATATATAATTTTCCTGCAGCAGCAGGTCGGCCCTCGACTGTATCTTAAAGCTGAAGGACAATCCCGCCTCCTCCACCAGACCCGCAAACTCATTCACCCACCCCGGCTTCAGCCCGAAAATGTCGTCACAAAACCAGATATGATCAAACCCATACCTTTCTTTCAGCATCCGCAGCTCACTCACCACATGCCCCGGAGACCGGGCATTGTACCGGTTGCCATATATCGGCTTGGCACACCAGTTGCACTTGAAGGGACACCCCCGCGTCGTGCCGATATTCAAGGAGAAATGACCGTTGTGCTGCAACCATACCCGCCTGTAGCTCTCGATATCCACCAGGTCCCAGGCCGGCAAAGGCAGCGCATCCAGATCCCGCATCACCGGACGCGCCCCCGTCCTGAAAGGCATTCCATCCTTCAGCCACGCAAGACCCGCGATCGCCGTCAGCTCATCCCTCCCCCCACTAATGGTCTCCACAAGCTCCAGCAACGTCTGCTCACCCTCACCCAACAACACAAAATCCGCCCCCCTCTCCAGGTACTCCTTCCAGTGATCCGTCGAATCCGAGCTGGACAAGATCACCACACAACCCTGCCGACGCGCCAGCTGTATCATCCGGTACGCCGCTTCCCGCATATTGGTCAGACACATCTTCGTCAGATAGTTGAACCCATCGTCATACACGACAAAAAAATCCGGCCGCTGCCCCTCCAGCAACCGCCGCACCTCCTCCGGATCCTCCACGAACATCGTATCGAACAACCCCACACGAAAACCCCGCGACCGCAACAATGCCGCAGCGCCGATGGTAGCAAGCGGCGGATAAGGCTGCCCCGTCGCCCACTGCTTGGGATCGAACCGCATGAAATAGGAATGCGAAAAAAGGACCTTATCCATGACTCAGTGGTTTTCCTGTGATTGATAAACAAAATAATGCTCCTTCACGACACTGTTCGTGAACGACGCCAGACAGGCCAGCGTCCACGACTTCTTACCCACGACTATCCTTCCCGTATCCAGCGGGAGATTCGACACCAGCACATAACGCCCAAGCCCCTGCAGATACGCCGAACGCCCGATCTCCTCGCCGATCTTCGGCCGCGGCCTCGGCCAATAACGGGTCTTCCAGACAACATAGCTGGCAGAAATATCAGCCGTCGTACAATAAAGCGTCCGGCCAAGATAGGCGCTTACCATCGGCACCCCATTGTACCCATCCACGACAACGGTCTGCTTGTCCAACCCTTTCTCAAAAAGAAAATCCGCCACATCCTTCGAAGAAGAAAATGGACGGACAATATCCTGCTCATAAGCGACCAGCCCTACCGCTACCTGGATAGCCAGTATCCCATACAGGCTTAACCGCACCGGCAGCGATACACCCTCCATCCCCCCTCCACCGATCCACCACGCCGCAAGAAAATAGATATATACCATCCCAAAATAACGCGTGGCCGTCTGCTGCGTCACGATAAAGAAAGCCCATATCCAGAAAAAACACACATAGTAGAACACCATCGCCTTCCTGTCCCTCCGCAGCACCATCCCCGGCAACAACAGCAATACCCCCAGCAGCAACAGCTGAAAGACCGGCGGCACATGCTGCGGGCTAAAGAGATAACTGTTCCAGAAATGCCCCTCCATCAACTCCCTGACCCTCGGAACCGGCAACCAGCCGCGAACGACAGCAAGCGCCGCAAACGAAATATTCTTCCCCGAAAGCCATTCCCCTGGATACACATGATGAAAGCTCTCCTCCGGAGGCGTGCGGGTCTGGATAATTACGCTGACAAGACCGGTCACGAACAGCAGCGTGAACACGCCCCAACGCCACGAGAACCATTCCCCGCGATATTCCATGGCCAGGTATACAAACACCCCCATCGCCGCAAACGCAAAGAACAAATGCGCATTACAGAGTAATACCAGCACCAGGCCGATCCCGGTCAGCCGCCTCTCGGGATCCCTTAATAACACACAAACCACAAACAACAACAAGACCCCCAGCGCGTAATTCCTGCTCAGCACCGAGAACTCGAACAAAAAATAGTACCCCGACAGGATGAAGACCTTCACCCACAGACTAAAAGGCGCATAACGCAACAGCAGGAACGCGCTCAAAGCCGAGATCACCAGGTGCATCACCTGCATCCCCGCATAGCTCCGGGTAATGAAATGCGTAACAAAAAAGATCATGAAATTCCACAGCCGGGGGTGTCCGTCATACCGCATATTCCAGTACAACGCCCCCTATGAGTCGCTGTCCCTCCCGATCAGAAAATGCTGCGACTCGTCCAGCCAGAGCTCGTGGTGGCGCAAACCCAAAGCCGCCAGCAGCACATAGACAGCCAGCAAAAGGAATACGACACGCAAAGGCAGGGTCTTATCCATTCAAATTAATCTTATCCATTCAGATTATTAAGGGGTTGAAGATTCAGATAACAAACACACCGTACACAGGTCTCATTCTTATCCATATCCAGCGACTTCCGGAAGGCGACAGCAGCAGGCGAATTAAGTATCACATCCAGCGGCTGCTAATGAATATTACCCATCGGTGGAAGGAAGAAACAAGGCCTCACCGTCCCATCCGCCTCTATCACCGTAGACACCCAGGGCGCATTGCACTTCTTGTACGGATAGGCGCAAAGCCCATGCGACGCCCGGTAATACTCGCCGATCTTCGCCAGCTTGGCCGGCGACTCGGCGATATAGCCATTCTCGAACAGCGGCCCAAACTCGCTAACCACCGTCTCGATCATCGCGCCAAGCTCCGGCAGCTCATCCAAAGAAGGCAGTATCTCGAACTGCCTCGGCTCATCCCATCTATTCCCCGCCCGGTTGAACGCCTCGCTCGTCACATCCGCCGGCAAAAAGCTGATCTGCTGAAGCCCCATATCCACCGCCGCCCGGATGATCTCCGGCCACCGCCTGAAATTAAGTCTATGAATGACAGTCCTGCAGGTTATCCTGTAATCCGCCCGCCTGGCACGCACCAGCTGCACCCCTTCCTTCATCTTCTGAAACGCCCCCGGAATATTCCTTATCTGATCGTGCAGCTCCCTGTCCCCATCCAGCGACACGATGATATCATCCACCAGCTCCAGCAGGCTATCACGATGACGACCCAGCAACAACCCCGTCGAAAGCAGCGTCACGCGGATCCCCGCAGCCTTCAACAACCCGCACAACCGGAAGAAATTGGCATTCAGCAACGCCTCCCCTCCGGACATCAGCACCTGCTGCGTCCCAAGTCTCCCCAACGTCGACAACAAACCCGCAATATCCTCCTCCCTCAGCTGACGGAGATGCCCATTCCCCTTCCAGATATCACACATCACACACTTGCAGTTGCAGGCGCTGTGCGGCATAAGAATGACGATCGGCAGGGCGCTGATCCTGTCGGTCTTCAGCGTCCGGTAACGCTTCAACGTATGTAGAAAAGACGTGCTGGCCATAATTTCAATTCATGCTCAATTCATGATCCTGATCCACGGAAAAGGACTCTTCATGCCAAGGATCCGGCTCTTGACCGAATGAGGGTTGTGCAACAGCACATGGTGAAAAGGACGCAGGTCCTCTATGGAATGATGAAAATAGTAGTCGGCCATCTCAGGGTAGCCGAACGACGTATAATACGCAAGACTATGCCTCCTCGCACGCTCCAGGTTCTCCGGCTTGTAGAAAGGCGTATCCAGCACGTGGATCTCACCCCCGGACTTCAGACAGGAAAGCGTCTTGAACAGCACCTTCTTCAGCGACGGGAAATACTGGATCGACGCAGCAAAAACGATACAGTCGAACTGTCTCGCCCCCAGTATCCCCGAATCGATATCCCCGTGAATAAAACGTAAATTAGGATCATTGCTGAACACCCTCGCCGCCTGCTGCAGCTCCGTAAAATTGATGTCCATCCCCGTCACCTTCGTCCCCGGTATCTGCGCCAGCTGATGGCTCAGCCACCCATTCCCGCAGCCGATCTCCAGGATCTCCGGCGACCGCCTCCGCGTCGAAAGATAACGGATAAGACGCTGACACGAATGCTTCCGGACCTGCCATTCCTTGTAATGAGTATGCGTGACATTGATCTCCGGCAGCCTGGCCAGCTCGTCATCCGTGTAAAGTCTGTTCTCCAGGGTCCGGATAAGGATGTATTTCTTCTCGAAAAGGATCTCCTTCAGGCGCGGATGTCCCTGTACCTCAATATTGGTCAGTATAGAAGAATCAGGCAGGTACATTGTTTTAGTTTTATGCGGTTTATCGGGTTGTTCCAGTCTCGGAAATTCGTCTGGTTCGGGGCTTCCCGGGCCCTCGGTCATATTAAACGCTATTTCTTTGTTAAAGGATGCCCCACCTGCTAAAACCCCTGAATTTCAGGCTGCCTGTAGTTCCAAAGCCGATGCATCAGCTTGATCTCATACGGATACTTGTACAGACTCGTCCGGTACCGCAACCCGGAAACCAGGTGCATCAGCTTCCTTTTCAACCCGTTGAGCCGGATGTCCGACACCGTCGGATAGTACCCGTTCAGGACCGTTTCGAAATTGCGTATCTTGTCGATCATCTCCGGCGTCAGCCAGGGCGTCAGCGGATTCTTACGCATGTCAAAATTCTCCCAGTGCGGACTGATCCAGTCTTCCAGCGTCTCCGGGAATTTGAACCCGCTCTCCTGGCTCTTCCTGAAAAGCTCCGACCCCTCCGTCGGCACAGGACTGTACGTATAGATCACGATCTCCGTACTCGGATTGATCTCCTTTATTTCCTTGATAAAAGCGATGTCCTGGTCGATATACTGCATCACCTTCTCAGGCGTCTCCGCAGGCGTCCCCAGCACGAACGAATATTCGGGTATGATATCGAATTTCTTCATCCGCGCCGCAAACTCCCTGATCTGCTGACCCGACTGCGTCCCACCCTTGTCCATCCGCTTCAGTATTTCGTCATTCCCCGTTTCCGCGCCAAAAAATATCATCTTACAGCCCGACTCGCGCATCAGCGCCAGCGTCTCATCCTTGTACTTGTTGATAGTATCGATACGGCCTTCCCCCCACCAGACCATCCCGTCATTCCGCACCAGGTTCGAGAATTCCGCAGTCCTCTTCTCCGAAACAAAGAAATTATTATCGTGGAATTCGATGGAATCCGCACCCCATTTCTCCCTGATATACCGGATATCCTTATAGACATCTTGCGCCGGTTTGGCCTTCCAGCGCGCCTCATAGATCGGGACCACCGCACAGAACGAACACGTGAACGGACAACCGATGCTCGAATGATACGCCAGCGTCCTGTTACCCAGATAGGTCTTCCCGAGATAATTGACCATCGGATACAGCCGGTCCAGCTTGTCATAAGGCAGGGATGGCAGCGTAGACTGATCGATCAGGTCATCCTTCGCAGTCTTTACGATCCTGGTCCCGTCCAAATAGATCAGGTTCCTGATCAGCTCGTATGGCCTCTTATGCTCCAACGCCTCGATCAACGCAGGAAATGCCCTGTCCCCTGGGCCATTGATGACAAAATCCACACACCCCGAATTAAGCACGACGGTATACTGGTTGGAAGCAAAATAACCTCCCCAGATCATCACCGTCCCCGGGAACTCCTCCCTGATCCGGCGGGCATAAGGAATAGCCTGCTTCAATTGCGGCCCGGGCATCACCGTAAAACCGACATACCGGAACTCCCCCGTCTCCAGCAACGCCCGTATCTTCTGATAAGGATCACGTTCCCGGTTGCCGTCGACGATCACCCACTCGGCCATATCATCGACACTCGCCGCTATCTGTAGTATGGAATTGGGGACACGGAACTTGTACGTTGCACTTCTCGGATTGAACAATAGTATCTTATGCATATTTTGTCGACGCTGTAGGCATCCGATTAAGATAAACGACCGTTTTATACCAAAGGATGCCTCAACTGATCAACAAGCTCAGACAGTATTTTCGCAAGGGTCGCCTTCCGGAGGCAGACCCCGCCACCGCCTACGATATATGGTCCTTAGAGTATGATAATCAACCAGATAATCTCATGCTGACGCTGGACGGTCAGCTCTGCTCCGAACTGCTCGCTACCGCCCCGGTCACCCACAGCACGATCGCCGACATCGGCTGCGGCACAGGCCGCCACTGGGAAACCCTTTACAAAAAACATCCTGCCCGCCTGGTCGGATTCGACGTTTCCCCGGGTATGCTCCACCAGCTGAAAACCAAATTCCCGGACGCAGAGACCTACCTCCTGAAAGATTCCACCCTGCCCCACCTGCCATCAGCCAGCTGCGACCTCCTCCTCTCCACCCTGACCGTCGCCCATATCCCCGACCTCGCCAAGGCATTCACCGAATGGGCCCGCGTCCTAAAACCCGGCGGACAGCTGATCATCACCGACTATCACCCCGAAGCCCTCGCGCGCGGCGGACAACGGACCTTCCGCGACAAAAAGCAAAAGACCATCGCCATCCGCAATCACGTCTATCCCCTCGCCCGGGTCACCGACCTCGCCAGCAGCCTGAACCTCGCTCCCATCCGCATCATAGAAAGAAGGATCGACGCCTCTATGCGCCCCTGGTATGAGCAACAGGGCGCCTCGGCGATCTTCGAACGCTTCCTCGGCGTACCCATCATTTACGGCATGCAACTAAAACGCGTTACCTAGATGTGGCTGACCAACCTCCAACTGCCCGGCAAACAAGGCTCCTGGTCCCTCCGGATGGTGGGCGGCAAGATCACGGCCCTCACCCCCGACGCCCCTCCGGGACTGTCCA
>JAFDYE010000300.1 GCA_018267585.1 Bacteroidota bacterium
CTGTTCGATGTCAGCATCACAGGGATGGGTAGGCGCTTATAGGAAGTCTTTTCCGGAGAAGGGCGAAGGGTTGAGCATCCGGGTGTGGCTGTGATAAAAGAAAAAATCCTTCCCGTTGCCGGAAAGGATTTTACTAAACAAAGAATATCGATCGATTAGAATTAATAGTCCCTGTTGTAGCCACCACCGCCGCCGCGGTCATAACCACCCTTTTTGTAACCTCCGCCGCCACCGCCGCCGAAGGACCTCTTCTTGTAACCACCGCCGCCGCCGCTGCTTTGTTGCTTCGGCTGAGATTCGTTGACGATGATCTTACGGCCCATTACCTCGCTGTCATACAGGTTAGTAATGGCTTGTTGCGCCTCTGCATCGTCTTCCATTTCGACAAAGCCAAAGCCCTTGCTGCGGCCGGACACTTTGTCCTTTACGATCTTGGCGGAAGAGACACTGCCGTGTTGTTCAAAAAGGTTCCTGAGATCCTCATCGGTCATCTGCCAGGAAAGGTTGCCTACATAAATGTTCATTGTACAAAAAATTAAAAAATGATAAAAACCACTCTACCTACTGTTAGACATAATGACTGAGGAATCTGACTGGAAAGAAAGTTACGACAGCCGAGGATATTACTAAGAATAATAGAGCTATTGTAAAGATAGCAATTTTTATTACTTAGTAAAATTTTGTCACGAATCTGGGAGAATAAGAATTAGTCAGGCTTTTAGCGTATTTGATATAGATGGTAAAACGATTTTGTACCTAAGAGTTTTGATATTATTTAAAGAAAATACCAGAAAAATAGATACTACAATAAAAAAGCCCATGATTCGTTCATGGGCTTTTAAACATTTAGCCGTTTTATTAGCAGATCTTGGGAATCTGTCTTATTCAGCGCCGACCTCGAACTCGATCTCGGCTTCATTGCTGTTGCCGAAATCGACCTTAGCCTTATAAGTACCCAGTTCTTTGACTTCGTCAAGGATGTGGATCCTGCGGCGGTCGATCTCGTATCCTTTCTGGTCGCGGATGGCGCGGGCCAGCTGGACGGAGGTGACGCTACCGAAGATCTTGCCGCTGGTGCCGGTCTTGGCGCCGACCTTGAGCGGGGAGGCCTTGAGGACTTCGATCACTTTGTTGACCTCGGCCATCATTTTGGCTTCTTTCTTCTGGAGCTGCTTGACCCTTTCTTCCAGCTGTTTGAGGTTGGAAGGGTTGGCTTCTATAGCCAGTTTGCGGGGAATCAGGTAGTTACGGGCATAGCCATTCTTCACGCTCACTTTTTCGTGTGCGGAACCCAGGTTGTCCACGTCTTGAATTAAAATGACTTCCATTTTGTTGTGTTTGTTCACCGTTGTCCCAATCCGTCGCTGTTGAACTGTAAAGTTTCAGAGCCGGACTGTCCCCCCCTTCCGTGGAAAGGGGTTAGGGTGAGGTTACTTTAAAAGGTCTGTTACGTAGGGTAAAAGGGCCATCTGACGGGCTTTTTTCACCGCATCGGATACTTTCCGCTGGTATTTCAGGGAGTTACCGGTGATACGGCGGGGCAACAGCTTGCCCTGCTCGTTCAGGAATTTTTTAAGGAACTCGGCGTCTTTGTAGTCGATGTACTTGATACCGTATTTCTTGAAACGGCAGAATTTCTTGGCGCGTTTCTCCGGCTTGATGGCCGTCAGATACTTGATCTCGTTTGCTTTTGCCATGATTAAGCTCCAACTTTTTCGGTTCCTGTAGGTACGCCACTTCTCTTTTTGGTGTTGTACTCGACGGCGTATTTATCGAGTTTTGTAGCCATGAAACGTAACACGGTTTCGTCGCGGAGAATCTGGATCTTCAGCTTCTCATTGAAGTCGGATGGCGCACTGTACTCCAGGACCCAGTATAAACCGGTCGTCTTTTTCTGGATGGGGTACGCCAGTGATTTCAGACCCCAGGGATTTTCGTGCAACACTTCGCCGCCATTTTCTTTGACGAAAGAAGCGTATTTTTTCTGGGCGGCTTTGTAGTCCTCCTCAGAAAGCACAGGGGTAAAAATCACCATCAATTCATAATTGTTCATGATCCCTGTTTTTGTTTAATTATAATTAGAAAAATACAAATGGGTTGCAAAGGTAGGTTTTTTTGGGGGAAAATCAATGTTTTTTGATGGGGAAATGGGGGATAGGATGGGTGTATGAATATGGATGGTCGAGAGGGGACGAGGGTGGATGTTTTGGATGGTTAACAGGGTGTTGGGGGTTGGAGGATTTGGGTGGTGACAGGAAATGAGGAGGAAGCTGTGGATGGTTGACAGTGTGTCAGAAAGGGGTAAATGGCATTTTGTTTGATTCGACCCATAAAAAAAACCAAGTAATGCAAAAAGGAAGTATTCGCGTCCAGACGGAAAATATCTTTCCTATTATCAAGAAGTTCCTTTACAGTGAACACGATATTTTTATCAGAGAGTTGGTTAGCAATGCGGTAGATGCTACCCAGAAGCTCAGGACCTTGTCCTCCATCGGTGAGGCCAAGGGGGACCTCGGGGATTTGACCATTGATATTCAATTAGATAAGGAAGCCAAGACGATCACGATCTCCGATAAAGGGGTGGGGATGACGGCCGAGGAGGTCGATAAATACCTCAATCAGGTGGCTTTCAGCGGCGCTGAGGAGTTCCTGAAGAAGTATAAGGGGCAGAACGAAGCGAATATCATCGGTCATTTCGGGCTTGGGTTCTATTCTTCTTTTATGGTGAGCGAGCGGGTGGATGTGATCACCAGGAGTTACCGGGAAGGGGCGCAGGCGGTGAAGTGGGAGTGTGACGGGAGTCCCGAGTATTCTCTCGAGGACGTAGAGAAGGCGGAGAGGGGGACCGATATCGTACTTCATATCAACGAGGAGAGCCAGGAGTTCCTGGATGCGGACCGTATCAGTGCGACGTTGAAGAAATTTTGTCGTTTCCTGCCGGTGCCGATCAAATTCGAGGGGGAGCAGATCAATAATCCCCAGCCGGCGTGGACGAAGAAGCCGAGCGAGCTGACTGCCCAGGACTACCAGGATTTTTATAAGGAGCTGTATCCTTATAGTGAAGCGCCGCTGTTCTGGATACACCTCAATGTCGATTATCCCTTTAGTCTCACGGGTATCCTTTATTTCCCGAAGATCAAGCAGAGTTACGAGATACAGAAGGACAAGATCCAATTGTACAGCAACCAGGTCTTTGTGACGGATGAGGTAAAGGATATCGTTCCGGAGTTCCTGATGCTGCTGCACGGTGTGCTCGACAGCCCGGATATCCCGCTGAATGTAAGCCGCAGCTATCTGCAGGGGGATCCCAATGTGAAGAAGATCAACAATCATATTACGAAGAAGGTAGCGGATAAATTAGAAGATATCTTCAATAAGGAGAGGAAGGAGTTCGAAGAGAAGTGGGAGAGTCTCGGGCTTTTTGTGAAGTATGGGATGATGACGGATGACAAGTTTCTCGAGAAGGCGGTGAAGTTCCATATCATGGAAGACGTCAAGGGTGGCAAATTCTATACGCTCGAGGAGTACAGGTCGCAGGCGGAAGGGCTGCAGAAGAACAAGGACGGGAAGCTGGTGATCCTGTATACGAGCAATCCCGTTCAGCAGGACAGTTATATTCAGCAGGCGCTGGCGAAAGGATTTGTCGTTGTGAAGTTAGAAACGATCGTAGACGCTGCGTTCATCAACCAGATGGAGTCCAAGTGGCCGGACGTGCATTTTACGCGGGTGGACTCCGATATCGCCGACAATCTGATCGACAAAGCGGAGACTACCGGGTCTGTCCTTAACACAGAGGAGGAGACGGCGCTGAAGCAGCTGTTCGAGCGGCAGGTGCCTGAGCTGCATATGACCGTGGAGGTAAAGGGGCTGAGTCCCGAAGCGCCGCCGGTAGTTGCGACCCGTCCGGAGTTCATGCGGCGTATGAAGGATATGGCTGCTGTCAGCGGGTCGATGGGTGGATTTTATGCCAATATGCCCGACGAGGTAACGCTGACGGTCAATGGCAATCACGCCATTTTCCAGACTATCCTGAAGGAGGACGACAAGGCGCGGCAGGAGAAGCTGGTTCATAATCTTTCGGACCTGGCGTTGTTGTCGCAGGGGCTGTTGAAGGGTAACAATCTGACGCATTTTATACAGCGGAGTGTCGATCTTATGGGGGGAGAGCAGAAGGGGAAGATCATCCTTGAAGCGTAGGGGTTGGGAAAGGGAAGTGAGAAGTGAAGGGGTTGGAAAAGGAAGTGAGCAGCGTAGGGATTGGAAAAGGAAATGAAAGGAAGCCGGGTGGCTTCCTTTTTTTGATCATGCGCTGAGGGCGAAGTCGATGACTTTTAGCTGCAGGTTCTTTTGGTTGTTCCATTCGTTCTCTTCGACTGTAAAGACGAGGTCGATGGGGGCGCCGGTCCGGAGCAGGGGGAATTTTCCGGCCAGGCCAAAGCCGATGCCGTCCATCAGGATGCCGTTCTGCTGCAGGCAAAAGCGGACGTGGAGGTCTTTCACTATTCTCGAGCCTTTGTCCGTGAGGTTGCGGGCGACGAATACCGGTTGTGCGTTGGCTGGGCCAAAGGGCTGCATTTGTTCGAGTATATTATAAAAAGAGGGGCGGATCGCTTCGAAGGGGAGTTCGGTGTCGATCGTCAGCTCGGGCACCAGGGAGCCGGGCTGTATGGTGGCGGCGACGGTCTCTTCGAACTTGATC
>JAFDYE010000301.1 GCA_018267585.1 Bacteroidota bacterium
AAATGCATTCGACACACCCGCCAGATTCAACGAGCTCCGATAGTATTCGCCCTGGAAACCCGCAGCCAGATAGGTCTCATGACGCCCGATCGGGATCGCATAGGAAATACCCATCATACCCAGTGTATTGTTCAGTATCCCATCATTGGTCTTGTCGGAAGCAGCCCCGGCGCTGAAGGAAAAATAGCCGGAATTGGATTTGTTCTTCCCATCCTTGGACAGCAACGGCATGTCAAACAACGCCGCAACACTGTTGTAGGCGATCTGCCCGCCATAACGGACGCTTCTGTAGTTGAGCTTAAGGCTATTCTGTTTATCGGTTTTGAGGGACTGGTTGTACCATATGGTCATATCCTGCACCCGCGAAAAATTGATCTCCTGCCCGCGGACAAGCCCCGCGGCCGAAAGGAATATCAATAGTGTATAAATCTTCCTCATCAGGATATTGGATTTAGCATATTATTTGAATAAATTCTTTTCAACCATATCTCTCCTACCGCACCAGCGACGTCATCCCCTTCGCCAGCACCCGGTTCCCTTCCACATCGATCCCCTCCGCCATCCACAGGTAAGTCTCTACCGGCTGCGCCACCCCCTTGAACGTCCCATCCCATCCCCGGTTCGGATCCTGTGTCGTGTATATCAGGTTCCCCCACCGGTTGTACACGCTGAAATAATGGAAGGTCTGTATACCTACCAGTATCGGCTTCAACAGATCATTCGTCCCGTCATTGTTCGGAGTGAACACCTTCGGCACATAAATATTGATCATCGCGAACTTCACTCGCGCAGGACTGCCGTTGATTATCTGCAAACCTTCGACCGTCGCCGTTATATTAGCTTTCCCGGGCGTCTTGCTGGTAAAATAAATAGTGGCGTCCCCATTGGCGTCCGTCAGCACCGAATCCACACCACCCACAATATCTGCGCTGCCCGAATCCACTTTGAACTTCACATACACACCAGGCATCACATTGCCATCGAGATCCACGATATGCGCCTTCACCGCCGTCTGCTGCGATCCATCCGCCAGCGCTTCATAAATAACGACGCTCAGCCTGGTCTCAGGATTATTGACATCCGGCCTGTTTGTAAAGGTTACTATCTGATAGCTGCCGTCGATCAGCACATTCTGCGAAAGCAGTATTGCACTGACATAGACCGTTCCCGGCTTGGTGCTGGTCAGCGCTATCCTCGCCATACCCTGGTCATCCGTTACCACATCCAGCGCACTGATCGTGAACTGCGCTGTGGCAGTCGCCGTACCTTCCGCCAGCGGCGCGACCTGTATAAAGAATTTTACATGCTCTCCCTTTATCGGATGCTTATACGCATCGGTGATATACGCGATCACACTGTCCTGCTCCGTGCCATCACCCAATCGGTAGTCCTGCCGGACAAACAGTAGTGTAAATCCATTGTTATCACCAGGACCGGAATTGTTGCCATTGCCGCCACCGGGATTGGAACCCGGACCACCCGTACCACCGCCATTACCGCTTCCCGGAGGCACCCCGCCATTACCCGGATTCGTGCCACCCGAACCGCCACCGCCCGGGTCACCGGGCACTGCCGTACCCACGACGAACTGGACGTTCACATAATTATTGGCAGGAATAGCCTGATCATTCAGATAGGTCGGCACGCCGCCAATCGATACCTGCGCCTGCACCTGCACCGATCCCACGACCGTACTCGTAAAATAAGCCTTCGCTACACCACCCGCCGTCACGCCCGTGGCAATGATCGTTGCCGAACCACTCTTGATCGTGAACGTCACCTGCGTCCCATCCGGTACCGGTCCAACAGCACTGTTCACGACCGCATCCACCTCGTCCCGGCTCGTTCCATCCGCCAGGGTGGAAGTAGTGATCCCCACGATATAGCTCTGTGCCGCAACAGGCGGCGGCACCGTGAACTGTATAGTCGTATAATTGTTACCCGTGATCTTATCATTCAGATACCCCGTCGATACCTGCGCCTGCACATCCACAGACCCCACAACCGTGCTCGTAAAATACGCCTTCGCCACGCCACCCGACGTCACGCCCGTTGCAATGATCGTCGCCGTCCCGCTCTTGATCGTAAACGAGACAACCGTCCCATCCGGTACCGGTCCCAAAGAGTTATTGACAACCGCATCCACCTCATCCTGACTGGTGCCATCCGCCGCGGTAGTAGTGGTGATCCCCGTAATATAGCTCAGCGCAATACTGGGCGGGGGCACCGTGAACACTACAGTCGAAAAATTATTGCCGGTGGTCTGATCGTTGAGATAGGTCGGAACACCCGCGATCGACACCTGCGCCTGCACGTTGACAGACCCGGGCACCGTACTCGTAAAGAACGCCTTCGCCACACCGCCCGTCGTCACACCCGTGGCAGTCATGGTCGCCGTACCGCTCTGGATCGTGAACGTAACAACGGTCCCGTCGGGCACCGGGTTACCCAGAGAATTGTTGACGACAGCATCCACCTCGTCCTTGCTCGTACCATCCGCCGCAGTCGACGGAATAACCGCTACGATATAACTCTGGGCGATACTGGGAGGCGGTACCGTGAACTGTACCGGAACATAATTATTTGCCTGCGACTGATCCTTGAGATACTGCCAGGTCCCACCGACAAATACCTGGGCCTGCACGTTGACCGTTCCCGGGGTCGTACTGGTGAAATTGCCAACGGCCACATTGCCTGTGCTCGTCGTCGCACCGCTCGCAGGCGACATATTCGCCACACCGCTCAGCAGGGAGAAATTTACGGCCGTACCGCTCGCACACGGATTTCCATACTGATCGTAAAGAACCGCCTGCACGACGTCAGCACTCGTCCCATCAGCCGGATTCGTCGGCTGTACCGCCTGGATATAGCTCTTGCTAAGATCAGGCGGCCCGGGTGCCGCAATAAAGTTTACAATGACCGACCCCAGCGACACACCCCCATTAAGCACGTCAACCGTGACAGGGCCTATGATCGAACTCGAAAAATATAGTGTTGCCTGACCGGTCGTGGGGTCAGTCCACAAAATAGGAGTATAGGAAGATGAACTGATATTGAAAGTCAGCTGTATCGCTGGATTTGGAACAGGAGTGACACTGAACTGAATGATATCAGGATTGCCGCTACCTGCCACCGAATAATCCTTTATAATGGTGTAGGTAAGCGTATAGGCGTTTTGATCAGGCTTCGGACCTGCCGCTACCGGCTGATAGAACCCCAGGAGAAACCCCAGCGCTATCAGCAAATTCAATAAACCGCCATTAATCATTTTAGGGGCCATAGAACACGGAAATTGAACCAGACCCAACCACCGGGATCGCTGTACGACAGGACAAACAATATCTATAAAAGGGAAATACTACGGCA
>JAFDYE010000302.1 GCA_018267585.1 Bacteroidota bacterium
CTCCACTCATGCGGTAATTTTTATTAGTTCATGTTCAGCTGCTCAGTCAGCGTTTCCTCCCCTTTCTTCCAGTTGCAGGGGCAAAGCTCATCCGTCTGCAATGCATCCAGCACACGGATAACCTCCTGTACGCTACGACCTACGTTCAGATCATATACGCTGACCCACCGCACGATCCCCTGCGGGTCGATAATGAAGGTTGCGCGATACGCGATCTTCTCTTCACTGTCCAGGATACCCAGCTCTTCCGCCAGAGACTTGGACGTATCCGCCAACATGGGAAACTTCAGGTCGCGAAGATCGCTATGATCCCTTCTCCATGCCGCATGCACGAACTCACTGTCCGTAGAAGCACCGATAACGACGGTGTCACGATCCGAGAATTCGCTGTTCTTCTTGTTGAACTCGGCTATCTCTGTAGGGCAAACGAAGGTAAAATCCTTCGGCCACCAGAACATTACGGTCCATTTGCCGTTCACGCTACCAAACTCTTCCGTGATCTCCGTAAACTCTTTTCCTTTTTCGATAGATACTACTGCTTTCTTCTTAAATGCGGGAAATTTTTCACCGATCGATAAAATCCTGTTAGGCATATGCTATTGTGTTTTAGAATTGTAAACAATGAGAAAGGTCATTGACAAGACGGCAATCGCGAAGTGGCGCAAAGATAGGATCGCGTTTCGATAGAAGATCATCGCAATTATCTATAAATCGATAGATTTTATCTATTACACCATCGGCTCTGCCGGGTCATGCCCCACAACGGCTGAAGACAGTCCCTGATCCAGCGTCAGCTGCACCAACCCCGAGATAAGCACTCCGAATACCGCCAGCATCCCCACCGCCACCGGCAGACCCGCATGCTGGGCGACAGAACCTACAACGGGGGGAACGATCAAAAAGCCAATATACCCCACCGTTGAAACAGCTGCGATCGCCGACCCGCTGCTCATCGCCGAAGAACGGCCGGCCATACTAAAGACCAGGGGGATCACACAGGAGACCCCGAACCCGGTGAGGACAAACCCAAAACCTGCCGTGACCGGATAAGGCAGAAAAGCGGCCGTCAACAGTCCCACCCCTATCAATACACCACTATACGTCAACATCGTCCGGATACCCAATCGGTTGGCCAGCCGGTCGCCGGTCAGCCTGCCCAGGGTCACGGCGACCATATAGACCACATAGCCGAGCGTTGCAGCGCTAGGGGTCAGATGCACCGCCTCCCGGAAATAAATGCCGCTCCAGTCGATCATCGCACCCTCACAGGCCATCGACGCAAAAGAGATCATTCCATACTTCACGAGACTACGGTCAGGCAGTGCAAACCACGGCCGCCGCTGCCGTGGCGACGGCCGCTGACGCAGACTACCCGGATATGCATAAAAGCACATGACCGTCAACAGCACACCTACCACCAAAAAATGCCAGGCCGGCGATATCGACGAAGAGACCATGACATAGCCCAACGCGGCGGCGCTCATTCCCGCCAGACTCCATACCGCATGGAATCGGGCGATGATCGACCTGTCATACAGGGCCTGCACGCCGATAGACTGCGCGTTGACAGAGATATTCAGCAGGTTACGGGATACACCAAAAAAGAAAAGGGCCGGCACCAGCTGCCAGACCTTGGTCGCAAACCCGATCGCGCAGAGCATTGCATTGAACAGGACCGCCCCGATGATCATGACCTTCCGGCTGTCAAACCGGCTCAAGAGCATCCCCGTCACTGGCAGCGTCGTCATCAATCCGATGGGCAAGGCAAAAAGCACAATGCCCAGCTGTTCATTATTAAGGTGTAATTCCTGTTGGATCGTGGGTATCCGGGACCCCCAGGTAAAAAAGCCAAAACCGGAAACAAAGAAAAAGACGGCTATCATCAACCGTATCCTTCCCGGACTGGCGCCGGAAGGCTGTTCAGCGCTATTCGACATGGTGCAAAAATAAAATATCCTGCCGGAAGAACGGCAGGATATAGTAATTAGTATGAGCGACAGTTAATTAAAGTCGTTCTTCAACCGGATATATTTGTTCAGGTCCTTTGACAAGAACCCCTTCTCCCGCATTTTTGACACCCATTCCGCGTTCACCCCCATGCTTTTCAGCGATGGCAGCATCGAGATCGGGATATCGTCAAAGCCGATCTTCTTAAATTCACTCACGAATTCCGGGGTGACACCCGTCGCCTTCAGCATGCCAAGCCTGGACGGAGAAATGTCCTTGTAGCCGATATCCCGGAAACCCTTGACGAACTCAGGTGTAACTTTCATGGTTTTCATCGTAATCAGGTCCCGCGCGGACAGATCGCCCACACTCAACTCCTTGAAGCTACGTACAAACTCCGGGCTGACGTCCTGCGATTTTAACTGAACGATCTCCCTGGCAGACATACCCCTGAATCCCATATCCTGGAGCGACCGGATATAATCGGCCGTCACGTGCATGTTGTATAACGCAACGACGTCGCGCCGCTCGAGATTGGAATATCCTGCTTTGCGTAAAGAGTTGACATAGCCGGAGTCGATATTCATTGCTTTGTAGGAGATGAGCTCACGCACGGGTATCATCTGGTTGTCCTTGTCCCTGCCCATCGATCTTACATAAGCCCCGGTGACATGCATGGCCTTCAGCGACGACAGCTCACGCGAAGAAAGATGGTCATAGCCCGCCGCCTTCATTTCCTCTACATAGGCTTTGTCGATGTTCTGCGCTTTCAGTGTGATCAGGGTCCTGGGCTCCCCGATATCCTGTATTCCTGACGAACGCCAGTACTGGATGAATTCCCTGTCGATATGCAGAGCCGAAAAACTGATCAGCATACGGGCGGTGATATGCGCGTATCCATTGTGCACCACCATATCGGCATAGTCCTTTTTGACATTGGCCATAAAAAAGGACAGCTGCCGGCGGCCTTCCACGTCTTCAACGCCCATCTGCCCCAGGGCCTTGACATAGCCGTCGTCTGCCCGAAAATGGAAATGCCCGAACCCCTGCTGACCGTCGAACTGACCGGTAAAAAACATCGTTCCTGCATCCCGGACCAGCCTAAAGCTCACATTGCCCGCGCCGGGAAAGGGACTGATCTCGCTTTTTTCAACCTTTAGAGTGGAGGACCAGAAATGATTCTCGTCGTTGTCGTTCGCCTTCAGCTCGAACACCAACTTGTTGTCGGACGTCGTAACGAACCAGGCGCCATCCGTTAGCGTGTCCGATGGCATCACGGTCTCTGCCGGAGCCGGGGCCGGGGCAACGGCCGGCAAAGGAGCCACAACGGCCGGCACCGGGCTGACCGATGCGATCGATGCCAACGATGCCGCCGGAGCAACGCTCACAGCGACGGGCCGCACCGGCTCCACTGCAGGCTCAGACGCTACGACCGGCACGTCGGTCTTCACCGCGGCAGGGATCACGACAACCGCAGGAGCCGCAACGACGGCCGGAGCCGCGGCAGCAACCTTCTTGTTCTTTGCTGCTCCGGGAGCCTGACTATACACAGCCGGCTTGTTCAGGAGCAGCACCAGCGCCGTAAACATCGGCAGCAGGAAAAAATATTTCCAGATCGTCCTTCCGGACGAACGCTTGCTATTCATCATAACGATACGTCTTTTTAATAGTGATTGATTGTAGTTATTGGTGATGCTGAACGGCAGATGGGGTGCGGACACCCGTAACAGGTTCATCTGGTAAGCCATCGGCTCCACTTCCTCATGCTGAAGTACAGCCGCATCGGTAAGGAACTCCAGATTGTTCTCCACTTCGCGACGATACATCCAGGCAACCGGATTGAACCACTGACAGACCACGGCGACCTCCGCCAAAAGTATGTCAATCGTGTGCCGGCCGCTGACGTGCGTCTTCTCATGGATAAGTATCTGGTTGTAGGTCTCCCAGTCATAGCTCTCCGGATTGATAAAGATCGTGTTCCCAAAAGAACAGGGAGCCCTGTTCGCGCTGGTCTCTACGATACGATAACGGCCATCCCGGATCACGGGACCGGAATAAGACTGAAAAAGAAGGATCCCCAGCTGGAGAATGAAATTGAAACCAAAGATCAATACGCCGAACAGATAGGTATAGAACAGCCAGCGGACCGCCGTCGCCGCCATGCCGGCACAACGGAGCTTCCAGCCTGACGACGCCTGATCCGCCATCGGCGGGCGCCTCGTCACCGACGACTGCTCCACAACCCGCGCGTGATCCGTCATCGACGAACGATCCGTTATCGACGAATGATGCTTTATCAGCGAATGATCCGTCATAGGGGATTGATCCACTACCGGCGCGGGATCAGCCACCACCTGCTGCGCGATGGCCCCTTCCTCCACATCGTGCTTCGACACGATCTCCGGCTGCTGTGCGTCCACATCAACCGGCCTCGCGGCTACAACGACCCTTGGCGAGACCGCCTCACCCCACCCCATCCACAGCCCGCCCAAACGAGGCGCAGGCAGCAACGGAAGCAGAAAGGCGAGTGCCAGGCAACCCATCAGCATCCACCTGTTCCATCGGTAAAAAGTCTCCTTCTGCAGAAAGAGCTTATAAAACAAAAAACAGATGGTCGTGATGACCGTAACGTGCAGGATATAAGGTATCATTTCTTCCGGGATTTAATGATCTCCAATATTTCGTTCAGCTCTTCCTGGGTCAGCCGCTGCTCCCTGGCGAAATAGGCCAGCATGCTCGGATAGGAGTTATTGAAATATGCCTTTACGATATCTTCGAATGCGTGTTTCTGATAGTCTTCCTTCGAAACTGCCGGGTAGTATTGAAAGGTGTTGCCAAAAGTCTCATGACCGAGAAAACCCTTTTCCTCCAGTATCCGCACCATCGTAGCCACCGAATTATAATGCGGCTTGGGATCCGGCAGCTCGGCGATGATCTCCTTAATAAAGGCTTTCCCTAAATGCCAGCAGGCCTGCATGATCTGCTCTTCGCGTTTGGCTAGTTTCAACATCTGTTTCCAAATTTTCAATGAATCTACTACTAATTTATTAGTTCAACAACTAATTGATTAGTTTTTGTAAGAAAACTTTCCGGCTTTCTTCCTTTGCTTATTCATTTGACGCCCGGAGACGAACATCCGCATGCCGACGGCCGACGATGCGGGCAAGCATCAGCGATAATAGTTCTCACTTACCCGATCGTTAAATAAACCAGCACCGCTATTTTTTTAGCAATCACACGGGTTGGAACGCTTCTTGCAAGGTGATCAGCAAATGCACTACCAGCGAGACTTTCACTGCGCTCTTCGGCAACAGTGCGAGCGCAGTCGCAGCACCAGGAGTTTAGCAGCCCGCAAAATTTAGAAGAGGAATGTATTCAAATAAATTTGGAGAGTGATCAAATTGAGATAAATTTGGTATGTGCATACAAACTAACCTGCAACGATGTTTGACATAAGTAGCCAAAATAGTGCAGCCAGAACTTTGCCATTGCCAGACGAGAATGACCTGCTTGCCCGGATAGCAGAGGGAGACGAAAAGGCCTTTGCTCCTGTTTTCCACTACTACCGGCGAAAGATCTACTCCTATGCCTACCACCTGTGCGGTAACAGCGCTCAGGCGGACGAGCTGGTACAGGACGTTTTTATGAAGGTTTGGTTGCACCGCGAAAAGATCCCACACATCCTGCGTTTTGATAACTGGCTCTTCACCATCGCACGTAACCAGATCTTCGATATGCTGAAGAATATGGCCAAAGAGTCCGCCCTGCGACGTCAGATGGCCGGACTGCAGGAGCCGGGCGCAAATCTGGTAGAAGACATCGTGCTGACCCGCGAGAACGAAGAACAGCTGCAGCGCGCCCTCGACCAGCTGTCTCCGCGACAGCGACTGATCTTTACCCTCAGTCGTCACCAGGGTATGAAACACGAAGAGATCGCCTCTCACCTCCATATTTCCCGTCACACCGTCAAGACCCATCTCGTCCAGGCGCTCAGGACACTGCGTAATATTCTCCATTTCCCCTCCGATGGTATCCTTGTCGTCTCCCTCCTGCTCCTCCGGAATTTCATCGACTGAAAAAAAATTTCTTTTCACCTACTCCTGTCTTCCGTTTTTTCAGTCTTTAACTTTGAGCCTGTGTTTGCCTTCTGAAAAATAGCAGACTCAACCAACTACTACCATGGAAGCATCCCAACGATTGGCCTATCTGTTCAGGCGGTACTTTAACAAAGAGAGTACCCCGGCAGAGCAGAACGAATTATTTGAGCTGCTGCTCCGATCGGAACACGACGCGACCCTGCGTCATCTCATCGACGAGACCTGGAAGGAAGATTTCCCCTCTTATGTACAGGACAGACTGACGGCCGACGCCATTCTCCGGCATATCGTCAGCGGGCGCGAACAGGAA
This sequence comes from Bacteroidota bacterium, assembly GCA_018267585.1. Classification (GTDB taxonomy): domain Bacteria; phylum Bacteroidota; class Bacteroidia; order Chitinophagales; family Chitinophagaceae; genus Puia. Next base: position 6,355 of record JAFDYE010000302.1, read on the forward strand.
ACGCCCCCCTCTGCCAGCGACGATCCTACCCCCATTCGGTCTCTTTCCCGCCACCGCATCCTGCGCTACAGCGGCTGGGCAGCATCCCTGCTTGGCATTACCCTCCTGGGCTTCCTGGCCCTCTTTTCACATCATTCTACCCCGGCCCACCCGGCGCCTCCGCCGGTACTGGCCGTCATCCCACCCATAAACCGCTGTATCACGCTACCCGATGGAAGTACTGTTTTGCTAAATCAGGACGCCCGCCTCGACTATCCCAAAGGGCTCACC
>JAFDYE010000303.1 GCA_018267585.1 Bacteroidota bacterium
CTGATGACGAATTTGATCAGGCCACATTTTGCATACTTGATGCTATTGTTGATAGATTCTTTTGCTATCAAGAGCAGATTACGTTTGGCCGTCTTGGTCAGTTGTTTGTTGCTGACCTCCTCGTCGATATGCGTCTCATAACGAATGCCGCTGGCTTGCGCCAGGGGCAGCCCGAATTTTTTTACCCGGTCGGCCAGCTCCCGAACGGTATCCTGCTGTTCATCGAGGACCCAAATGAGGTCCCGGAGACTGAGCGCTGCCTGCGCAATGGATTCTTCGATGCGTTCGAGATGGGAGTCTTTTTCCTGTTCGCGCCTTGCCAGGTGCGAATAGATCTTCACCGAGTTGAGGGTGCTACCAAGGTCGTCGTGGAGGTCGCTGGCGATGTCTCTGCGGATCTTTTGCTGCTGCTGCAGCTGTCCCAGCCGATAACGGTAAAGGCCGTAGAAGAAGGCGATGATGAGCGCAAGGATGAGCAGCCTGAACCAGAGTGTCTGATACCATTTTGGCAGAAAATTCAGGGAGAGCTGGAGCGTCCTATATGACCCTGTGTCGTCTGTGTTGGTGGCTTTGACCTGGAGGGTATATGTCCCGGGGTTCTGTCCGATGAAGTTGATGAAGTCCCTTTTTCCCAAGTCGATCCAGCCACCCTTGAGCTCGGCAATCCGATAGGAGAGGCTGAGTCGTTCGGGATTGGGATAGTTAAAATTGGAAAAATAGACCGTGGCCTGCAGTGCGTTGTTAGGAATGTCCATCGACGCCAGATGCATATCCGTGCTGTCCAGGAGTCCATTACTGGTCTCTACGCTGATCAATCGGGGAAAGATGGGTGGTACTGGCGCGGCCAGGGGTATGAGGGCTGGCGTGATAACGGTCAGTCCATCTGCGCCGCCGGCATAGACCTTGTCCGAGAGAACTCCACCACTGTTCTCCTCAAAATTGTCCGAATGAAGGCCGTCACTCGCATAGTACCTACGGATGCGGTAGCTGTGCTGGAGGTCGATGGCGGAGATGCCGTTGTTAGAGGTGACAAAGAGCAAGCTGTCCCTATAGGGGAGCAGCTTGTAAATGTTGTTCGAGGTGAGTCCATCCTTTGTAGATATCTCCCGAAGAAGATGGAGGGATTGATCCAGCACCAGCACCCCGGAGCCATAGGATGCCAGGTAATAGCGGTCGCCGATGTCGCAAACGTCGAAGAAGATTGCGTGATACCCGTTGTGCGAGGATACAGAGGTATTCAACGAC
>JAFDYE010000304.1 GCA_018267585.1 Bacteroidota bacterium
AGCGAGCGCGACGGCTGGGCGCATTTCTATCTCTATGACGGAACGGGCAGGCTGAAGAACCAGATCACCAGCGGTCCCTTCCACTGCGAGGATATCGTCGGCATCGACGACAAACGGCGCATCCTTTATTTCTCCGCCAACGGCAGAGAGCACGGCGAAGACCCCTACTATCTTCATCTGTACAAGGTCGGGTTCGACGGCAGCGGGCTGACCCTGCTGAACCCGGGCGACTTCGAGCACGCCATGAATATGGACGACGACCAGCAGTATTTCGTCGACAATTTCTCCCGCGTCAATACGACCCCGAAGTCCGCTCTGTACAACAACTTGGGCAAAAAGGTCATGGACCTGGAGACCGCAGACCTGTCTTCGCTCTTCGCGGCGGGCTATAAATTCCCCCAGCCCTTCAAAGCAAAAGCCGACGACGGTATTACCGACCTGTACGGCGTCATCTACAGGCCATTCAATTTCGATTCGACGCGGCGATATCCGCTGATGGAATACGTCTACCCCGGTCCCCAGACAGAGGCCGTCAACAAGGCCTTTGGCCGCAGCATGGACCGTATGGACAGGCTCGCGCAGCTGGGCATGATCGTTGTCACCCTCGGCAATCGCGGCGGCCATCCTTCGCGCAGCAAATGGTATCACAACTACGGCTACGGCAACCTGAGAGACTATGGCCTGGCCGATAAAAAGGCGGTGGCCGAACAGCTCGCCGACCGTTATCCCTATATCGACATCAACCGCGTCGGTATCCATGGCCACAGCGGCGGCGGCTTTATGAGCACCGCGGCCATGCTGGTCTATCCCGATTTCTTCAAGGTGGCCGTCTCCTCTTCGGGTAATCACGACAACGCGATCTACAACCGCTGGTGGAGCGAAAAGCACCATGGGGTAAAAGAAGTGGTCAGCGAGAAAGGAGACACATCGTTCGTCTACAGCATCGAGAAGAATCCCGAGATCGCAAAGAACCTGAAAGGCCACCTCATGCTTTCCACCGGTGACATCGACAACAACGTGCATCCCGGCAATACCATTCGCGTAGCCAATGCCCTCATCCGGGCCAACCGGCGGTTTGACCTCGTCCTGCTGCCCGGCCAGCGCCACGCCTATACCGACATGACCGAATACTTCTTCTGGCGGATGGCGGACTATTTTTCGCGCTATCTTATCGGAGATGCTTCCGAGCGGCCGGTGGCCATCGAGCAGATGGACCGGGAGACAGAACAGGTGGGGACCAGGGCCGCCACCGGCCGGAGCCCCGAGGACGAAGAGGGGTGGGGGAATGATGACGGGGATGAGGACCTGGATTGATCTTTTGCGCTTTCTGCGGCAACAGAAAATTATTTTGTCAAAAAATCACAATTGCACGGGCTCCGGAGGCGGCCCGTGCACCGTTGAAGGCCAGAATGCTCGCCCTGTCAACCGTATTGGCAATTTATACCAAATCCCCGGCCGCTCCCGGTATTCCTCAATTAGCGACCAGACTGCAGTCGGAAGTAGCTTCACAAAAAAACCTATTATATGAAAAGTAAGCTACCCGTCATCGTCATCGGCCTGCTCTGCCAGCTGACCCTCTCCTGTAAAAAGGTGCTGGACGAGCACGGCCACTTTCCCCCGGTGACCCCCGGCCACCCGCTCAGAATGGCGATCGTTTCCGACATTCACTACATCGATCCCAGCCTCTTCGACAGCAACGGCGCTGCGGGCACGGCCTTCCAGGACTATCTCAACAAAGACCCCAAGCTGCTGCAATACAGCGCACTGGTCTTCAGGAAGGTGATGTCACAGCTGCTCCTGGCAAGGCCGGATATCCTGCTCGTGCCGGGCGACATAACAAAGGATGGAGAAAAGATCGACCACGTGACGATGGCAGGCTTCTTCAACCGGCTGCGCCAGCACGGAATAGCGGTCTACGTGATGCCCGGCAACCATGACATCAACAACGCCAAGGCCAAAAAATACGTCGGGAACAACGACTACCCGGTAGCGATGACCTCGAAGTCGGATTTTGAGAACATCTATGCCAGCTTTGGGTACCGGGCCGCTATCGCCAGGGATACGGCTTCCCTCAGCTATGTCGTTCAGCTTCAGCCTGGCCTCCGGTTGATCTCTATCGATGCCAGCAAATACGAGGACTACGGCCCCGACGGCGACGTCGCGGAAGGAAGGATCAAGCCGGCAACGCTTACCTGGGTACTCGCGCAGCTCGCGCTGGCAAAAAAGCAGAAAACCCGGATATTCGCCATGATGCATCACAATCTGATCGAACACTATACCGGTCAGTCGCAAGTGGATCCCGGGTATGTCGTCGATAACTGGCAGCCCATAGCGGACACGCTCATACGGGCCGGGCTCAGGGTCATCTTTACGGGGCACTATCATGCACAGGACATATCTTCCTATGCATACAACGGCAACACCGTCTTCGATATCGAGACCGGGTCGCTCGTGACCCCTCCCATTCCCTACCGGATGGTGACCGTTAGCGACGACAGGCTCGATATTACTTCGACGAGGATCACGTCCATCGACGCCGATTTTCCGGACGGAGAGAGCTATGAGGCCTATTCGAACCAGTTCTTGTCCGGACACCTGGACGGCTATTTCTATGCTTTGCTTACCGGTGTGTATGGCGCTCCGCCTTCGCTAGCCACGTTTGCCGCTCCATTGTTCCGCAACGGGATCATGGCCCATTTCGCAGGCGACGAGAAGCTCCCGCCCGACCAGCAGGCGCTGATCGCCCAGCTCGCGGGCCTTTCGCCACAGCTGGCAGGCATCGTAACGACACTGTGGACGGATACGGGTATCAGGGATAACAATACGTCTGTCGTTGTTGAATAATAGGTCGCATCTCTTCTGTTGTCCACCCCGGCGCCGCCGGGGTTTTTTTGCGCCCACCCGGTATTGTTTCTAACTAAAATTCAGCGTATCTTATAGTATAATGGCAATTGTTGCCAATGATCCAGCCCACTTTTGCACCCGTCACTAATTTCCAAACCAGCTGCCAATGGAGAACTCCACCAGCGTCCAACGGCTCTTTTTTAAATACGTGAAGGAAGGGCTTCCCTCGCACCTATCCCTTGTAGACGAGGTAGCAGAGCTGCTGCATATCTCCAATGACAGCGCATACAGGAGGATACGGGGCTCCAAGGAGATATCCTTCGACGAGATCAGGACCCTGTGCGCCCACTTCAGGATCTCGCTGGACCAGCTATTCCACCTGCAGTCGGATAATATTATCTTCTGGGGAAAGTTCATCAACGATACCGATTTCAATTTCGACGACTACGTCACGGATATCCTTCGGCAGCTGACATATATTAATTCGTTCACGGAAAGAGAGATGCTGCTGATGTCAAAGGATATTCCCATTTTTCACTACTTCAATTTCCCCGAGCTGGCGGCTTTCAAATGCTTTTTCTGGATGAAGACGATCTTGCAGTATCCTCTCTTCAGCAGACAGCGCTTCGCGGTGGACGATTTTATAGGTCCCAGGATACAGACATTCAACAGGATCGTCGGGGAGTACAACAGGCTGCCTTCCCTCGAAATATGGGATGAGGACAGCATCCACGCGACCATCCGGCAGATACAGTACTACAAGGAGACAAAAGAATTTGCATCGGTTCAGGAGATGGAGAAAGTCTACGAGTGCCTGCACAGGACCGTGGACCATATAGAAGCGCAAGCCGAGCTCGGGTGCAAATTCTCTCCCGGCGAGCACGCCAAAGGAGCACCGCTGAAATTCTATATCAATGAGTTTATGCTGGGCGACAACACCTACCTGGCCTGCATCAACGACAAAAAACTCATTTTTCTCAACCATTCTGTATTGAATACCATCCGGACAAAAGACGCCTGCTTCACCGGGGACACGTATGAGCATTTCCGGAATATCATCAGCAAGTCCACCCAGATCAGCGGGGTGGGGGAAAAGGAGAGGCGCAGGTTTTTTAATACAATACGCGAGAAGATCGAGAGTAGCAGGAAAGGTTGATCCCCGCGGTTCTGCCATGAAATCGTCGTATCGTTTATGATCTTTGCAAACAATTTTCGTTTGTTCAATTAAAACCGGCCCTCAAACCCGGGGACGAGGCTGGACTGCGCATTGATGGCGATTACGCCTTTCAGAAGGCCGATCACAAAAATTGATTGCCTGATCTTCATATGAAAGGTGCAGGTCCTGTATAATATACAGAGGATCTACTTCACTTCCTGCATCTCCACCAGCTTATTATAAAATCCCTGCTTCGCGATCAGCTGATCGTGGGTGCCGCGTTCGACGATCCTGCCTTTTTGCAGCACGATGATCTCATCGGCGTGGCGGATAGTGCTGAGCCGGTGAGCAATGACGATGCTCGTCCGGTGCTCCATCATCTTGTTGATGGCGTCCTGTACGAGGCGCTCGCTCTCGGTATCGAGGGAGGAGGTGGCTTCGTCAAGGATCAGTATGGGAGGGTTCTTCAGGACGGCCCGTGCAATGGTCAGACGCTGTCTTTCGCCACCGCTCAATTTATTGCCGCGATCACCGATATTGGTGTCATATCCCTGCTCTTTCTGCATGATGAAGTTGTGCGCGTTGGCGATCTCCGCCGCAAGGATGATCTCCTCACGGGTGGCGTCCGGCTTGCCCAGCGCGATGTTGGCGGCGATGCTGTCGTTAAAGAGGATGGGTTCCTGGGTAACGAT
>JAFDYE010000305.1 GCA_018267585.1 Bacteroidota bacterium
GCGATCGATCGCTGGTGGTGGCCTTCGGTGATGATGTTCGGTCCCAGCGATGACGCCTCCCCTAACTCTGAGCTGAGCATGCGGTGGAAGATCAAACGGTTCTCGAACGATGATCTGCGGCAGCGTTTTGTCGACGTCTGTGCAGAGCAGGTAAAGCTGCTCGGGATGACCCTGCCTGATCCGGATCTGAAGTGGAATGAAGAACGCGGGCATTTCGATTTCGGTCCTATCGATTGGGAGGAGTTCCGGAATGTCATCAACGGCAACGGCCCCTGTAACAAAGAAAGGTTGGCGGCACGTATAAAGGCGCACGAGGACGGGGCATGGGTAAGGGAGGCAGCGCTTGCGCACGCGAACAAACAGACGGCAAAAGAAGAAGCGGCATAATATGGAAAAGAATCAAAATACCGGGCGGACCGCCTGGCCGCTGTGGGAGATCTTCATCCGCAGCAAGCAGGGGCTGGACCACAAGCACGTCGGCAGCCTTCACGCCGCCGATGCGGCGATGGCCATCGAAAATGCGCGGGATGTCTATACCCGCCGGATGGAAGGGGTCAGCATCTGGGTAGTGGAAAGCAAATACGTCCACGCTTCCAATCCGGACGAGGCTGCCTCCTTTTACGATCCTGCCAATGATAAAGTCTATCGTCATCCGACCTTCTACGACCTGCCGGATGAACTAAAGCATATGTAAGATGACAAAGGATCCGCTAATCGACTATACGCTGCACCTGGCGGATAACGCGCTGGTGCTGGGTCATCGCAACAGCGAATGGACCGGACACGGGCCTATTCTCGAGCAGGACATCGCCCTCTCGAACATTGCCCTGGACCAGATCGGGCAGGCAAGATATCTTTATCAGTATGCTGCAGGCCTAATTAACAGCTCCACAACGGACCGCGGCGCCTACCCGGCGCCAAGGACCGGCGAAGCCACCGAAGACGGGCTGGCCTACCATCGCGACGGCTGGGATTTTAAGAACTGTCTGCTTGTAGAGCAGGACAACGGGGACTGGGCGAAGACCATCCTGCGGCAGTTCTTCTTCAGCGCGTATCAATATTTTTTCTATCAGCAGCTGGCGGGGAGAAAAGACGGGGAGCTCGCCGCCATCGCCGAAAAATCATACAAAGAGGTCAGCTACCATCTGCGCTGGAGCAGCGAATGGGTGATCCGGCTGGGTGATGGTACAGAGGAAAGCCACCGTCGGATGAACGACGCCCTGGATCAGCTGTGGCGGCTGACCGGCGAATTATACACGCCTTCTTCCTATGAGAAAATGCTCGTCGCGGAAGGAATCGCCGTGGACCTCACGGCGCTGCAGCCATTGTGGGAACAGCGGATAGCAGACGTCTTCCGGCAGGCCGGCCTGACGGTTCCCGCTCTGGGGTGGCAACAGACAGGAGGCAAGGAAGGAAAACATACCGAACATCTCGGCTACCTGCTGGCGGAGATGCAATTCTTGCAAAGAGCATATCCGGGCAACGAATGGTAGATACGAAAAGAATATGGTCCCTTTTAGAACAGGTCAATGACCCGGAGGTGCCCGTGCTGTCTGTCGTCGATCTCGGTATCATCAGGGACGTGAAGGAGGCGTGGGTCGGCGGAGCCGCGGTTCAAGGCGGTTCACAACCGGAGTCCATACCCGAGATCGTCCTGACTCCGACCTATAGCGGCTGTCCGGCCATGGATGCGATCCGGATGAATATCCGGATGGTCCTCTTGAGCAACGGCTACCGGGATGTCAGGCTGACGACGGTGCTTGCTCCCGCCTGGACGACCGAATGGATGAGCGAGAAGGGCAAGGACAAGCTAAAGGCTTATGGGATCGCTCCTCCCCTGCCCATGCAGCAGGTCTGCCATCCGGGTCTGTTCGTCCGCGAAGAGGCGGTGGCCTGTCCACATTGCAATTCTTATCACACCACCCTGATCAGCGAGTTCGGCAGTACGGCCTGCAAATCGTTATATCGTTGTGAAGACTGCGGTGAACCTTTCGATTATTTCAAATGCCACTGATCATATGTCATCCATTTTATTTGAGATCAAGGACCAGGTTGGTTTTATTACGCTGAACAGACCGGAAAAGCTGAATTCGTTCACCCGTGAAATGGCTTTTCTGCTGCAGAACAGACTGGACGAATGTGCCAGCCTGCACGAGGTGAGGGCCGTCTATCTGACCGGCGCCGGCAAAGCGTTCTCAGCGGGACAGGATCTTGCCGAGATCGTCGCCCCTGATGCACCCGGCATGGATAAGATACTTAGCGAACAGTACAATCCCATTATTACGCGGATACGCAATCTCCCAAAGCCGGTAGTCGCAGCGGTCAACGGAGTAGCTGCCGGAGCAGGGGCCAATATCGCATTGAGCTGTGACCTCGTCGTAGCGACGCGTTCCGCGAGTTTTATACAAGCCTTTTCAAAGATCGGGCTGATACCCGACAGCGGCGGAACCTGGTTCCTGCCGCGGCTTGTAGGCTGGCAGAAAGCGATGGGGATTGCGATGTTGGGAGACAAGATCAGCGCAGAGGAAGCGGAGAAGATCGGGATGGTCTACAAGTCAGTAGAAGACGAAAAATTTTTGGAAATTTCCAGAGGTATTGTTCTAACTTTATCAAGAGCGGCTACAAAAGCTTTGGCATATACAAAACATGCTTTTAATTATTCTTCGGCAAATTCACTGGAAGCGCAGCTTTTGTTGGAGGACGAGCTACAGCAAAAGGCCTCTCTCACAAAAGACTACGCAGAGGGAGTGAAAGCCTTCCTCGAGAAAAGGCCGCCGGCGTACAAGGGAGAATGAGTCTCTCAAGATCAAAATCGAAAATTTATGCTGTACGAATTTAAAGGGCACCGGCCTTCGGTAGATCCATCTGCCTTCGTGCATCCCCAGGCTGCCGTCACCGGGAATGTCACCATTGGCAGGAATGTCTATATCGGTCCCGGCGCCGCCATCCGCGGCGACTGGGGCGGCATTGTCATTGAGGACGGCTGCAACGTCCAGGAAAATTGTACGATCCATATGTTCCCCGGAGTCGTGGTGCGGCTGAAGGAAGGCGCTCATATCGGACATGGGGCGATCGTGCACGGCGCGGTTATCGGACGCAACTGCCTGATCGGGATGAACAGTGTCATCATGGACAATGCCGAGATCGGCGACGAGAGTATTGTCGGGGCAATGAGCTTTGTAAAGGAAGGAGAAAAGATCCCTGCCAGAAGCGTGGTTGTCGGCAATCCGGCGAAGGTCGTCAAGGCCGTCAGCGACGGGATGCTTCAATGGAAGACTTCGGGGACCGCTATTTATCAGGCGTTGCCGGAGGAGATGAGAGATCACTGGGGACCATTGGAGGAAGGAGTACAATTACCTTCCCGTCCCAAGGAGTCAAAATCACCGCAAAACAAGAGGTATGATTACCAGCCCTGGAAAGAGCGTCGGACAGATGAGCGGAATGTCAGCGAACCTGCGGCGGCCTACGGGCGAGGGGACGAGGAAGAACGGCATCATTCGATAGAAGAATATTTCATGATGGAAAAGGAGTCAGATTTTAAACTTGAATATCATAAAGGACAGATCAGGGTAATGGCTTCCGCCAAATTTGATCACAATATCATTTGTACCAATCTCCAATTTCGGCTGCGGTTGCGGCTGGACGGCAAACCTTGTGAATCCATCGCGGGCGCCATGCGGGTATTTGTTGAAAAAGAAGACCTGTTTACTTATCCGGATGCGATGATCGTCTGTGGCGAGCCGGAATTCTATGAAAATGA
>JAFDYE010000306.1 GCA_018267585.1 Bacteroidota bacterium
CCGTGATACTATATAGAAAGACCGTCTTAAGAAAAGCAATATGTCGAAACAGAACTGTCAATACGGTCACAATATACAATATTCCTCCCTGCGCATTCACGGGGAACCGGTATATTTAGAAATACCAGGCTGCTGCGACTCCATGCACAACCACGTCAGGGGCTAGCCGCGAAAAGATCCGCACCGCCATCGGTAACGCCGCCGAAAAGATCGAGCCCGGAACCATCGCCTGGCGAAGACGTCTCCATCAACATCCCGGGCCGAGAGAACCACAAGACCCTGGGATGACCGACACGATTCGTACCCTCGACGCAGCCACACAGCAGACTATTCATGAGCGGACGTACAGGACCGTAACCAGGATCACCCAAATCGCCGGTGCGACCGCCAGGCTTTACATCGACGACAAGACGCTGATCACCTTGCACCATACACAGTACTTTTATATCGGCGGACCCGTTTTTCAGCTGCTGTGACTGCTTTTTGTAACTTAGCCGTTGACTATGCGGACCAACCGCATATGTGATTTATTATATACATAAAACCTTGTTCAAATTATGAATATCGAAAGCATCCGGGAATACTGTTTGGCTAAAAAAGAAGTGGAAGAAGGGTTTCCTTTTGGGGAGACCGTACTTGTCTTCAAGGTAAAGGGAAAGCTGTTTCTCCTGGCGAGGCTGGATACGGCCGTATTGGAATTCAACGTCAAATCTGATCCGGAGAAGGCTATCGAGTGGAGGGAGCAGTATGCGGCGGTTACTCCGGGATATCATATGAACAAACGTCTTTGGAATACGATCACGATGGATGGAACGATGCCTGTGCGTGTTATCAAGGAGATGATCGATGAGTCTTATTCCCTTGTGGTGAGATCGCTCCCAAAGAAAGACCAGCTCGGGCTGATTTAACGCTAAACCGTCGACGGAATCATAAATTGTCAACCCCCGGTACGAAGGCTTATCATTGGTAGTAGCTGTTACGCTCTATCTCTGCCCTGACTGTTTCCGGCACACGGTAGCGGATCGATCTTCCTTCTTTTATATCCTTTCTAATCTCGGTGGAAGAGATCGGAAGAAGAGGGGCAGTCAAAATATGGACATCTTTTGCCCCGGGAAAGACCGATATTTTCTCGTGTTCGGGCCTCCTGTAGACATAGATGGAATAGTTCTTTAACAGCCAGTCGTAGTTCTTCCACTTCGGGAGGTTCTGAAAGCTATCGCTGCCCATGATAATCGAGAACTCATTGCCAGGGTATTTCTCCTGGAGATAGGTGAGCGTATCGACGGTAAAAGAAGGCTTGGGGAGCTTGAATTCAATGTCGGAAGCCTTGAAACGGCTCTCGCCGTCGATTGCCAGCTGCACCAAAAAGAACCGGTGATATTCGTTCAGAAGAGAGGCCGCGGGTTTGAGTGGATTTTGGGGAGAGACTATAAACCATATCTGCTGCAGATCGGTATGCTGTAGCATATAGCTGGCAATCAACAAATGGCCGTGATGGATAGGAATAAAGGACCCAAAATATAAACCTATCTTCATTTAGTACCCTCCTCCATAAAGATGGTAGACGCTTCGTCGAGGCGGAGACTGAGGTTATATCCGGCGACCGTGATAGAAATAGGATCTCCAAGGGGGGCTATTTGCTCTACTTTTACCAGCTCACCGGGAACACAGCCCATCTCCATAAGTTTCAGAAACAACTCGTTCTTTTCAAAGGAATGGATCCGCGCTATCGTTCCAGGTTCTAATTCAGATAATCTCTTCATATTGATTTCCCTTGGCGGGGTTTAAATGTTCTGACCCTGGACTGAGTCCAGTCGGGCTCCCGGGTCTAAAGTTATCATTGTTATATCAAACCGAGCATACAAATTCTTTATTTAACTGGTAAAGCGAGGTTGCAACCGCCCCAATAAAAATAATTTTGTTCGGTTAAAATATCCTTACGATTTTCGGAAATGCCTTCACCTTCAACACCTGCCATCAGCTTTCATTTTCTCTCAGAAGTCTCCCTCAGAGACAGGGCCCGGCTTAAATCCTTTCTTATCCGTCTCTTTAAGAAGGAGAAAAAACAGCTAGCAGAGCTTCAGTATATCTTTTGTTCCGACCCCTACTTATTGGAAATAAATAAGCAGTACCTAAAGCACAATTACTATACTGATATCATAACCTTTGACCTTTCCGAAAAGGGTCAACCTATAAACGCTGAAATATACATAAGTGTTGATCGGGTAAGGGAGAATGCCCGGCTTTTTGGGAATAGTTTAAAGGATGAACTTCACCGGGTGATATTTCATGGCGCGCTTCATCTTTGCGGGTATAAGGATAAGAGCCAGCAGGATGAGAAACTGATGCGACAAATGGAAGATCTAAATCTTGGACTATACTTTTCAGAATAGTTTCTATGTTTCACGTGAAACATATCAGAAAAAAATAAATGGTTATATA
>JAFDYE010000307.1 GCA_018267585.1 Bacteroidota bacterium
CACCCATTCTTTCACCCGTCTCGATCAGGTCGAAGTCGAGCACCAGGCTGAGCGCAGCGATGACAACTACGAAGAGGTTGAATATGATCCCGATCGTACTGTTATTGCCCCACTGAAGAAAGGCGATGTTGACATGGAAGAGGCTCAGTACGAGGTTTATGACATAGAAGATCATGATCCCGACGATCGAGCTGATGATAACAGCCCTGAATTTCTCCGTCGCACGGATGACCCGGAAATTGTACAGCAGGAATACCGCAAAAGCCACCCCAAAGGTCAGCAATATCGCCGTAAAAACGATATTCGGATAGCTTTTCTTGAACATGTCATTGACTATCGCCGAAAGCCCACCCAGGACAAAACCTTCCAGCACCGCATAGGCGGGCGAAAGATAGCGGGCCAGGTCTGGTTTGAATCCCATGACCACTGCGCATACAAGACCGCCGATCATGCCGGCGATAAAGAAGCCCATCATGGTCGGGACCGCCAGTGAAAAATATAGCTTCCAGGTAAAGGCAGCGCCTGCCAGTACGAGCAGCATGAGAAAACCGAATTTCTGGATGGAACCCCTTACAGTCATCACGCCCTGGTTAGAGCGGTCGATCGATCTACTAAATATCTTTTCCGAAAGGGTTGGATTACTGGATTGAAAAAGTGCCATAATCTTAGAGTTTTAGAGTAGTACTATTCTTTATTACGAAAAACAAGCCATTCTATTTTATAGTTGGACTTGTATTTCAATTTAACAAATTTCAGCAGTGATCCCGCCAATTTGGGTGGCCGCACCGCCGATTTGACAATAATTTATCTTCTTCTGCCACCGCCTTTTCCCTGCTGGGGAGGCATTCCTGTCCTGGACTGCTGTGATGGCGGGTTGCCGCCTCTTTTTTCGCCGCCCTGGCCGCCGCCCTGCTGACCGCCGCCCTGCTGACCACCACCCCCCTGCTGACCGGGAACACCCGATCCGCCCGGACCGCCTTTACCACCCCGGCCATTATTCGACTCCGCCTTATGCTGTGCATGGTGTTTGTGGGGCCCGTGCTTTTTCTTCCGGTCTGCCTTTTCGAGGGTACGAAGGCTGATCTGGCCGACCAGGTCGACATAAGGACTGTCTTCCGAAGACTCTTTCGGCTTGTTGGTGCTGACGTCGACCGGCTCGAGCGCGTCGACGACAATATTCTGCATATTCTGCTTCTTTATGGTCCTCACTCTTTCGATCGTCAGCGGATACTGCTTGTTGCTGTCAGGAAGGACATACCACATCAGGCTTTTAAAAATATCTTTTTTGATCAGGATGGCCGTTCCCTTGGCTACCTGCAGGGTCTCTGCATTGTCCGGGAAGCCCTGGAGGGCGTCCAGATAGGTATCCAGCTCGTAGTTGAGACAGCATTTCAGACGCCCGCACTGGCCGCTTAATTTGCTTTGGTTGATCGAAAGGTTCTGGTATCGCGCGGCTGTCGTGTTGACAGATTTGAAGTCGCTGAGCCAGGTGGAGCAGCAAAGCTCACGGCCACAACTGCCGACCCCGCCAACCTTGGCAGCTTCCTGCCGCGCCCCGATCTGCCGCATCTCGACCTTCAGCCTGAACTCACTGGCGTAGATCTTGATCAGCTCGCGAAAATCGACACGGTCGTCCGCGATATAGAAAAAGGTGGCCTTCCTGCCATCTGCCTGTATCTCCACTTCGCTCATCTTCATTTCCAGCTTCAGCTGGCGGGCTATCGCCCTCGACCGGATAAGCGCCTCCCTTTCCCGCGCCTTGTTCTGCTGCATGATCTCCAGATCTTTATCGCTGGCCTTGCGCAATACTTTCCGGATCTCCGGATTCTTTTCCTCG
>JAFDYE010000308.1 GCA_018267585.1 Bacteroidota bacterium
GCAGTGGGTGGATATAAAGGTGGAGGATACGGGCATCGGTATCCCGGCTGATAAGAAGGAGCTGATATTCCAGCGGTTCTTTCAAAATGTTACTCCGGGCTCTATCGTCAATGCCGGTACGGGCATTGGTCTTTCTATCACGAAGGAGTTTGTGAGGCTTCATGGGGGGACGATCTCGGTTGAAAGTGAAGTGGGGAAGGGGAGTGTTTTTATTGTCCGGCTGCCGATGGCGCCGGCTGGGGAAGCGGAGGGGCAGCGAGGGTTGGAAGATCGCAGCATTGGTGAGGAGGAGGTGAGCGGTGCGGATGAACAGCCAGGACAGGAAGCTTTTTCAAAGAAGGCTGGTTTACCGGTGCAGAAACCGATCGTATTGTTGGTGGAGGATAATGAAGATTTCCGGTTCTATCTAAAGGATAATCTGAAAGCGCTTTACACGGTGGTCGAGGCTGCCAATGGCAACGAGGGATGGAAGAAGGCTTTGTCGTGCCATCCCAACCTGATCGTGAGCGATGTGAGCATGCCGTATATGGACGGTATTACGCTTACCAGGCAGCTGAAGGGGGACAAGCGGACGGCGCATGTTCCGGTGATCCTGCTGACGGCGCTGGCCGAACAGGGCCAGCAGCTGGCGGGTCTGGAAACAGGGGCGAATGACTATATCACCAAGCCTTTTGATTTCGAGCTGTTGCTGGCGAAGATCAGGAACCTGCTGGAGCTCAGCCGGACGCTGCGGACGACGTATACGAAGCAGATCAGCGTCGGGACGGCGGCCGATGCCGGGGCAAAGTCCGAATCTGCGGATGAGAAGCTGATCAGGGAGGTGGTGGCCTGTATCGAGGCGAACCTGGACAACCCGCAGTTCTCCGTCGAGTTCCTGAGCAGGCAGCTGGTGATGAGCAGGACCACTTTGTATAATAAGCTGCTCGAGCTGACGGGAGAAACACCGGTGGAGTTCGTACGCAGCATCAGGCTGGGAAAGGCCAGCGTTCTGCTGCAGGATAAGGACCTGACGATCTCCGAGATCGCCTATAAGGTGGGGTTCTCCAGCCCCAATTATTTTGCCCGCGCATTCAAGGCAAAATACAGGATACTGCCTTCCGAGTATGCGCAGCGATTTCGTAAACAGGGCCAGGACGATCCTTTTTAATATCTTTACCAATCAACCTATCCAGCGACGGTCGTATGGAAAATTCAAAAGAGATCACCATTTATGATATAGCAAAGAGCCTGGACCTTTCTCCTTCTACGGTGAGCAAGGCGCTGAATGACGACCCTGCCATCAATAAAAAAACCAAAAAGAAGATATTCGACAAGGCGGCAGAGATGGGGTATCGCAGCAATCTTTTTGCCAGGAACCTGCGGCAGCAGAACTCTTTGACTATCGGGGTGATCGCCAATGAGCTGAACAGCAGTTTTACGACGCCTTTGCTTTCCGGCATCGAGACGGTGGCCAACGAGGCGGGGTATGGGATCATTCTGACGGATTCCTCGCAGAGCCCGGAGAAAGAGGCGGCCAATGCGCAGAGCCTTTTTCAGCGGCGTGTGGACGGGGTCATTGCGGTGCTGGCGCCTGCAACGGATTCGTTCGAGCATTTCCGTCCTTTCAGGGAGAAGAATATTCCGATGATCTTTGTGGACAGGGACGCTCCATTTCCCGAGAGCACCTCGGTCGTGATCGACAACCTGCAGTGCGGGCGGATGGCTACGATGCATCTGATCGGGCAGGGCTGCCGGCGTATCGTGCATTTGACGCCGGACCATGAGCACAGCATCTATAGGGAGCGTTATAAGGGCTATCGGGATGCGCTTGCCGAAGGGGGGATTACGTTTGAGAATAGCTGGCTGGTGGTTGCGGAAGGCGGTGAAGAAGCGAGTGAAAAAGCGGCCAGGAAGATACTGGCGATGAAGCCTCTTCCGGACGGGGTTTTTGCTGCTGGTGACCTGGCGGCGGCCGTCTGTATCCGGACGTTTCAGGAGCAAGGCCGACGGGTACCGCAGGATATTGCCGTTGTTGGTTTTAATAACGAAGTCATCGGCAAGCTGATATCGCCCGGCCTTACGACTATAAATTACCCGGCGAAGGAAATGGGTGCGGCTGCTGCAGGGGTCCTGGTCAATCACCTGAAGGGGGCGGGCAGAATGGGGAGCATCAGCACGCTGACCATCCGGGCGGACCTTATCGTCCGGCAGTCGTCGCTGAGAAAGGGCTGACCTGTCCCGATCGTCTCAAATTTGTCTCCAATTGTCTCATTTTTTGTGAAGGCGGCATGATGAGGCTGCTAATCCGCTAATTTGTCTGTGACAAAAATGGAATATATGCTGGTTTGCAGACGAATTAATACGGTTGGTGTCATTGTGCACCGCCTGGACAGCCATTTTACAACGTCGGCGTTGAATGGTATCGAAAGCGTGACTACCTCGCAAGGTTATGAAACGATCATCACGCATTCCCAGGAGGACAGCGAAATAGAAGCCTCCAATGCGAGGCTGTTGCTGAATCGTGGGGTCGACGGGGTTATCGCTTCGCTGTCGAGCAGGACGGAGAGCCTGAGGCATTTTGAGGCGTTCGCGGAGAATGGAGTTCCTGTTGTGTTCTTTGACCGGGTGGCGAAGAGCAAGAACAGTGACGTGGTGGTGATCGACAATTCGCGCTGTGGTTTTCTGGCTACAGAGCACCTGATCAACCAGGGGTGCAGGCGTATTGCCATTGTAACGTCCAGCCTTGAGCGGAGTGTATATGCCCAGCGATATACGGGTTTCAGGTCCGCTCTGCGAAAGTATGGTATGCCGTTCAGTCATGACCTTATGGTGCTGGGTGATATCGATAGTGAGAGCGGCGTCGAGGCTGCGAGGCGGATACTGGAAATGGACCCGCTGCCGGATGGGCTTTTTATAACGAGCGATCTTGTTGCCGCGATCTGTATACATACGCTGAAAGAGGCGGGTATCCGGGTGCCGGAGGATATTGCTGTGGTTGGGTTTAATAATGACCCTGTGGGGAGGCTGATCACTCCCAAGCTGACGACCATCGACTATAATGGATTCGAGATCGGGAAGGTGGCTGCGATGAGCTTGCTGGATCAGTTGTCGGGCCGGGAGCAGGAGCCCTTTGGCCGCACGGCTGTTATTCCGGCCGGGTTGACCGTCAGGGATTCTTCGTTGCGAAGAGGGAGTGTGGCGTCTACTCGGTCCTGAACGGTGCTGCGGGCAGTCCTTCCTTATTATACAGGTTGGGGTTGACGGGGTCGTCGGCCCAGGAATAGCGGACGTATGCGGGATGTTCTACTTCCCTGCTCCATA
>JAFDYE010000309.1 GCA_018267585.1 Bacteroidota bacterium
CGGGATAAAATCTTTTCAGGCAATCCTTATTGGTATTGAATATAGATAGGACTGGGCTTCTGCGCCAGCACTTCCTTCGGAGTAAGCATGCGGCTCTTCGGCTTGCGGATGTCGTTCTTATAGAATAGCTTAAACCCGGTGAACTGCACGGGCTCGTTCGAGATATACGCCTTATAGCTATCGTACTTCAGCGTCGGTTCGCCCCAACCATCCATATCCATCACGATCTGTACTTCGGGACGCGTCTTGATGGACTTGTAGTTGGTGATCATCGGCCTGGTAAAACGGTGTACAACCAGTATCTTAGGCGGCAGACCATTCGTCTTCACCAGGTTCGCCAGGTAGTTCGATACGAAGTTGACGTCCGAGGCATCCATGGTTCCGATGACCGTTCCCGGCCGCTTGCCGGTCTTCATCGAGAACTCGGGGTCGATACCCAGGTGAACATTGGGCATCTTCAGGTATTTCTCCAGCAGAGGGATCTCGGCTTCCACATTGCTGAATCCCACCTGTACGTCGAGAAAGACCAGTGCATTCACCCGGGACGCGATATGCAGGATGGAATCGATCTGCTTGAAGGGCATCCGCAGCCGGTACTTCCCGTCTTTCCCGGGCGCACCCTGTGCCGTCACGGCGATATAGTGGAGGGCAGGGATCACCGGAGTGGCCGTATCCGCCTCCTGCCACTTCTTCAGCTCGACCTTTAGTCTCCTCAGCATCTCATCCGGCGGGAATTCACCCAGCACCCCCATGTTCTTGGAATAAAGATTACCATAGTAGGCAACGATCCGGTTGAAGGGAAGGACCGCCCCTCCGTTCGGATAGGAAGCCTTCGCCGGCCACCTGCCCGACGAATCGCCGTTGGCCAGAAAATGCAGCTTCTTGTTGTAGGCGGCAGTGTCCAGCGGACCGCTGCTGACAGCCGGCGTAATAACGGAATCTTTCGGCGCGCCAGCCGGCTTCGCCGCCGCCGCCGAATCACCTTTTTTAGATTCCTGCGAGCGGCCGTTGTTACAGGCGCTGACGACGACCAGGCCGCAGACCCCCGCTACGCAGGCAGCCCTGAAAGCCTTGTAAGAACTACGAATACCAGATCTGATTGGGGAACTATCTTTCTGCACCATGTTGGATTTTACCGTGAATTTTTTTAAAGTGGGTAAAAGTACACGGAAAACGAACCCATGCAGTTTTTATTTTATAACAAAAACATAAAAAATGTGGATATCACGCAGTCTTTTTCTACATGCAAACCCCCAAAAATAAAATATTAGTCTACGATTTTGGTAGACTAATAAAATCGGTCTATTTTGCACCTGTATTCAACGCTAACCGATGATAATACTCCTTCTGTTCAAGCTGATCCATACACTGAGAACGCGTCAACACGAGTTACGTGGCCGAGGGGACAGGCGGAGGTCCGCAAGACCTTTTACGAGGGTTCGACTCCTTCCGTAACTGCTGATATTGTTTTTTATGGCAACAATGGTTAGACCTTAGCCGGGTGGTGTTTCTACACTACCCTTTTTTTATCGCAACTGCTCCTTCCCCTTCCAATAACTTTAACATCAACCACTTGCAATCTACCAACCCTCAACCAGGCTATCCCCAAACCCGGCGCCGGGGTCACAACCACCCCTTGTCCCTTACAAACGACAAACCCCGCCTCCGGCGGGGTTTGTCCAAAAATACATCCAACTATTTATCTCATTTTCTTGAACGCATTGATCAGTCCATTCGTGGACGAATCGTGCGACTTGATCTCATCGTTATTCTGCAGCTCCGGCAATATCTTACCCGCCAGCTGCTTGCCCAGCTCAACGCCCCACTGGTCGAACGTAAAGATATCCCAGATCACCCCCTGGACAAAGATCTTGTGCTCGTACAGCGCGATAAGCTCGCCCAGTGTAAAAGGCGTGACCTCCTTGACA
>JAFDYE010000030.1 GCA_018267585.1 Bacteroidota bacterium
GACAAGAAGGTACTTTTTGTACTGCCTGGCGAGGAGAGCGAGAATCTGTATCTGAGCCTGCGGAATGTACCGACCGTAGAGGGTACGCTGCTGGCCGATATCAATACCTATGATATCGTCAATGCGCAGGTGCTGGTGTTGTCCGAGTCGGCTGCGAAGATCTTTGCTGACGAGGAAGTAAATGCTTAATTGAATAACTGAATAAAATTATAAGAGATGAAACTCTCTGAAGTTCTAGTAAAACCGATACTGACAGAAAAGGCGAATGCTCAGCAGGACAAGCTGCGGAGATATGCTTTCCGTGTCAACCGTAAGGCCAACAAGCTGGAGATCAAGAAGGCTGTGGAAGAATTCTATGGTGTCAATGTGATCGATGTTAACACTGTAGTAGTACCGGGAAAGAACAAGACCCGTTTTACCAAAGCAGGTTATGTTCAGGGTCGTAAGCCCGCCTACAAAAAGGCTTTGGTCACTGTGGCTGACGGTGAGACGATCGATCTCTATGCAGCAATCTAATTTAACTAATTGAATAAAGCCCGCGGAGCTGATAAGTCCGCACTAAACGATAAAAGACATGGCACTGAAAAAATACAAACCGATCACAGCCGGCACGCGGTGGAGAATCGGGAACGCCTATGCCGAAGTAACTACGGATACTCCCGAGAAGAGCCTGTTGGAGAAAGTGAAGTCTACTGGTGGCCGTAACGTACAGGGCAGGAGAGCGATGCGCTATATTGGCGGTGGTCACAAGAAGATGTACCGTATCATCGACTTCAAGCGCAACAAGAAGGGTATCAATGCGACTGTTGCTTCGATCGAGTATGATCCGAACCGTACGGCTTTTATCGCGTTGCTGAACTATGCGGATGGTGAGAAGAGGTATATTCTGGCACCCCAGGGACTGCAGGTAGGCGCTACGGTTGCATCCGGTGACGCTGTTGCTCCCGAGGTTGGGAATGCGCTGATGATGAAGAACATGCCGCTGGGTACCAACGTACACAATATCGAAATGCAGCCTGGTCAGGGTGGTAAACTGGTGCGCAGTGCCGGTACTTCCGCTCAGCTGACCAACAAGGAAGAAAAATATGCGGTGCTGAAGATGCCTTCCGGCGAATTGAGGAAGGTGCTGATCAACTGCTATGCTACTGTTGGTGTGGTCTCTAACAGCGATCACTCTCTGCAGAGCATGGGTAAGGCGGGTCGCAACCGCTGGAGGGGTATCCGTCCGAGAAACCGTGGTGTAGCGATGAACCCTGTAGATCACCCGATGGGTGGTGGTGAAGGTAAGGCCTCCGGTGGTCAGCCTCGCAGCAGGAACGGTCAGTACAGCCGTGGTCTGAAGACCCGTCAGAAGGGCAAGGGCAGCGACAACCTGATCATTCAGAGGAAGAACGGTAAAAAATTAGCGAAATAATTTAACTATCAAACATGGGTCGTTCAATTAAAAAAGGTCCTTACGTAGACTCGAACCTCGAAGACAAGATCCTGGCCATCAATGAAGGCACGGCCAAGAAAGGGGTGATCAAAACCTGGAGCCGTCGTTCCACTATTACCCCCGATTTCGTGGGTCATACGCTGGCTGTACACAACGGTAACAAGTTCATCCCTGTGTATGTGACGGAGTTCATGGTGGGACATAAGTTAGGTGAGTTTGCGCCTACCCGCAACTTCAAAGGACATTCTAGTAAAAAGATAGCTTAACGTGGTGAGTGGGGGATCCCACGGCCATAAACAAAAAATACATGGAAGCAGTAGCTAAATTGAGAAATTACCCGACGTCGCCCCGTAAGATGCGCTTGCTGGCTGATGAGATCCGTGGTATGCACGTTGAGAAGGCCCTGGCCTTGCTCGAGCATCATCCTCAGCATTCCTCTACTCCGCTGCATAAGCTGTTGTGGTCTGCGGTGAAGAACTGGGAGCAGAAGAACGAAGGTCAGAGTGCAGCTGATGCTGCTCTGGTTGTTAAAACGGTTTTTGTCGATGGCGGCAGGACTTTGAAGCGTATGCGCCCGGCCCCCCAGGGCAGAGGTTATCGTGTCCGCAAGCGGAGCAATCACGTGACCATCATTGTTGACGCAAATGTTTCAGAAAACTAATTGATAAAACTTATTAAAGTATAATATGGGTCAGAAAACAAATCCTATCGGGGCCAGGTTAGGGATCATTCGTGGTTGGGAATCCAACTGGTATGGCAGCAAGAAAGATTATGCTACCAAGCTGATCGAGGACAACAAGATCAGGACTTACCTGAATGCCCGTATCAATAAGGGTGGGATTGCCAAGATCGTTATCGAGCGTACGCTCAATAAGCTGATCGTAACGATCCACACTTCCAAGCCTGGTATCATCATCGGTAAAGGTGGTGGTGAGGTTGACAGGATCAAGGAAGAGCTGAAGAAGCTGACGGGTAAGGATGATGTCCAGATCAATATCCTGGAGATCCGTCGTCCTGAGCTGGATGCCAACATTGTTGGGGATACCATCGCCCGCCAGATCGAGAACCGCATCAACTACAAGCGTGCTATCAAGATGGCGATCGCTTCTGCGCTGCGCATGGGTGCTGAGGGGATCAAGATCAAGGTGAGCGGCCGTCTGGGTGGTGCTGAAATTGCCCGTACGGAAGAGATCAAGCAGGGACGTACTCCGCTGCACACGCTGCGGATGGATATCGACTATGCGAATGTGTTTGCGCTGACCGTTTATGGCAAGATCGGTATCAAGGTATGGATCTGTAAGGGTGAGGTGCTGGCGAAGAGGGACCTGAATCCCAACTTCGTGGGTGGTAAGGAAGGTGGTCTTAGCGATCGTCGGGATAGAAGGGATGGTGACCATGGACATGGCAGGGATGACCGTCGTGGTGGTGGTGACCGTGATCGTCGCGGCGGTGGTGGTCACAGGGATGATCGTCGTGGTGGTGGTGAGCATCGTGGTGGCGGAGATCGTCGCGGTGGTGGAGATCGCAGGCATTAATCGCAGTGGTTGGGCCCGGAACAGGGAGAACCGAAGTAAAAATAGAAATAAGAAATCTCGAAAATAATTCAAGATGTTACAACCGAAAAGAACAAAGCATAGGAAAGCACAGAAGGGTCGTATCCGTGAGGTGGCTAAGAGGGGTGACACGATCTCTTTTGGTTCGTATGCTTTGAAATCGCTGGAAGCGATCTGGCTGACCAATCGCCAACTGGAAGCTGCCCGTCAGGCTTTGACCCGTGCTATGAAGCGTGAGGGGAATGTCTGGATCCGCGTTTTCCCTGACAAGCCTATTACCAAGAAGCCTCTTGAAGTGCGTATGGGTAAAGGTAAGGGTAACCCTGAATACTGGGCGGCAGTAGTTGAGCCGGGTCGTATCCTGTTCGAGGCTGACGGTGTACCGCTGTCGGTAGCGAAGGAAGCCCTGGAGCTGGCTGCGCAGAAGCTGCCGATCAAGACGAAGTTCATTGTTCGTCGTGATGTAGTGGCCTAACCGTGTGAGACGGTGGGGTAATTTAAAACAAAGTAAAAAGACTATACGATGTCAAAGAGAATCGATTTTGTAAATAGCCTAAAGGATCAGAATGAAGCGGATCTGAAGGCCCGTATCCAGGAAGATGAGCTGCGCCTGAAGAAGCTGGAATTTGCGCATGCTATTTCTCCGCTGGAAAATCCGATGAGCATTCGCTCTTTGAGAAAGGATATTGCCCGCCTGAAGACGGCGCTGGCGCAGAAGAAAACTAAGTAAAAGAATTGCCGTGCTGCCCCACCGGGCGTAAAGCGGCCGTAATAAAAGCAAAAAGCTAAAAAAATGGTTGAAAGAAATTTGCGCAAAACGAGGATCGGGGTGGTAAAGAGCAACAAGATGGACAAGACCATCACGGTAGCTGTTGAGCGGAAAGTGAAGCACCCCATCTATGGTAAGTTCGTAAAGAAGACTACCAGCTTCCATGCACACGACGAGAAGAACGAGTGCACTGTAGGTGACATCGTGAGGATCATGGAAAGCCGCCCGCTGAGCAAGACCAAGCGCTGGCGTCTGGTGGAAGTCGTTGAGAAGGCGAAATAATAAAGTAGACATTAATTATATTTTTCGGATCCTGATGTGGTCCGGATCTAAAAGCTAATAAAATGATTCAGCAAGAAAGCAGATTAAATGTGGCTGATAACAGCGGTGCCAAAGAAGTATTGTGCATTCGGGTTTTGGGTAACAGCGGCCAGGATTATGCCGGCATCGGTGACAAGATCGTTGTCACGGTCAAGGATGCATTGCCTTCCGGCGGGATCAAGAAGGGTACCGTTGCCAAGGCGGTTATCGTGAGGACCAAGAACAAATTACGTCGGAAAGATGGCAGCTATATCAGCTTCGACGACAATGCTGTGGTATTGCTGAATGCTTCTGACGAGCCCCGCGGTACGCGTATCTTCGGACCTGTCGCCCGGGAACTGCGTGACAAGGGATACATGAAGATCATCTCTCTGGCGCCCGAAGTGTTGTAGTTGTGGCGCGGCC
>JAFDYE010000310.1 GCA_018267585.1 Bacteroidota bacterium
AGCTTCAGCACAGGCACCCACAGCTCCTTCCCGCGATGCTCCACTAACCGCCGCAGCTGCTGATTGATACCCCTGCGATACACCTCCTCTATCTCCCTGAACCGGCCAATATTCGCCCCCAGATTCTGCACCGCACCCGGATAGACCTCCTCTATCAACGGGATCACCCGGTGCCTGAAATAATTTCGGGTATATTTATCCGATTCATTGGAGCTGTCTTCCACCCACTCCAAACCTTCCGTCACAGCGAACGCACGTATCTCCTCCCGGCCCGCAAACAACAGCGGCCGCACTACATTCCCCTGCCTCGGCAACATTCCCCTGAGGCCGCTGATCCCGGTCCCTTTAAAGAAATTCATCAGCATCGTTTCGATATTGTCGTCCCGGTGATGGGCCGTCACGACATAACCACGGTCACCAATAAGCTCTTTGAACCACTCGTAACGCAGCTCGCGGGCGGCTACCTGCACGGAGACCCGGCGCGATGAAGCATAAGCCGTCGTATCGAACCGCTGCACCAGCACCTCGCGCCGATAGCGAACGCCCAACCCGCGCACAAACCGCTCGTCACGCTCACTCTCCTCCCCTCGCAGACCAAAATTGCAGTGGGCGATAAAAAGATCAAACCCCGCCCGATGCAGCAACTCACATAGCACTACCGAGTCCAGTCCCCCGCTGACCGCCGCGAGCAGCCGGTCACCCGAAGAAAAAAGTCTCTCCCTCTTTATAAATTCCCCGAATTCGAAAAGCAGATCCATTCTTTAAAGATTTATTAGTCCGCCAGCTCATCATAAGCCGACCGCAGCTCGTTGTACGCCCGTTGCTCACCCGCCGCCCTGGCAGCCCCCATCCCTTTTTCATACCAGGAAAGCGCCAGCGCCGTCGCACCCGTACGCTCGAGTATCTTCCCCAGCTGATAATACGACCCCACCGCACCCGGGTCATGCGCAAGCACTTCCTCCAGCAGCCGGCGCGCCGTCACATCATCCCCCTGCTTGCTATATTCCAACGCCAAAGCATGCTTCGAAAAGGAATCATTGGGATCCGCCTTCAGGAACTCCTTCAATTTTTCGATCCGATCCATTAGCGTTAAATTTTTTAATAAATTATTCCCGAATTAACCGGCCAAACCTTATCTTTGTTTAGTTGCATAAACAACTTTCCGTGCGCCCAGTGGCGTCCCGGGAAGGAAGCCCCGGAGGGCTTCGTCCAAAGGACAATCATTATATTCCTCACTTCAAAACGCGAGCGCCAATGAAGATCTTAGTTTGTATCAGCAAAACGCCGGATACAACGGCGAAGATAGCCTTCACCCAGAACAATACAAAGTTTGCCAGCGATGGAGTTCAATGGATCATCAACCCCTATGACGAATGGTACGCCCTCGTTCGGGCCATCGAACTGAAGGAAAAAGATCCTTCTACGGCCGTTCACCTCATCACAGTAGGCGGCGCCGACATGGAGCCCATCATCCGCAAGGCGCTCGCAATCGGCGGAGACGAGGCCATCCGGGTCAATGCCGAAAGCCACGACCCCTTTTATATCGCATCCCAGATCGCGGCCATCGCCCGTCAGGGGACCTACGACCTGATCTTTACGGGCAAGGAGACGATCGACTACAATGGCTCCGCCATCGGCGGGATGGTCGCCGAGCTGCTCGACCTGCCTTATATTTCGCTCGCGACAAAATTCGACCTCAACGGCACAACGGCAACCGTCATCCGCGAGACCGAAGGCGGAGAAGAGACCGACGAGGCCAGTCTTCCCCTCGTGGTCAGCTGCCAGAAAGGCGTCGCCGAACAACGCATCCCCAATATGAAAGGGATCATGGGCGCCCGCACCAAGCCGCTCAAGGTCGTCGAACCCGCAGCCGCCGAGACGCTCACGAGCATCGTCTCCTTCGAGCTGCCCCCCGCAAAAGCAGGCGTACAACTGGTTGCGGCCGATAATCCCGCCGAACTGATCCGCCTCCTCCACGAAGAAGCCCGCGTATTCTAACTACTTATCAAAAAATTACTATGTCAGTCTTAATATTTATCGACCATTCAGAAGGACAGATAAAAAAAGCATCCCTGGAAGCGCTCAGCTATGGCGCCGCAGTGGCCGCTCAGCTGGGCACAACCGCGGAAGGCATTATCCTGGGTACCGTCAATACCGATCTCGCCACGCTGGGGAAATACGGCATCAAAAAGATCCACCAGGCCGCCGACAAGGCCCTCGACGCACTCGACGCACAGGTATACGCCAAATTGATCGCTGACACCGCCACGCAATCCGGAGCCACGGTGCTCGTCTTCTCCAACAATTTCAATGGCAAGGCCGTTGCTCCGCGCGTAGCCGTGCGGCTGAAAGCCGGACTCGTCACAGGCGCGGTAGCCCTGCCCGATACCTCCAACGGATTCGTCGTTAAAAAGAACGTCTTCTCCGGCAAGGCATTCGGCCATATCGGCCTTACCAGCCCCGTAAAAGTGATTTCCCTTAACCCCAATAGTTATGCTATAAAAGAAGGGGAAGGCGCCGCTGAGATAGTCACCCTGTCCGTCACACCGCCCGCAGCAAAGGTTAAGGTCACCGCTGCCACCCAGGCTACCGGTGAGGTCCCCCTGACAGAAGCCGAGCTCGTCGTCAGCGGCGGCAGAGGCCTGAAAGGACCGGAGAACTGGGGAATGATCGAAGAGCTCGCAAAGGTTCTCGGCGCGGCCACCGCCTGTAGCCGCCCTGTCGCAGACGCCCACTGGCGCCCTCATCACGAACACGTCGGCCAGACCGGTATCGCCATCGCCCCCAATCTTTATATTGCCATAGGGATCTCCGGCGCCATTCAGCACCTGGCCGGAGTGAACCGTAGCAAGGTCATTGTTGTTATCAACAAAGACCCGGAAGCGCCATTCTTCAAAGCAGCCGACTACGGCATCGTCGGAGACGCCTTTGAAGTGGTTCCCAAAATGATCGAAGCCGTGAAGAAACTGAAAGGAATTGCATAAAAGAGAGGTCCTCTGGGGGCAGAATGACCGGCTAAAGACGCCCTCCCTCCGTAAAGACCCTTATCCGGCCCCTTAGAAGCAGTTGACCTATAGGTCATTAAAATAGACCCCGCTCGATTTTTTTCATTCTGAGCGGGGTCCGTTTATTTAAAAAAATGCCTTAGTTTCGTGTATTATTTTATGAAGAAGATAGAACTGGAAATAGTCGCTTTGTCACATAGTATAACGCAAACCCATTCCTATGCGGTTGTACTCGGCGAGGTGAATGGCTTAAGACGCCTGCCCATCGTGATTGGGGGATTTGAGGCCCAGGCAATTGCCGTCGCCCTCGAGAAAATGCACCCCAGCCGTCCCCTGACGCACGATCTGATGAAGAACTTTATGAGCGCCTTCACCATCGACCTTCAGGAGATCATCATCTGCGACCTCCAGGAAGGTATTTTCTATTCCAAGCTGGTTTGCGTCAGCGAACACGATACGGTCGAGATCGACTCCCGTACCTCCGACGCCCTGGCCCTGGCTGTCCGTTTTGGCTGCCCCATCTACACCTACGAACATATCCTGGATAGCGCCGGCATTCTCATGGAAGACAGCTCTTCCAAGAAGAAGAAATCAAGTGCAACGGCAACGGTAAGCACTACCGAAAGCAGCTCCCGGGAAGACCTGAAAGCCCTTTCGATGGACGACCTCACGTCCCTGCTCAACGAAGTGCTCGAACAGGAGGACTATATCCGCGCCATCGCTATCCGCGACGAGATCAACAGCCGGCGTAAAACCCGGTAAAATGGTAGTCTTTCCCAATTGCAAAATAAATCTCGGGCTCCGCATCCTTCGCAAACGCAGTGACGGTTATCACGACCTGGCCACGGTCTTCTACCCCCTGGCGATAAAAGACGTATTGGAGATCGGCCGCGCCCCTGAACCGGGCTTCACGGCCTACGGCATTCCCATACCGGGTGATCCGCAAAACAACCTCTGCCTGAAGGCCTGGCAGCTCCTCAAAAAGGAATTCCCCGGGCTCCCCTCCATCCACATCCATCTCTACAAACATATTCCGATCGGCGCCGGCCTCGGCGGCGGCTCATCCGACGGCGCATTCACGCTGCTGCTCCTGAACCAACTGTTCAACCTCGGTCTGACAGAGGCCCGGCTCCTGAACTATGCCGCGCAGCTCGGCAGCGACTGTCCTTTTTTCATTTTGAACACGCCGAGCCTCGGCGGCGGACGCGGCGAGCTGCTGCAACCCATCCCCGTCGACCTCAACGGATATGACATCCTCCTCATCGATCCGAAGGTCCACGTCAGCACCGCCCAGGCTTTCTCCCTGTGTACCCCCGCCGACAACGGCCCAACCATCGGGTCCATCATCCGGCAGCCCATCGAAACCTGGCGCAACCAGCTGACCAACGACTTCGAAGAGCCCGTATTCCGCCTGCACCCGCAGCTCAGGGATATAAAGACCCTTCTATACGAAAAAGGGGCCGTCTACGCTTCCCTTACAGGCAGCGGCTCCAGCCTCTTCGGCATCTATAAGAAAGCCGGTATCCCGGCGCTGAACGCCGAAAGCCTCCCTTTCCAATTTGAAAAATTTGAACTATCTTGCTGAAAATTTCAGCCATCTTCCAGCATCCCTCCATATGCTTCCTGGGTCAGAACCTTGACTTCCTCGATCATCACGCGTAACGATATCGCCCCATCGTTCACCATTCGTTCATTCATCTTCTTATACCCTCTATATGCATACCGTTATGTCAACACCATTGAGTGAGTCTGCCCGCCATTTCCTGGAGCTGGAAGAAAAATATGGCGCCCACAACTATCACCCCCTGCCCGTCGTCCTCGACCGGGGTGCCGGCCCGTTCCTCTGGGACGTAGACGGTAAAAGATACTACGACTGTCTCAGCGGCTATTCCGCGGTCAACCAGGGGCACTGTCATCCCCGGATATTGTCCGCACTGACCAGGCAGGCCAGCCGCCTGACCCTGACCTCCCGCGCCTTTCACAGCGATCTGCTGGGAGAATATGCCCGCTACATTACCTCCTGTTTTGGCTATGAAAAGGTATTGCCCATGAACACCGGCGTTGAAGCGGTCGAGACGGCCATCAAGCTCTGCCGCCGCTGGGGCTATCAGGTAAAGGGCATCCCCGAGAACAAAGCCAGGATCGTCGTTTGCACCGACAACTTCCACGGCCGCACCACCACCGTCATCTCCTTCAGCACCGATCCCGAGAGCAACCGCCAGTTCGGTCCTTATACTCCAGGCTTCGTCGTCATACCTTACAACGATATCCCAGCTCTCGAAAAGGCCCTGGAAGACAAGGACGT
The DNA here is from genome assembly GCA_018267585.1 of Bacteroidota bacterium. Lineage (GTDB taxonomy): Bacteria > Bacteroidota > Bacteroidia > Chitinophagales > Chitinophagaceae > Puia. The sequence continues at coordinate 5,311 of JAFDYE010000310.1, forward strand.
CGCCGGCTTCCTAGTAGAGCCCATCCAGGGCGAGGCTGGCGTGGTCGTCCCGGACGAAGGCTATCTGCAAAAGGTCCGGCAGGCCTGTACGGCCGCCGGAGTCCTGTTTATCGCGGACGAGATACAGACCGGACTTGCAAGGACGGGAAAGATGCTGGCCTGCGACCACGAGGACGTACGACCGGATATCCTGATCCTCGGCAAAGCGCTCAGCGGCGGTATGCTTCCTGTAAGCGCAGTGCTGGCCGACGACGAGATCATGCTGACGATCCGCCCGGGCGAACACGGTTCGACCTATGGCGGCAATCCCCTGGCCTGCGCCACAGCGATGGAAGCCCTCCAGGTGATAAAGGACGAACGCCTCGCAGACAACGCCCGCGACCTCGGCGAGCTCTTCCGCCTTGAGATCCGGCGCCTTGACTCGCCGCATATCCGCCTGGTACGGGGAAAAGGCCTCCTGAACGCCATCGTCATCGATCACCCGCGCACCGACGCCGCATGGGACCTCTGCCTCGCGCTGAAAGACAATGGCCTTCTCGCCAAACCTACGCACGGCGACAAGATAAGGCTGGCGCCACCGCTGGTCATCAACCGCGAACAGCTGTTCGAATGCATCTCGATCGTAAAAGAAAGTTTAAAAGTGCTAGCTTTATAACATGAGTACACCTACAACGGCAGAACACCACATCGAGCACCACATGACGAGCTCGGCCATCCTTACCGATATCGTCATCGGCATGTCCGACGGCCTCACCGTCCCCTTCGCCCTCGCCGCAGGCCTCAGCGGCGCTGTCCCCGAAAGCCAGCACAGCCTCATCTGGATCGCCGGCCTCGCCGAGATCGCAGCAGGCTCCATCGCCATGGGCCTCGGCGGCTACCTCGCAGGCAGGACCGAACAGGATCACTATAACTCCGAACTGAGACGGGAATACGACGAGGTCGACCGCGTCCCGGATATGGAGCGCGACGAGGTCCGGCAATTCTTCTCCGGACTCGGCCTCAGCAAAGACCTGCAGGAACAGGCCGTCGACGAGATGACAAAGGACAAGGACCGCTGGGTGGACTTTATGATGAAATACGAGCTCGGACTCGACAAACCCGATCCCCAACGGGCCCGCAAAAGCGCTTTTAATATCGGACTTTCCTATATCGTGGGGGGCCTCATCCCGCTAAGCCCCTATTTCCTGGTCTCCGACGGACTCACAGGCCTGAAAATATCGGCCATCATCACCCTCTGCTGTTTGTTCGTCTTCGGCTATTTCAAAAGCAAGCTCACCGGCGTTCACCCGCTGGGCGGCGCCATCCGCGTCATGGTCATCGGCGCACTGGCCGCAGGCTGCGCATTCGCCGTGGCAAAAATGATCCAGCAGTAGCTCAGCCCTCTATATGATCTTCCTTTACCGGAAGATCGGGTAAGAAGGTCATCACGAGCACTACCGCCGATGCAACCAGCATGATCCAGAGACCCGCGAGCTTCTGTGGACAGATACCCTCATAACAGCCGGAATAGGAAATAAAACACTTGATGGCCCAGGCGATCGTGATCCCCGCGACGAATATATTCGCCCGCTTGGCCCAGACCTTGGGGACCAAAAAAAGAAGAATAGACAGTACACCAAAAAGGACCAGCACCTTCCCGGGCTTGCCATAACGGTTGAGCTCCGAGAAAAAACCGGTAAAGGACTTGTTCAGATCAGGGTAATAGGCCCATGGCAGCCAGCAGGCGCCGATCAGCACCAGCGCCGCCACAACACCGATCCATTGCGAATACTTCATAGCACGAATATATCCAATAATATTAAACCCGCGACCGCAACCAGCGTCACCGCATGATTGATATACCGGACATATCCAAATTCACCGTGTCCGATCTCCCTGCACCGCCGGCCGATATAGGGCTTGACCACCGGCACCCCATTATAGGTATTGGGGCCGCCAAACCGGCAATGCATGATGCCCGCCAGGGCCGACTCCGGATAGCCCGCGTTAGGGCTGGAATGCGCATGCCCATACCGGAAGAGATACACGAGCCCGCGCCAACTGCCCGTCACCAGCACCATCAGCAACGCCGTGATCCGGGCAGGGAGATAGTTGGCCAGATCATCGAGACGGGCGGCAAACCGTCCGAACAACCGATATGGCTCCCGCTTATACCCGATCATCGAATCGAGCGTATTGATCATCTTATAAGCCATCATCGCCGGTACTCCCCCTATTGCATAATATAAGAAGGGCGCAATCACGCCGTCGCTAAGGTTCTCCGACATCGACTCCAGCACCGCCAGCCT
>JAFDYE010000311.1 GCA_018267585.1 Bacteroidota bacterium
CAGGCCAGCCAAAGCGCGAAAACGACGGGAACCATCCTTCCCAGCGTCGGCGTTGCCCTGGTGCCAGTGAAGGAAACCGTAGCTCCGCCGCTGACGGCCGAACAGAACCAGGCCGCGCTGGTCCGGGCGTCGATCAAACGCCTCGACTACACCATGCGCGACAACGCGCTGGTAGGCGAAAAGGACCCGGACATCGTGAAGAAAATAAATGCCCTGAAGACCGAGCTGAAGCAAACCCAGGTGCAGCTGATCGACGTCCCGCTCGAGGAGACCAGCACGATGACCGAAGAGCAGCTGAACGCCTACTTCGACAATCCCAAGGTCAACAAGAAATACCGGCTGAAGAGGAAATAGCGTGGACCGCGACCGCGCGGAACGGCTATTGCTCGCAGGGCTGCTTGCGGCGGGTATCGATGAGGTACTGGATCTTCCAGACCCCGTTGACGTACAGCAGTTGAAAGGAGTCGACCCCGCAGTGGCTGAACTTTCCCTTGTAATAGAAGCTATACGGCGCCCAGACGATCGCCAGCGGGCCATCGATGCGCAGAACATCGACCCGGATGCGCTCGTCGGCGTCGCCCGCGGCCAGTTTTGCGATGGCCCGCGCAAAATCTTCGACGCTTTCCGTACGAGCGAATGTCTTCCCATCTTTTTCGACGATCGACTGCAGGATCGCACTGTCGGCAAAAGACTCCCGGATCAAAGAGGCATCGGCCCGGATCATACCCCTAAAAAGCAGATCAACGGCGGCCCTGACGGAGTCTTCGGCTGCCCGGGACTGTGCGCTGACGGGCGTAAAGCAAAAGGTCGCGCAGAAGAGCGCGACCGTCGTTAAGAAAATTCTGTTTATCATAGATAACCCAATATTTTCAGCATGCTCTGCGCCGTCTGCTCTTTTGCATAGACCCAGTCCGTCAGCTTGCCATTCTTGTCATGCCCTACAATAACGTGTTTTGGCGAGGGTATCAGACAGTGTTTGATACCGCCATAGCCGCTGATCTGGTCCTGGTAGGCGCCAGTATGGAAGAATCCTACATAGAGGGGTTCTCCGTTAACCACCTTCGGCAGGAATACTTCGTTGATATGCTCTTCCGAGTCGTAATAGTCGTGACTGTCGCAGGTGATACCTCCGAGTACAACGCGCTGGTATTCAACATCCCATTTGTTGATGGGCAGCATCAGGAAGCGTTCGCCGATGCCCCAGGTGTCGGGTAGCGTCGTGATAAAGGAGGAGTCGATCATGTACCATATCTCCCGGTCGTTCTGCATCTTCTGCCCGATCACGCTGTAGATATGGGCCATGCTTTCGCCTACGGTATAGCTTCCGAATTCGGTGAAGATATTCGGCATCGGCACGTTGCTGCGCTTGCAGGCCTTTTTGATATTGCCGACGATCTCGTTGATCATGAACTGGTAGTCGTATTCAAAGCCGAG
>JAFDYE010000312.1 GCA_018267585.1 Bacteroidota bacterium
CATTCATACCCCAGCGCCTTTATCAGCTGCTGTTGGTCATCCAGCTGTTCGAGACTGCGAACGATCGGCAGCAGATCGATAACAGGCTTTGCTCCGAGCCCCGGCACCGAGGTCGAGCCGATATGCTCTACCCTGATCAGGTTCTCTCCCAACGCCTGCTTCAGCTGATCCGTTATCTCCGCCGCCTTAGCCGGCCATTCGGGATTATAGGGCTCGATACTGACCGCATGGACCATGCTCCTGTAATAAAACTCCTCTCTGATCCGGACCAAAAGCTCCTCTCCCTTCCTGGCTTCCGGTACATCCGGCAGATCGCTCCGCTTATAGGCCTCTTCGATCCTAATCATCTTTTCCTCCACCATATCCATCAGCTCCTCATAGGCGAATTCCCCTCCCCGGATACGAAGCAGGAACTCCCTGTCTTCCCGATACACGATCACCCGTCGGTACAACGCGATCTCCTCCGCCATATTCAACAACCGGAAAGCATGCATCATATTCTTGGCGTCATAGTTCTGTCCGTGAGACAGCGTATGTTTCTCGGATCGATTGATCTTCTTATTCAAGCCCTTCGCTTTCTTTATCTGTGTCTTTGCATAGCCCGCAAACGTATCCAGACACAGTCGCGAAAGAAAAAACTCCGGTCGCACCAACGCCATCAAGGGATGACGGAATAGCAGACAGCTCTCCGGCATACTGATCAGTTCCAGCATATTAGGGTTATTCTTGCAAAGGAGCTCAATTAACCTCCCCACTTCAAAAAAGGTTTCGTCATTGCTCTCATTAGCCACCTGATCCGTATAGTCCAATCCATAGAGCTCCTTCTGCGGCAAGACAAAAATGCCCTTGATATCAGTATCCGGGGAAGGCAGCGCCAGATTATACGCGCGGCTGCCGCTGATACTCTTCAATAGCAGATGCTGCGGCTCCCGCATTAATTGTTCAAATGTCATTGATCGATTTTTTTCATACACTCCCTTAATATCCCCACCGCCCGCTCCTGCTCCCTCTCATCCAGCGACGCAAAACCCATTCTCATCGCAAAATAATTCCTCCCCGGCGGATTATAAAACCTTCCATCACTGATATCCAGTCCCTTCCCCGCGGCGAGTTCCGACAATTTCACGAGATCCACACCCGGCCACTTTGCCCACACGGCCATGCCCCCTTCCGGTCGCCGGAACTCGACCCTTCCTCCAAGCTCACTCTCGAGCAAACCGCAAAAATGATCCCGTCGCTGGCGATATGCGCGTACAGACTTATGGATATGCCGGCCCACCGTCCCATTGCGGAAAAGCTCGGCCATCGCCAGCTCCATAAAAGCGTCCCCCTGAAAGTCGATAATAGCCCGCCTCCTGGCCGCGAGCTGTATAAAATCCTCCGGCCCCGTCATAAACCCCAGACGCACCGCGGGCACCAGCGTTTTGCTCAAAGTCCCTACATAAATTACGTTCCCGAAATGATCCAGGCTGGCCATGGGCAATACCGGGTTGGAATCATAATGAAAATCGTAGTCATAGTCGTCCTCGATGATCGCTATCCGGTAGCGGCGGGCCAGCTCCAGCAGCTGTATACGCCGTTGCGGGGAGAGCCGCACCGTAGTCGGGCTGTGATGATGCGGCATTACATAGAGCAGCGATATCTTCTTTTTCTTGCAAAGTCGTTCTACTGCCGATATATCGATCCCCTGTTCGTCTACCGGAACCCGGTTAAGCACCGCGCCCAATTTCTCAAACGTCTTATTTGCATACGCATAGCCCGGCTCACCCACTACCACCTGGCTTCCCGGCCGCAATAGGACATTTGCAGCCAGATATGTCCCCATTTGCACCCCTCTTGTGATCATCAGGCTTCCCTTGCCGATATGAAGCCCCCTCGTATCATTGAGATAGGTCATAAGGACATTGATCAGATAGTCCGTCCCTAACGGTGAGCCATACTGCATATACTGACGGAAGGACGGCAGACCCGATAGGCTCCTCAACTCCCGCAGAAAGACGTCCATCGGCGCAAGCCGGCTATCGGGAAAACCATCGTCGATAAAGATATTCCCTGGCCTCCGCATCCTGTCAGGCGCAACTCCTTCATCGGCATACAACAGGTCAAAATTGGCCATCGCCAGCTCCCTGCCCCCTGGCACCGCCAGCTCCTTATCCCCCGCCGCCATTCCCGGATCCACGGCCCTGCCACTCTCTCCGCGCCCCCCATTCCCATTCTCCCGCAACCCTGCGCGTCCGTCCCTCCGAATTCCCAAACCTCCTTCCCCGCGAAACCCGCCAACCCTCCCCACCTTCACTTCCGGCAGATCCGGCGCGACAAAGATCCCCTTCCTCGGCAGCGCCTCGATCCATCCCTGAGCCTGCAGCTCATCCAGCGCCGCTTTTATCGTATTCCTGTTCACGCCCAGCAGCGCCGACAGCTCCCTCGTACCGGGCAGCCGCGATCCCCGCCTCAATACCCCGGTCCGTATCTGATGGACAATGGCATTGGCTATCTGCAGGTACACCGCGGTGTCCCCCGATCTATCGATAACGATCAGTCGGTCAAATGGTAATATCTGGGCCATCTACTATATAAAAACTGGACCACTTTACTGGTCCAGTAAAGTTAGATATTTGTTTTGAAATAATTCACGACACATGAACAAAGCCATCACACAGCTCTATCTCCGCCTGGCCATGGGATCAGGCTTCGCTATCCTCGGCCTCGATCGTCTCGGTGTCTGGGGACCGAACGGCAAACCCTGGGTCAGCTGGGGCGACTGGCGCCACTTCTCCGCCTACGCGCACGAAGTAATGGGATTCCTTCCCTGGGGGCTGGCCGAGGCGCTGGCCGTTATCGCCACCATTGCCGAGATATCCATTGGCATTCTTCTGCTCCTCGGTCTTTTCACCCGTCAGGCGGCCATCGCCAGCGGTGTGCTCACCGCCGGTTTCGCCGTCGCCATGGCCATCAGCTATGGGATCACATCTCCTATTAACTATTCCGTCTTTACCGTCAGCGCCGCAAGCTTCCTCCTCAGCGTGCAGCCCATGTACCGCTGGAGCATAGACGCATTGATCAATAAAAAAAGCTGGTAACATGTCACTCGCCACTACCTATCGCGACGCATTCCGGGGCCTCAATCGGCCTACTCATTTGCTCAGTCTCGTCATCTTCATCAACCGCTGCGGCACGATGGCCATCCCTTTTATGAGCATCTATGTGACAGAACGCCTGCACCGCAGTCTCGCGGACGCCGGCCTGATCATTACGCTGTTCGGCATCGGCGCAATAGTCGGTTCCCTCTTCGGCGGCTATCTCACCGGGAAGTTCGGCTTCCGGATGGTCCAGATCATGACCGCGGCCCTCAGCGGTCTGCTCTTCATCGGCTTTGGCCTCGTCCATAATTTTTGGGTTCTGTGCGCCCTCTGCACCGGCGCAAGCCTTTTTGCCGAGGCCTTCCGTCCCGCCAACTATGCGGCCATCGCTACCTACGCCGCGGAAGGCACCATCACCCGCGCCAACGCGTTGAACAGGCTGGCGACCAACATCGGGTTCGGCATCGGCAGCTCCCTCGGAGGGATACTCGCCGCCTTCAACTATCAGTGGCTCTTCTGGGGCGAAGGAGCCAGCTACCTGCTGGGTAGCGCGCTGATCATCGTCCTCTTACCCAGAGTAACACCCGCTGCCATCACCCCGGTCCCGGCCGCCGGCAGTCCCCTGAAGACGGCCAGCTCAATCAAACAACCCTCCATCTTCGGCGACACGGTCTTCATCCGTTTCCTGCTGCTGGCAACGGTCTACACTACCTGTTTCTTTCTGTTATTCCGGCTGGTTCCCGTCTACTGGCAACAGGATTGGCATCTGGGAGAATCGACCATTGGCGTACTCATGGGACTCAATGGTGTCGTCGTCGCCTCTTTTGAGCTCGTGCTGGTCCGCTATTTCGAGAAACACAAACCCAACGTTGCCGCCTGTATCGCCGCAGGCGTGACCCTCACGGCAATAGGTTATCTGCTGCTCATCCTCCCCGGCAGCTTCCCCCTCATCTCAGGTGCCAGCTGCGTCCTGCTGATCACCGCCGGCGAAATGCTGGCCATGCCCTTCATCGGCTCTTTCGTCCTCCAGCGGGCAAAAGAACACAGCGTCGGCAAATACTCGGGAGCCTATGCCTTCTCCTGGTCAATCGCCCGCATCGCCGGCCCCGCCCTCGGTTCGATCATCGTCGAGCGCTACAGTTTTACCATGCTCTGGATCGTGCTGATCGCCACCTGCCTGGCCTGCGCCGTGTTCTTCTATCGGTTCGACCGCAACAACTCCACCCGGGTCCTCACACCAGCCTCTTAACCCGCCCCGGTCCATTCCCCAATTCGCGAAAGGACATAAGCATTATGCGATCGGGAGTTTCCTGCATCTATCTCCTCCGAACCATTCGACAGGGACACAACGATGTCTATACGCGCGAGGTGGCAGTCCGATGAATATTCGCTATTTTGTGGCCATCAATCCAGACGTATGGTCCGGGAAAGGCTGATCTTTTTTATTTTATTCTTTGCTGCCGGTTGTGGCAATAGCACCCGGCACCAAACCACCGTCTCCGTACAAGCCGGTTCTCCGCAGCCGACATCCGCCAAACAAAAAACCATCTCCTGCGAATCCGGCATCCCTTCCCGTTTTGCCGCCGCAACGACCCTAACCCAACAACCTGGCTCAACAACTACCCCTCCCTCCGGTCTCCCACACCCCGGCATGGTCTGGATCCCCGGCGGGACCTATCGCATGGGTGGCGACAGCAAAGAAGCGCAGCCCGACGAATATCCCAAACACACCGTGACCGTTGCCGGTTTCTGGATGGACCGGACCGAAGTCACCAATGCACAGTTCGCCGCTTTCGTAAAAGCAACCGGATACATCACGACTGCCGAAAAGAAACCCGACTGGCAACAGCTAAAAAAACAGCTCCCTCCGGGAACGCCCAAACCAGACGAAAGCCTGCTCGTAGCCGCATCTCTCGTCTTCTCCCCTCCCGATCACCCGATTCCCCTCGACGACTATAGCCAGTGGTGGGCATGGAAAAAAGGAGCGAGCTGGCAACACCCGCAGGGACCCGGCACCACTATCGAAGGAAAAGACAACTACCCGGTCGTCCACATCTCCTGGTACGACGCCACGGCCTACTGCAAATGGGCCGGAAAAAGCCTGCCCACGGAAGCTGAATGGGAATTTGCCGCGAGGGGTGGCCTCAAAGATAACGTCTACCCCTGGGGTAACGAAAGCGTCAACTCAGGCAAGACCAAAGGGAATTTCTGGGATGGTCATTTCCCGGACCGGAACACCGGGGTCGACCACTACTATCACACCGCTCCGGTAGGGTCCTTTGCTCCTAATGGCTATGGTCTCTATGATATGGCCGGGAATGTGTGGGAATGGTGCGCCGACTACTATAACAATGATTATTACAGTAAGTCCGAGGGCCTGACAGACCCAAAAGGTCCCGCAAAAAGCTATGATCCGGACGAACCTTACGCAACCAAACGGGTTATCCGCGGGGGTTCCTTTCTTTGCAACGATTCTTATTGTTCTGGCTATCGCGTATCACGCCGCATGAAAAGCACGGAGGATTCCGGCATGGAGCACCTCGGCTTTCGTTGTATAGCACATCGCTGACCACTTATGAAAGAATACCTGAAATCACTATTAAAAAAACTGAACCTCTATCATCCCCTGCAATCCGTCATCTGCGCCAACTTCTTCCGCGAATCCCTATTCCACCCTCGCCGCCGGCCTTCTATTCTTACCCTCCTGTTCCGTCAGGTCGTCCCCAAGGTCTGACCGGGCCTCATCCGCGATCTTCAGCAAATGCTGCATTACTTCGGGATAGAATTGTCAGCTCCGGCCAGCGCCCTCTTGTGTTCTTTTGGCCGGTGATGAGATTCCCGTCCTTGTCCCTCGGCCAGATATCATGCGAGTAGGGCAGACTGTAGAACGAGTCGAAATCCTCGTCCCCTCCCGGCGGAGCCGGTTGAAATTCGGCGTCGGTATCATATGCTTAATTATTATCGTTTCGGATGGCGCTCCACAGTTCCTCCCAACCCCTCGGCTGACCCTCCACCCCCATCATCCGCGCGAGCATCGCAAACACCTCCTTCTTCGCCAAACCCTGCTTCCGCAAATATTGAATCGAAGTATCCCCTGCCGACTTCGACAGCTTCCTTCCATCCCCAGCCTTCAACAAGGCATGATGATAAAAACTTATACCTCCCAATGTCGTTCCCAGCTTCCCTGCCAGATAATGCTGCGCAACCGTCGACGCCCAAAGATCCTCTCCTCTGACGACCAGGTCCACACCAAAGAACAGATCGTCCACCACCGAGCTCAGCTGATACGCCGGAAAACCATCTCTCTTCCGGACTACAAAGTCTTTCATCTCATCCGGCAACCTTGCGCTCACATACCCCCCCATCACACTCCCACGAGACACAAAACCTTCCGGCACAATTCTCCCCCCCTCGACCATCCTTATCTTCACTTCTTCATCCCCCGTCCTCAACCTCCAGCTCACATTCTCCGCATCCAGCGATATTCCTTTATCCCTGCAAGTCCCGGGATAGACACCCCCCGGGCTGCTCCTCAATACCTGCGCTCTCGAACAGTTGCAAGCAAACACCTCTCCCCGTTCCCTCAACTCTTCAAGCGCCTCCCGGTACATCCCCAGGCGATGCACCTGTGACCATTCCCCTTCAAACTCCCTCACATCCCGCGGCCCCTCCTCCCAGGGCAGCTCCAAAAAATTCAACGTAAAAAAAATATCCTGCAGATATTCGGTCTCCACCCGGTCCCGATCCATATCATCGATCCTCAACAAAACACTCGCCCCCCTATCCCTGGCCATCCCAATGGTCCGCACGAACGACAGCACATTCCCCAAATGCAAAAACCCGCTCGGCGTTGGCGCAATTCTTGTCTTCCTGTATGTCAGTCCTCCCTCCATCGCCGCAAACATCCCCAATTTCCCCCAACATTCCATCACTTCCGCCACTTCTTCTCTACGTCAACCCGCCGCCCAACTTTTTTATCGCCCCAATTTGTTTATTCCCCCCTCCTTCCCCTATATTTGCACCCCCAACAAATTACAAAATACGGATCGGTAGTTCAGTTGGTTAGAATGCCGCCCTGTCACGGCGGAGGTCGCGGGTTCGAGTCCCGTCCGGTCCGCAAAGGCGCCTTTTCAAGGTGCCTTTTTTTATGTGCAAAATCGGCCAAAATTCACTAAAATCGGGCATCTTCAAACCTTTCCATTTCAAGTTGACGGATCGGATATCAAACTTATCGGGTAGGAAACGGGTTTCCTACCCTCGGTTGTAACTTTATTCCTACCCTCGGAGATTGTAAGGATTTTTTAGGGCACCATTTATCCACCTAAAAAAATTGTGTGTTATGAAGGTTAGTGAAAATCTCTCTATTACATTCCTGGTTGAGAAGCCGGAAATGTCCAAAGACGGCCGTGTACCCATTTATGTGCGCATCACCTACAGGGGCCAGCGCGCTGAAATATCCTTAGGTGCACGTATTTTCCTTGAGCCGTGGGATAAAACAGCCAGCCGGGTGAAAGGAAACTCTCCCGATGCCGTGCTCCTGAACAGCCAGATCACCCAAACCAAGGCCAAACTGGAAAGGCAATTTTTCCTGTTGACCACTCAGTATGAATACGTCACGGCGGAGATGATCCGGAAATCCTACAAAGGGAAGCTAATCGAACCAGGCAATGAAGGCGAACCCGGTGACAAGAAAACCTTTATGCATGCCGTCGACTTCGAGATTGGGCGGTTGAAAGAAAAGCAACAGAAGGCCGATCCCGGAAGCCATTATTGAGAAATATCGGGACGACAAGCGTTGTCTCAGTTCTAACCGATTCTTGCCGGTGAACAGCAATGTCAAGTATAATGCCTACTTAAAGGAGTTAGCCGACCTTTGCGGGATCAGTAAGAAGCTGACCACCCATATTGCCCGGCACACCTTCGCCACCACCGTCACCCTGGAAAACGATGTACCCATCGAAACCGTCAGTAAGATGCTCGGGCACCGGAGTATCCGCACTACGCAGATTTACGCCCGGATCACCAAAAAGAAGATCAGCAACGATATGAAGGCCCTGCGCAAAAAGCTGTTCTTCGGCGGGAAATTGAAGCTGGAATGCCAGCCGGATGATACGCGTAGGGCTGCAATATAGGTAGTACAATAACCTCATTCAGGCTGTGCCCTTCGGGGTATGGCCTTTTTTTATCCAGAAATATTTCTAAATCGCTTTTGAGAAAGCGGAAAATTTTAATAATATTAGTCCGTGAATGCCATTGACACAATAGAGCTAAGAAATATCGATCCGGACGACATTTCAGATGTCCTGGTAAAAATTGAGAAATCGTTCGGTCTAAATCTTGAAACAGATTCATTCAAAAATGCTCGAACTTTCGGTGATATCTGCGATATCATTTCTTCCATGATCGAATTGGAACATACTGATGATTGCACGACACAGCAGGCTTTCTATAAAATCCGGGAATCCATAGCCAATATCCAATTATTGGATAAAAAAACAATTACCCCAAATTCCGATCTTGAAGGGTTATTTCCCAGAAAAGGTCGGCGGCATAAGATTTTGCAGATCCGGAAAGAATCAGGCCTTTCATTAAAAATACTGGAGCCGAAGGGATGGATAAGCGTTACACTTTTCTTTGGCCTTCTTGCCTCTATTGTAGCATTGTTCTTTAATTGGAGATACGGGCTTTTAGGCCTGGGAGCGATTATTTTCGGCTTTCAATTAGCAGGCCGGTTTGGAAAAGAGTTCAGTGTTAAAACCGTTGGGGAGGCTGCTACCATGGCAGCAAGGGAAAACTATATAAAATCCCGCCGGAACCCAAAAACTGTGAATCGCCAGGAAATTGTTAAAAAAATCGAGGAGGTTTTCATCCATGATTTTGACCTTGATCCTTCGGTCTTGACCAGGGAAGCGCTCCTATTTTGAAGAGCAATAATACGACTGTGCCCTTTTTCCGCACAGAGCAAGATATAGTGTTGTAATCACAGGGTGTTTTTTGGCTGTGTACCAATAAACCCGAAACTTTTACGGCTCTTCCATGATTAAATTATGCATAAGCCCTTCCGTTCCCACCCTGTGCCATTAATAGAAAATGCTCAAAAACAATATCACATTTGCTGCTATAAATGGCTCTGTCATAACTTTCCGGCAACGTATCATTCATTACTTTCTTAATAGCAGCCTGAACCTGAAACCTGACCTGAGTATCCTTATACCAATCGTTTATTAGTACCGTGGGCTTTTCTTCTTTTAGCCTGCGCAACAGATGTTTTGCAGCCAACTTCACCTTTTGTTCCTCCATCTCATCTCGCTCTCAGCTGTCCATAAATAACAATACTGAACAAAAATTCAATTTCCCTTAGTCGTTTAAACTTTCCTAAAATGCTTATTCAGTTCTCTAACCACCAAATGGAATTCCGGCAGATCCTTTATTTGGCTTGACAAAGACCCTTGCCATCTTCCCTTAAAGGCATTGATTTTATTTTGAATCTTCTCTTTAAATGCTTCGGGTGCATGCCCTTTGCTTTTAGCTTTCCTCTCGAATTCGGGCCAACTATGGACGATATCCATTTTATCAAATTCGAGCAAATACCACAGATCATATAAATCGCGGGGCTGTGTCCGCCCAATTAATGCACACATTTTTTCTATCAATACCTCTTCCAAAGGATAAGAAAGTATATCAAATGCTTCTAAATCTGAGTAATGGATAAAAACAGGTTTAAGCAGAGGCTCAAATTCAAGCGTTTCTTTCCTCGTTATGTCGATTTTCACTTTTTTATTGACCCCTACTCCCCCCAGAGAACCAGTATAGCTTATGTAGAAGTTGATGCTACCGCTCTCATGTTCCGAATCCTCCGCCAATTGAAAAGTAATGTTCGCCTCTTCTTTGGCCCACGAGAATATCTGCTGAAAATCACCGAATATTTCTTCGTTAGAAAGGTTATCATCCAATAAAGTAAAATCCAGGTCTTCAGAATAACGGTAATGTTCGAAATATACTTTCTTTAATACTGTGCCTCCTTTAAAAGCCAGGATCTTTGAAAGTCGCTCATGCTTGGAAATACCGAAAAGTAGCCATGTAAGGATATAATCCTTTTCGATTTGCGTATCACGTACGGCCATCTTACGAGCATACTGCTGAATTTCCCCAGGCCTGATCATGTAAGAATTGATGATTTAATGGTTTCCGAATCTATATTTTGTTGAACACTCCAACGGCTTAGTCTTTTCCCCTCTTTCTCCATTTCAGTATCTAGCAGGATATAAGAATCTGTTTTAAGATCTTGCAAGGCACTGATGATAGGCGTGTCGATTTTTAATAACTCAAGCAAGAAACCAAGTCTTTTAATAACAGCTTGCGAATCAAATTTCTTACAGTAATCCAATAACTTTTCAAAATTTATAGCCGTTCTTGCGGTGTAGAGAGCCTTACCGATTTCTACAATTCCACCTCCATAGTCAGGTCTGAATAGGCAATCTATAAATGTTTTTTCCAAATCAGAGCTTACCACCTTATTAAAAGAATCAATCCAGACCTTTTTAGTTCCGAAAAAATGTTTTTCGTTATGATAGATAAATTGAAACGTTACATCTTTTACATTAATCTGACCAGGCTTTATTTGATGATCAGTAACAATTAGTTCTTTAAGGGAAGGTTGAGTAATTAACTGATGCAATTGAAGAGCCGAATAATATCCAATATAAAATTTGCTATCATTTACCAAATATTCCGCCAGTAAATGCCAATCAGGCATAAAGGTTTGAGGATCCTGATCAAAAGGAATGATATAATATACTCCCCTTTTAACACGCATTAACAGTCCTCTTTTGGTCATGTCACTAAGCAATTCCTTAACCGCACTTTCTGAAGTATCTGGTAGCGCTTTTAGGGCTTCAGTAAAAGTAAAGCACAGCTTGTGGCTATCGAAAAAATAGCTCAGAACATTATTGGATTGATAAGAAATATTCTTATGTTTCATATCGTATTTGTCAGGTTAATCCTGACTATTCGCCTACAAAGTAACAAAATAAACCGCAATTCCAAAGCTAAATAATTTTTTATATCTAATTGGTCAGGTTTAACCTGACTATAATTCTACGAAAGATCATTTTTGCAGCCAATTATTTATCTATAGCCCCGTTTTTAAAACCCACTTCATGCCCTAATAACCTGATTATAAATATGATATGACTAACCCAGCGAAAACGATTTGTCTGCCGCAATATCCCGAAAACCGCTTAAGTGTTGGATCTAATTATCAAATGCTGGTCAATACCCAAAAGAGCAAAAAAGCGGCGCAAGATACACCCCCGGGCGATTCCGCGGCATAAACACAGCGCCCGCCGCACAATAGCCGCCCTTTATACGCGCAATGAAAAATCAGGCCGTGGGCGGCGCCTTTCTTTTTTGCCCTTTTTTCGTTTTGGCAAATTTATTTTTAAGAATGGCGGCATCGGCCCCAACCCTTCTTCTTTTGAGTTGGCCACCATTATTTTCTATCTTTGTCCCGCAATAGTTCTTTGTCCTAAAACGATCCAGATCATATCAAATCTCCCGGGTAGGAATTCGGGTAGTCATCCGATCGTTGTCTTGAAATATAATACAGGCGCAGCTTCCGGCGGTCAGTCATTGTCCCGTCCGGTCCGCAAAATCAATTATCCGCAAGAATTCGCCCGGGACCAGGACATTGGACTGGCCCAAAAACTGCAAAAAATCACATTTCCCCATGACAAAACCCCACACTTCGTGACTTCTACCGTCACTAGCTTTGCACCATGGATGAACCAATCAAAAAACCCGCCTACCTCCCCAGCCTCCTGCAACAAAAATGCCCCCGCTGCAGAACGGGCGACATGTTCAAAACCCGCAACCCCTACAACCTCAAACAATTCATGAAAATGAACGACAGGTGCCCCGCCTGCAACCAACGAATGGAACTGGAGGTCGGCTTCTGGTACGGTACCAGCTACATCAGCTACGCCATGGCCGTCGCACTCTCCGTAGCCACCTGCATAGCCTGGTGGGTCCTTATCGGATTTTCCCTGGAAGACAGCCGGTTCTTTCTGTGGATGGGGGCAAATGTTATCATTTTAATAGCCGCCCAACCCTATCTGATGCGCCTTTCCAGGGCTATCTGGCTATCGGTCTTTGTCAAATACAACAAGAACTGGCGGACAGAACAGCCCGAAGAGCCCGAGCGCACCGGAAGCAAGGCGCCAGCCCAATAATCAAAACAAATTGAACTATGCGACTTGAAGAACAGCTCCTCAAAAGATCCGGCAACAAATGCGAACTCTGCGAGTCAGATCCGGAATAACCCGGCCCTTTCCATCCTCCGATATCGCCCCGATCTCGGTTACCCGTTGCTGTTCCTCCATCCTTACAACGATCTTGATCGACATAGATAATATTTTTAACGTCGCTTAAAAAGTTTTCTTACCTTCCTGAAAACCTTATCGCCAATGGACCTCCGTATCTTCCGCCCAACGGACAATCCTGACTTCAACTTCAAAACATTCGACCGAATCAATTCACGTACGGGCAACTTTTCCTGCCGGTGGCTGGAATTTATCGGGTGGTATACATCTTCGGTCAGGCTTCGGCTTCTCGGCCACTACCGCCTCTTCCAGCTGTATAAAAAACAAAGGCTTAAGAGTCCGGCACACCTTTCCCCCATACAAGGCTACATCCTTCAATACCGGGCCACCCATTGGATGAAACGGTACAGTTATATTCTCATCTCCCGTCTGCCCTCCCTTTTTGGCCCCCCCGACGACCACGTCGAAATACATGCCATCAACAACCTTCTCATTCACCAACGTGCCGACATTCTCTATCAATTCCTCGATGCCGCCGATACCAATTTCGAAGAAGCCTTTAAAATAGCTCTCCTCCGGATCAACGCCCCGGAATTCATCAACACATCCCCCGCTCCAACAACCCACAACTCCAGCGTCATCTACAATCTCCAACAGCACAACACCATCACAGACGCCCATAACGAATTCAATATCCATCCAACCGTAGAAAAAGAGACCAGCGTCAGAGAGGTCATTATTAAAGAACCCGCCTCTAAAGAGCTTCGCGGCAAAGAAAAAGGCGTATTTTCTAAAAGACAGACACTCATCCTTCTCGACCTTCTGGCCCGCGAAGGCAAGATCGATCCCCTTCCCATCGACAAACCCGCAAAGACCGAATCAGTCGCCAGGTTCCTCATGGCCCTCACCGGCAAAAGCATCGACGCCTGGCTCGAAACCCTCCAGAACTATCGCGGAAAAGACCTCTATGAATATCACACCGACGCCGAACGCAAAAATCTTCTGTCCACACTGGAAACCCTCGCTACCATCACCCGTAATGCCGGCCTCCGTAAAATCGCCGGACTCGTCGACAAAAAGATCATCGAGCTGCAAAGACAACCCTAGACCCCGCCTCACCCTCAATCCCGGCCGCTCCCTCGCCCGACCTTCTTCTTCTCCTGCTCCAACTGCTTTATTTTCCCCATTCGCTCATTCACCTGCAACCATCGCTCATACAGCTCCGCCCTCCGGTCTTCTTCCGATGCTACATCCTTCCCAAACTGTTCCGGATTTATCTCGTAATGGCCTTGCAACTCATCCAGCGCCTTGGTCACAACCGAATCTTCCGACAATTTCGCCGCCCGCCACAACAGGTCATGCTGCTCATACGCCGCCTCTGTTCTCCAAATAGATACAAGCCCGGCACCCTCCCCCGACATAATTAACACCATACCGATCAACGTCCACATCGGCCACCCGAGAAAATGCCGGTAATGGATCTCCTTTCGCGACGGATGCGTAAAGAATCCGACATACTCCTCCAGCTGCCGGCTCAGCCCGTTCATCCCTATAGCCAGTCTCGACCCCGGCGCCCCCACCTGCTCCCGCAATTCCTGCACATCCTTCCCCATCGCCGCAACCTGCCCACCAAGCCCTGATAGCTGCGCCGTCGACCCCGCTCCCATTTCCGCCAGACGCTGCTCCAACGCACCTATTCGCTCATTCACCTCCGCCGGCCCCGGAAGCTGCCTTATCTGGTCCTGCGTCTCCCTTATCGCCGTCCCATTATCCACGACCTTGTCGATCAACACCTGCAACAACCCGCTGTCCGTCGACGCCCTCATTGCATCTTCTTGACTGTTCACAATTTCCTTCTTCATAAAATAAAATTTACATGGTTTACTGCCTCAATCCCCTTCCCAGCCGCTGCCCCCGTTGCAGCTCCAGCTCCTTCAATCGCCGCTCCTCCGCCTTTCTCAACCCATCATCGCGCATCAGTCGCATCCGCTCACCAAACTCCTTTCCCTCGAAAAGCCCCGGCTTCTGCCGCAATTCTTCCTGCAAAGCGAGGGTCCGCTCCAACGCCTTCAATGAATACATCCTATCCACCCTGCTTCCCTTAAAGCTCATGTTCTCCAGCCGGAAACTGATCCCCTGCCGCTCACCCGTACTGACATCATACCGGTATCGCATGGTAATGCCCCGTTGCAACAGCTTCTTCTCCAGCTCGTCCAATCCACGACACTCCGGCAATTGCTCCTGTATCGCCCGGTATATCCGGTATCGCTTGGCATCCGGCTCATGAAGAGCTTCCATGTTCGTCTGGTCCAGCCGCTTTCCTTTCTCCGGCCTTAGTCCATACCCGCTGGTCAGCTCGGCCGCGGCCTTTATCCCCCGCTCTATGATCAGCCCCTTCCCTATCGGCTCGCCGTCATTATTCACCCTGTTGGCAAGTATATGCACATGCAGGTGCTCCGTATCCGAATGCTTGACAAAGGCATATTGGGTATTCACCATCCCGATCTTCTCCAGGTACCGCCTTCCTAATTCCACTAGCCGCTCATCCGACACCACCTCACCCGGCGAAAAACTCAGCACACAGTGATAGACCGGCTTCTCCTTCTCCGGCATCAGCCCATGCTGCCACTCAAAATCCGCCGCCATCAGTTTCCAATCATGCGCCCGCACCCCTTCCGCAGCCAGTACCTGCGACCTGGATAGGTCCCGGCAGAGATAAGCGCTCGTTTCACCAAACCCCTTTGCTGTTAAAAATGTCTTAGCGATCATGACACAATAAATTTTTTATCTCATCTATAATCCCGCGGTATCCGGCAAAATACAACGCCGCCTGCACCGCACCCTGCTTTCCCGCCAACTCGACCAGCTGGTGGATGTCCCCGGAGATGCCGACCAGCTTCCGAACCATCTCCCTTTCCTCCGCCGTCCACTTGGCCTTTACCCGCCCACTCATCGCCACCTGCCGCATATAGTCGGAGATCGTCACCCCCGCCTTTGCCGCCTTTTGCTGGATCACGAAATACTGTACTTCAGTTACGAAGTACCCGACAAATTTCTCCTGCTTCCGGTCCTTCTTCGGCCGGCCTTTCGACTTGACCATATTTTTTTTAGGCAAATAAAAACGATTATGCATTCCGTTTGGAGGCCGGACGCCCGGGGAAAATAAATGCCTAACTATCAGCATTTTGCGAAGCCCTTCTCTTAAAATTGCAAAAAATCACATTTAACATTGACAAAACTCAGCATCAGGATTTTCAAGTGTAGTTAGCTTTACCCCTCATCAACCATGCTAAAACATACAGGCGTACGGCGTACCCATATTCATAATGTCCGTTTGGCCACATTATTGAGTTTGACCGCCGGCTCCGTCAACGCTGAAGGATTTCTCGGATTTTCCGTCCTGACAACCAATGTCACCGGGCACGCCGCGCTATTTGCCGAAAAGATCTCTCTGCGGGACTGGAAAACGTCGTGGGTGATAGCAGTTTGGATGCTTTTATTTCTGGGCGGGGCATTTATTTCCAGCCTGATCATCGACACGATCGGAAAGAACCAGCGCTTTTCCTATCTGGTCCCTATTCTGATCGAACTGGGAATTCTTTTAACAGTAGCGGCAATTGGAAGTCATTATAATGGTAGCTTACCAGCCCGGCAGGCTTATGCAGGCTCTTTGCTGTTTGCTATGGGAATGCAAAACGCCCTGGTGTCCAAGATATCCGGATCCGTTGTACGAACAACCCATTTAACCGGCACTTTCACCGATCTGGGTATCGAGCTGGCGCAGCTGATACGCACCAACAGCGATAGCAAGCCCCACCTAAGATCACGGATCCTCCTTAAGCTCGTCATTATTCTATCTTTTATATCGGGAGCGCTGACCGGAGCCTGGGCTTTCCAGTTTGCACATTTCTATTCATTCTATGTACCGGCTTTTATCTTGGTTTTCGCCCTACTATATGACCTGTTCCGCATCAACGTCAAGCGCTATTATCGGAAAATTGAACAATCGATAAAAAAGATACAGTCGCCCAGGGACACAAACTTCTAAAAACATCTTGCAGCATGATAACCGACAACAGCATAAAAAGAGATCTATATTGTACCACAAGCCACGAATGGATCGATTTTCACGATATCGAAGCTTTCATAGGTATCACCGGCTACCGGCTTAGAGATGTCAAAGACATAAAGAGCGTTGAATTCGTAAGAGTCTACGGCTTCAAAAAAAGAGGAGACGTCCTGGCAAACATTCAATACAACAGCGGCAGATTTCAAGTACGTATGCCCGTGGACGGCAATATTACCCGTATTAACAATGCTGGTCTGCTGGTTAGTCAGAATCTTTTACTGACCAGGCCCGATACAGACGGGTGGCTGGCTAAAATACTTGTCAGCCAACCTTGCCTTCGAAAGGGCCTGATACCGATTCAGGATTACAATTCTACATTTCCGCTGAATCGTTCCTGACCCGGCACTCTCGCATTTGCCTTTCTATTGAACAGTCCTTTTACCCGAATTAGCTTCGACCAGGCTATAAGAAAGATACCGCTTCATGATCTCATACCCCTGTTCGTTACCGACAGCCCCCACATAAGCCTTTACTATCGCACTAACAACAAGATACGGGTTGTCCCTGAAAATAACATGGCTGCATCCGCGGGCGGTTATGCCCTCCCGGTTAGACGCCCCCGCCACGAACTGCCGGTGACTATCCCTCCACCTGGCCGATAGCACCGAATCCGGTAAATTGATCTCCGAAACGAGATCGATAACAGGGATACCCGAAGGGAATGGCGTTCGACGAACAAGCTCGACCGTATTCCGGAGATTCAGCGACTGATAATAAACGCCAGGACCCGCATTCCTGAGTCTCGCCGTATCCAGCATCCTTTCTCTCATCTCATTATCCACATAGGCATCCGTAAAGAACGACACGTGAACACCGTCGATCATCACAGCGGCTTTCACCTTTGAAGGATGCCTCCAGGCATAAAGCATCACACAATAATTACCATAAGAACACGACACCAGCATGATATTGCCAGCATAGCCCAGTTTCCTCAGCCCGGCTTCCAGCCCTTCTACACCATTCAATACCCCATGCCTGCCGATATCCTGGTTCGAAGGATCCACTTCGCTCCTCCCAAAACCCGCTCGGCTATAGGTTATCAGCGTCGCACCGGAGACATCGGCGATCGGCTTCAATATCGGATAAAAACCTGACCCGTCATCCCCGCTGCCGGCGTCAAAAAGAATAGGCATCCCTGTTCCCTTTACAATATGAAAAGCGAGACGGTAGCCACCGACATCCACCAACGTATCAATTGTCTGGCAGCTACCCGACCCTGCCATCAATCCAAAAAGAGCCAGTGTTGCAAAAAGGTATTTTTTCATGCTATCGGCAAGTTTACGCCCCAGACGCATAAACCCGGATATTCCATAATATTTCAGCTATTCAGCATGGATTTTAATCTCGTCAGCTCACCCAGCGCCAGCGTTACCGGCGCCTCCAGCCCATGCGAAGCCGCCGCCCTCGCTACAGCAAAATTCAGCGTATCAATTTCTGTCGGCTTCCTGTTCCGGATATCCTGCAAGGTGGATATCAGCTGCCCGTCCGACGCCTTGCTGATCTGCAGCAGACGACCGGTCACCTCCTCCGCAGAAAGCCGCACTCCTTCCAGCTCGGCTACTGCAATACATTCTGCGATCATCCGTCGCGCCAGCTCCAGCGCCTCTGTGCTGCGATGAAAGATGCCGTTATCCGTCTCCAGCAAGGGACAGACAGAGTTAAAAACACAATTGGCGATCGTCTTCGTCCAAACCACAGTCTTAATATCCTCCGTAGCGGCAAAAGGGAAATCCGGCGTATTGATCGCTGCCACAGCTTCCTCCAGCATATCCCGCCTGCCGGCAATGACACCGACCTGCGATGCGGTGACCGGCTTAAAGACTACCCTGCCATCGTCTCCATACTGACTGGTGGCAAACAATACACACCTGTATACATTGCTAAGACCCACCCCCAAAAAAGGATCTTCGACGCCCAATCCATTTTGCATAATGACGACCGGCGACCCAACCACCTTGTCCTTAAGCACAGCAGCAATGGCATCATTTCCATACGATTTGGTCGCTACCACAACAATCCCATCCAGCCGGGCTATATCTCGCAGGGCCCGGACTTCCAGCTCCTGACCAACCAGGCTGCCATCACTAAGCACTACTTCAATTCCCTGTCTGGCGGCCGGCACCACTTCGCTCGCCCTCACCAATACGACATCCCGCCCGTGCCGTTGCAGGATAACAGCCAGGGCCTTTCCGATAGTCCCTGCGCCGATAATATAGATATTGCTCATAATGGACAAAGATCATCTATAAATCGGCACCAAACCAGATGCAGTTTCTTCATTTTTGAGCATATCACATGGCGAAAGACCCCCAAAATATTTGCTTAACCCTTGTTTTATTGTTAACTTCCTATAGCCAAAACTAATCACATGAGAATACTGCTCCTGCTAACCGGCTGGCTAACCCTTTCCTGCGCCATCCGCGCACAAATCGCACCGATCACCGGCAAAGTAGTCGACGCCAGATCTGGCGTCCCCCTTGCAGGCGCCACTGTAAAGGTCCGGTCATCGAAAACGGGGCGCCCACCTGCCACCTCCACCAACAACGACGGCGACTTCAGTATCCGGGCCACCCCCGAAGACATCCTCGAGATCAGCTTCATCGGCTATAGCACCCAGTCCTTCCCGCTCCACGGACAAACCCACATTACGGCGGCCCTGACCCCCGCATCGTCCGAGCTCACCGAGATCGTCTTCGTCGGCAGCCGCGGCGCGGGAAGAGCCAGGACAGAAACACCCGTTCCCGTAGACGTCATAAAGGTGAACCAGATAGACATGCCAACTGCAAAAATGGATCTCACGTCTATCTTGAACGTCGCAGCCCCATCATTCAACTACAACAGACAGAGCGGCGCCGATGGCGCCGACCATATAGACCTCGGAACGCTGAGAGGCCTGGGCCCGGACCAAACCCTCGTATTGATCAACGGCAAGAGAAGACACCAGACCGCCTTCGTCACCCTCTTCGGAACAAGAGGAAGAGGCAACTCGGGAGTCGACCTCGACGCCTTTCCTGAATCCGCCGTCGACCGCGTGGAGATCCTTCGCGACGGCGCATCGGCACAATACGGATCAGACGCCATCGCGGGGGTAATAAATATCATCCTCAAAAAGGACATCAATCACCTCGCCATCAATGCCGGATGGAGCGGCTACGACGACTATTCCTTTAACGCCCGGAAATTCAACACCGGCAACCAGTACTACTCAGGCAGCGCGATCGACGGCAATACCGCTACGGTCTCCGCCAACGACGGCTTCGCCCTCGGCAACAACGGAGGCTTTATCAATATCTCCGCCGAATTTCTAAAACAAGGCAAGACCTATCGCCAGGTCGATACCGCCAACTGGCTCAACGATAAAAATGCACTACCCTTTCTCAATACAGGACGAAGAGCCTTCGGAGACGGCTCGCTGACCTCAGGCGGCATTATGTATAATATGGAGATCCCGACAAGCCCGGCAAAACGTACGACCTTCTACTCCTTCGGCGGATACAATTATAAAGCCTCCGACGCCTATGCCTATTCCCGCAACTTCAGCGCAAAACCCGAACGGTTTCCCGTAGACGCAGGAGGCAACCTCCTCTACGACCCTTCCATCATGCGAAGATCCATCGACGGAGAGACCTACTACAACCCCCATATTCAAACCCATATACAGGACGAATCCATCGCCCTTGGACTAAGAGGCGTCGCCGGCGGGGAATGGACCTGGGATCTCAGCAATACCCTCGGCCGCAACGATTTTCACTACTACGGCGACAAGACCTACAATGCTTCGATCATCGGCGCCACCAAACCCAACCACTTCGACGACGGTGGCTTCAATTTCCTGCAGAACACCCTGAACCTCGACTTCAGCAGATCGTTCAAAAATATCGCAAACGGGCTGAACCTTGGCCTGGGCGCAGAATTCAGATACGAAAGATATGGGATCTATGTAGGTGAGTACGGCTCATACGGAAGCTATGACTCCAGCCAGCGCGTTTACCCCAACCTCAGCTCCGATTCGCTGCGCACAGCGGCCTCCGGCGCCCAGGGCTTCCCCGGCTTCAGCCCCGCAGACGAAAAGGCCAGGACGCGTACCAACCAGGGGCTATACGCCGACGCCGAGCTCAACGTCACAAAAGACTGGCTGCTCGACGGCGCTATTCGATTCGAACACTACTCTGACTTCGGCTCCGTCGCAACATTCAAGCTGGCCACTCGCTACCGGCTTACAAACGACCTCAACATCCGTGGCTCCATCAGCACCGGCTACCGTGCGCCCTCCCTGCAACAGATCAATTTCAGCAACACCCTGACCTCCTTCAGCAGCGGTCAGTTGGTCCAATCCCGCATCGCCAGCAACGACGACCCCATTACCCGGGCGGCAGGCATACCCCAGCTAAAACAGGAAACCTCTACCAACGCCAGCGCCGGCTTCAGCTGGAAAGCAGCCAGGGGACTCACCCTTACTGTTGACGGCTACCTGGTGAAGGTCAGGAACAGGATCGTTCTGTCCGGTCTGTTCAGCAAAGACGACAACACGCTTCCCCCATCCTTTACCTCGCAGATACCTCCACAGGTAAGTACCGTCCAGTTCTTTGCCAATGCCGTCAACACTACCAACTATGGACTCGACATCGTAGCAGACTATTCGGCAAGATGGGGAAAGAACCTTCTTAAGATCCTCTTCGCAGGAAACATTCAGACTATGGACCTCGACGCAATACACGTCCCGCCCGCCCTCAACGGCACCGTGCTCAACCAGAAAACTTTCTTCACCGATCGGGAAAAAGCTTTCCTGCTCGCATCCGCCCCACGACAAAAATTTGCCCTCAACGTCGACTACAACATAAAAAGATTCGGTATTGGCACGCACCTTACATGGTTCGGAAAAATAACCTTATTGGGCTTCGGAGCCCAGACAGACGACAACCCTAACCAGACCGGCATCAACCCGATGGTTCCGACAGACGCGGACTCTCACGTCCTGGTGCCCGAGAACTTCAATTTCAGCGGCAAGCTGATCACCGACCTCTACTGCTCCTATAAGATTTCCAGAAAGATCACCGTCTTCGTCGGCGCCGACAATCTGTTCAACATCCACCCCGACCTCGGAGTAAACCCGCTCGCAAAAGGATGGGCAGGCGACAACGAATCGGGCGGACCCTGGGATTCCGTTCAAATGGGCTTCAACGGTATGAGGCTGTTCGGTAAGATCGCGCTCGACCTCTAGTTGGCAAAAACGCTCCATCTGTAGCCCGTCATCTTTTCACAACAAACATCCTCACTATAGAGCCCTTCATTGACAAAACCCTGGCAAAATATAGACCCTGTGGCAGCACCGGCATGAAAAAGATCGTCTGCACCGCATCTGCAGAATAGCCATGCCCTACCTTCCTGCCCTGATCGTCGAATACGTCGATCGAATAGGATGCCTGTCCGATACCGCCAATCCGCGCAGTGACTGACCGCCCGTCCGAAGGATTCGGGAAGAGCACAAGATCATAATTCCCGCCAAGGTCAACGGCAATTACCCGGGAATAGGAAGTGACTCCGGCCTGATCGACGATCCGAAGGCGATAATAATTGTTCCCCACGAAGGGACGCTCGTCCGTATACGTATACCCGAAGCCATCACCCGCAAGGACCTTGCCGATCTCCACAAAATTTACTCCATCAGAAGACCTCTCTACCGCAAAAGCGCTCGCCTCCGCTACCGTCCAGTTCAGAACGACCTTCCCCGACTGAGCCACGCCCGCGAACGACAACAGCTCGGCCGGCAGCGTCGTAAATCCGGGATTGATCGACCCCCAGTAAAAGTTATTGGAAAGATTGCCGGCCGACAAACCAGTCCGGTTGACCTGTGGGTTCATAAGCGTCCCCGCATTGACACCAGCCGTCCCCGGCGCAGCAGAACTTGCCAAAGTCAGCCTCAGATCGCTTGTATTGCCGACAATGCCAAACCCCGTCCCTTCGGCGCGAACCGATATTCCCGTCCCCGCGATCCCGTTGCCCGTCGCAACCGTCCAATAGGAAGTCGAGCGTACCTGAATCGCAGATCCCCCATCGCTGAACGAGACGGGCACCGCACCATTCAGTGCCGTATGGCTCACCCTGATCGTTCCTCCCGCCGTAAGTCCGCTGCTGCCGAAATACATCGGCCGGTAATTCGACGCGTCTCCGCCGATGGGAAACAGGCTCGCACTCGAACCCGGAGCCAGCGCCGTCGACGAAGGCAGCCAGCGCACAACATTGCCGCCGTAGAACCACGACCCCGGCGAATAGGCCAGCGCCCCCGGACTTGCCGCCGACACACCAAGCGTCACCGTACCCCCGCCGAGATTCACGAGACCCGACGTCATAGTCAGGTTGTTGCTAACCGTTAGGTTGTTGTTTATCGAAGCAATAGTGCTGCCACCCTTGCTGATGGTGAGGTTATTGACGGCCAGCGCGCTGACGCTGCTGATATTTTGCGCAACGCTGCCCGCCAGGATCACCCCGGCCGATGCAGCAGTCGAACTGTCCGTGAACACGCCATTATTGTTTATGTCCCCATATATGCTGATAGAAGCCGTTCCGCTGGCAGTGACGGTCAGCGATGACTGCGGATAGGTATTGCTGATAGTGACACTCCTTGCCGCAGCCGAAGTCCCTGCGAGGATCCTGGGCATGAAGTTCGATCCCGTATTGGTGATGGTGACGTCAGTCGTGCTCGTCGGCACGGTAAGGCTGCACCAATTGGCCGCCGTAGCCCAATCCGTGCTGGTCCCGCCAACCCAGCCCGCGCCGCTCGCCACAGTGACCTTGGACTCAGGAGAGTAGCTCGTGCACCCGCCGGCAACTATCTTGAGCTTATACCAGGTGGTCTGCGTCAGCGCCGGAGTAACATAGGAGGAAGCATTGCTGATACCCGGCGCATTGGAATAGGTGACATTGTCCGTACTGACCATCCATTGATAGACCGGACTGCCCGCCGTGGTCGAGGACGTCAGCGTACCAGCCGTATTTCCCGTGCAGATAACCTTACCCATGGGAAATATCCGGTTGGAAAAAGAACACCGCAATGAACCACCCGAGCAGGGACCGGTATTGCAGTCATTCGTGGTGCCAAAGATCGTAGAGCCTCCTGTGGACGTCAACTTTCCCGTAGTATTGATCGTACCGGTGCCTCCGACAGTAACGCTGCCCGTCGAGGCATCAAAATCCCCGTTGACGATCAGCGCTCCATTGATCGTAAAGGTGCCCGTATTATTCTTGTTGGTAAGATCTCCGATAATGACAAGTGTCCCCCCCGTCTCGACCTTCACATTGAGACTCCCGCTGTTGTTCATCTGCGTATAGCCCAGGATCAACGTCCCGTAGATATCGATCGTTCCCGAACTGAAGACGTTCGGCGAACCCGAAGTCCCTCCTTCGAAGGATACTACTTCGTTCGCATCAATAGTGATGGTATTGCTCCCCGCGTTCGGGTTGAAAGTATAAGCGGCTCCTCCGGGCTGATCCGTCGCATTGCTGCCAAAAGTCCAGTTGCCCGTCGGCGAAAGATTGCCGTCAATAGTGACGGGATTACTCACTGTCACCGTCCCGCTGGCCGCGGGCACCGCTCCGCCGGACCAGATAGTAGGGTCGTTCCAGTTGCCGCTTGTCTGCGTGGTCTGACCAAATGAGTCGGTTTCTAGGATGGCCAATAGCCCTGCTACTATTATCAGATATTTCATAAGGTGTTACTGGATGTGGCCTTCAGCATGAGCTTACAATCCCGATGCTTTCCGCCATTATCACGGTAACTCAGTCTGGATATCAGAGGTATGCAGGACTAAGTGTTTTGTTTAATCTACGATACCGGATTATAACTATAAATCGATGGGATTAGTATACAAGAACGGGAACATTTCCAAATTATAGATAATTCTACGCTGCAATTCAGATTAACAACCAACATAGGACGATTTCCCAAAACAATAAAAATTCCCATTAATACGCCAAAGGGATCACTGGCCGTACCAACCTCTCCGGCGATCCCGCTCAGGCCCCAAAACTATCCACCCCACCAACTCAACCGATCCCCCGCCTACCCGATCCCAACCAGTCCTACCCGATCCCAATCGGTCCTACCCGATCCCAACCGACCTACCCAACTCAACCGACCTACCCAACTCAATCGGCCCCAGCCCTACCCGACTCAACCGGTCCCCGGCCTGCCCAACCCAACCGATCCCCCGCCTACCCGACCCCAACCAGTCCTACCCGATCCCAACCGGTCCCCCCCTCAACCCAAGCCGGAGAACCCCACGCCAAAAACGGATAAAACCACCCCGTCCGGGGTTAATTTGGACAACAATTGTCGTAACTTACCGATCAAATCCATGGCTCATGAAACAAGTCACCATCGTCATCCCCGACAGAGACGCCAATTTGAGCAGCATATCAGGGACTTTCCAGATACTGACCCGCGCCAACCAATACTGGCAACGACTAGGCAACGAACCCATGATCGAAGTCCGGATCGCCGGCTTCGTAAAAGAAGTAAAATTGGAAGACGGCTTCTTCTCCGTCTACCCCGTAAACATCAAAGACATAAAAAAGACCGACCTCGTAATCATACCCGCCATACTGTACGACTATGACACGGTGATCCAAAAGAACAAAGAGCTCATCGACTGGGTCAAAGAACAATACGACAACGGTGCAGAGATCGCCACCATCTGTACCGGCGCATTCCTCCTGGCCTCCACCGGCCTGCTCGACGGCCAGTCCTGCTCCATTCACTGGAATACCGCATCCGCCTTCAAACAACGCTTCCCCAACATCGGCATCCACACCGACCGCCTCATCACCGTCGGACCAAGAATATATACCAACGGCGGCGCATTCTCCTTCCTCAACCTCGTCCTCTTCCTGGTAGAGAAATTCTTCGACAGGGAAACAGCCATCCACTGCTCCAAGATCTTCCAGATCGACATCGAAAGAACCTCCCAGTCCCCCTTCTCCGTCTTCCAACCCCAAAAGAACCACGGCGACGAACTCGTCAGCAAGGCACAAACCTACATCGAAGAGAACCTCAGCGAAAAGATCTCCTTCGAAGACCTCGCCTCCCAACTGGCCATCAGCAGACGCAACTTCGACAGACGCTTCGTCAAAGCCGTAGGCAATACCCCAATGGAATACCTCCAGCGCGTCAAGATCGAAGTCGCCAAACGACTCCTCGAAAAAGAAAGAACGACCGTTTTCGAAGTCATGTACGAAGTCGGATACTCCGACGACAAAGCTTTCAGAGAAGTTTTTAAAAAACTAACTGGCTTATCCCCTTTGGATTATAAAGCACGCTACAACAAACAACCCGTCGCCGTTTAAAAAAACTTGCACCGCTTCCAAAAAAACCTATATTTGTAGTATAGTATAGTATAGAACAGCAAAAGCAAGCCGCATCCGCGGGCAGCAAAAAAGCTATTCCCTAAACTATCCAATACTAAAACGTTACTTGCTTATGACAAATCTCTACGATTGCCGCAAACGGCCATTCCCCCGTGTGCCAGTCCTTTTCGTTCTTCTCCTCCTCTCCTTTATTACCGCATCCGCCCAACGACCCATAACCGTCACCGGTACAGTGGTCGACTCCACAGGCAAACCCCTGACAGGCGTTAGCGTTGTAAACACCGGCAAAAAAGGCTCCGGTACCTATACCGACAGCCACGGCAGATTCATCCTCGACGTCGCCCCCCGCGCCGTTATCGAATTTTCCTACGTCGGCTTCACCGACCAGCGGCTGACCATCACAGAAGCCGGAAAAGAGGTCGCCATCGTGATGCACCCCGTCGCATCCAATATCTCCGACGTCATCGTCACCGCCTTCGGCCGCAGGCAAAGACGCGAGGCAGTCGTCGGCTCCGTCACCTCCATCGACCCGACAGAACTCAAGATCCCCTCCAGCAACCTGACCACCGCTCTCGCCGGTAAGGTCGCCGGCCTGATCTCCTTTCAGCGCGCAGGCCAGCCCGGCCGCGACAACGCGAACTTCTTCGTTCGCGGCGTAACGACATTGGGCTACAGCGCCAGCCCCCTGATCCTCGTCGACAACGTCGAGCTCAGCAGCAGCGACCTCGCACGCCTCCAGGTCGATGACATCGCCTCCTTCTCCATCCTCAAGGACGCCAGCGCGGCCGCCCTCTACGGCGCCCGGGGAGCCAACGGCGTCATTCTGATCACCACAAAAGACGGCAAGATTGGCAAGGCAAGGATCAACCTCCGCGCAGAGACCTCCATCTCCGAACCTACAAAAAAGATCCAGCTGGCCGACCCGATATCCTACATGAATTACTTCAACGAAGCAGTCACGACAAGGAATCCCCTGCAGACGCCCCCATTCACACCCAACGATATCTTTAACACCCGGGCGACGATCGACCACGCCCCCGGCAGCAGTCCCTACATCTTCCCCGCCGTCGACTGGATGAGCACCCTGTTCAAGGACCGCACCACCACCAACCGCGCCAACTTCAGCGCCAGCGGCGGATCACAGCTCGCCAAATACTATATGGCCGGGTCCTATTCACGGGACAACGGCATCCTACAGGTCAACCCCGTCAATAACTTCAACTCCGGGATGAAGTATGAGAACTACCAGCTGCGCGCCAATATCAACCTCAACCTGACAAAAACGACTGAAGCCGAGGTCCGCCTCTGGGGCAACTTTAATGACTACACCGGCCCGATCACCAGCAGCCAGGACGGCTTCTCGACCGACCTCTATGTCAAGGCCCTCCACACCAGCCCCGTAGACTTCGCCCCCTACTATAGACCCGACAGCGCCAACCTGCTCACCCACCATATCCTGTTCGGCAACAACACCGGCATCACCGGCGGCCTGCTCGACAACCCCTACGCCGACCTGATGTACGGCTACAAAAGCTTCTCTGAGTCGAGAATGTCCGCCCAGTTCGAGCTGACCCAGAAAATGGACTTCATCCCGGGCCTCAGCTTCCACGGCATATTCAGCACAAACCGCTACTCTTATTTCGACCTGACGCGCTCTTATAAACCCTTTTATTACGGTATCGGCTTCTCCGACCCAAAGACCGGCGCCTACACACTCAACTGGCTAAACAACAAACCCGGCGACGCACAGGAATTCCTCAGCTATTACCCCGGCAACAAAACCGTCTACACCTATCTCTACCTGCAGGGAACCCTCGACTATAGTCACAGCTTCGGCAAAAGCTCCGTCGGTGCAACGATCATCGGCACCCGGCAGCAGACACAATACGGAGACGCGAACGACCTGCTGAGCTCGCTCCCCTACCGGAACCTCGGCATCTCAGGGCGTGCATCCTATTCCTACGACAGCCGCTACTTCATGGAATTCAATTTCGGATACAACGGCTCGGAAAGATTCGCCCCCAACCACCGCTATGGTTTCTTCCCCACTATCGGCGCCGGCTGGGTGATATCCAACGAAAAGTTCTGGGACGGCGGCATAGCCAATATCGTAACCCGGCTAAAGATCCGCGGATCATATGGCATGGTAGGTAATGACAACATCGGCAGCCAGCGCTTCTTCTATCTGTCGAGCGTTACCCCCGATAATAACAACTATAATACAAACCCCCTGTTCTATTCCTCATTCGGCAATACCAACGGGTTTACACAATATGGTACGACCATCCAGGCCTATCCCAACCCCGACGTCACCTGGGAAAGGTCAAGGAAATCCAACCTCGCCGTCGAGGCTACCTTTGCGAAGAACCTCAACGTCACCGCCGAAATATACCACGAGTACCGCTATGATATCCTTATCAACCGCGGCTATATTCCAGTCACCGTCGGCATCGAGAATACCGCCAACTCCAACCTCCAGGCAAACCTGGGTAAAGCCACAGCCACCGGACTGGACCTGAACATCACCTACAACCAACGGATCAGCAAAGACCTGACCGCCCAGTTCCTCGGAAACCTCACAGTGACCTCCAATAAAGTCGTTTACACCGAAGAGCCGCAGTACAAATACGGCTACGAATACAAAAAAGGCAAGCCGATCAACCAACCCTATGGCTACATTGCAGAAAGGCTCTTTGTCGACGACAAAGAAGCGCTAAACGCCCCACCCCAGAATTTCGGCAATGGCATTGCGCCCCAGGGCGGCGACATTAAATACAGGGACGTCAACGGCGACGGCATCGTCGACGGCGACGACCAGGTGGCGATCGGGCTGCCACAGACACCGCAGATCATCTACGGCTTTGGGTTCTCGCTGCAATACAAGAACTTTGACCTCAGCACCTTCTTCCAGGGCCTCGCAAGGGAGTCCTTTTTCATCAACCCAACGGCCAACACCGACATCTACAACGGGGTCTATGGGACCGCTCCCTTCGTCAATAACGCCCAGCTGCTGAAAGCCTATGCCGACAACCACTGGTCCGAAGGAAACCAAAACCTCTACGCATTATATCCCCGCCTGTCCACCTTTAATATGGTCAACAACCAGCAACAAAGTACCTGGTGGCTACGCGACGGCAGCTTCCTTCGTCTCAAGTCAGCAGAGGTCGGATACTCTTTCCCCCGCAGGTGGGTCAAACGGGCTTACATGGAGAACGCAAGGGTCTACCTCAGCGGGCTAAATCTCCTAACCTTCAGCGCCTTCAAGCTGTGGGACCCCGAAATGGCAGGCCAGGGATTCGGCTACCCCATCCAGCGAGTACTCAACGTCGGCCTCAACCTCAATTTCTAATCCCCCCAAATCATCATAACAATGCGATACAAAATACTGCTGATATCGGCGCTGATCGTATCCGTAACGTCCTGTAAAAAATACCTCGACGTCACCCCGGACGACGTCGCCACTCTCAATAGCTCGTTCGCCAACGCCAACGAAACACAATCCTACCTCGTCGGCAACTGCTATTCCATCCTCCAGCGGCTCGCAGATGTCGCACGCAACCCCGGCTTTACCGCCTCGGGCGAGGTCATCATTCCCACCGACCTTCCCAGCAACCAAAGCCTTCCCGGCAGCGGCCAGGACGCCGGCTTCAACCTGATGCGCGGCTTTCAGAACGCCCAAAATCCGCTGATCAACTACTGGGACGCCTACAACCAGGGGCTCAACATGTGGCAGGCCATCCGATTCTGCAATACCTTCCTGGACAACGTAAACACCGCCCCCGACCTCACCCCGGACCTGAAAATCAGATGGATCGCAGAAGCCAAATTCCTGAAAGCCTACTACCACTACTGGCTGATCCGCATGTACGGAGCCATCCCCATCGCCGACGCAGCCCTTCCGGTCAACGCCTCTTCCGACCAGGTGCGGCAAAAACAGCAACCCGTAGACTCCTGCTTCAACTATGTCGTCCGCCTCCTGGACGAGGCGATCCCCGACCTCCCGCCAACCATCATGAACACGATCACGGAGGACGGCCGCGTCACCCAGGTCGTCGCGCTGGCAGTAAAAGCCGAGGTCCTCGCTACACAAGCCAGCCCGCTTTTCAACGGGAACCCCGATTATGCCGGCTTCAAGGACGTCGACGGCAAACCCCTCTACCCCGCCAGCGCCGACGCCTCCAAATGGCAAAAAGCCGCCGACGCCTGCAAGGCCGCGATCGACGCTGCCCAGGCTTCAGGCGCAGGCCTCTATCAGTTCGTGCCACAGAGCGGCATTACACACATGAGCGACTCCACAAAAAAGCTCATGAATATCCAGGGCGCTATAACAGACAGCTGGAACATCGAACAGATCTGGACCCTGAATCCCGGCTTCGGCTACCAGATTCAGGCCTCCCCCCGCGTCACGGCCGACGCTACCACCGTATACGACTTCTTCTCTAATTTCTCCGTCCCGATGGGAGAGACCGAGCTGTTCTATACCAATCACGGCGTTCCGATCAGCGAGGACATCACCTGGGACTATCCCAACCGGTATAAGGTCGTTCAGGGCGACGACGCCAACAGCTACTATGTCAAAAAAGGATATTCCACCAACAAAGGCAACCTCAACAGAGAAGAAAGATACTACGCCGATATTGCGTTCGACGGCGGCATCTGGTTCGGATTTGGGAATACCGACGACAACAATCCGAACTATGTCAATGCCGTCAATGGACCGGCATCACCCTCTGACCCCATCTCGTATAACAGCACCGGCTACTGGCCCAAAAAGCTGGTGCCCTATCAGACCGCATCCTCCAACAGCAACTTCGTCCAAAAAGGCTATTCCTGGCCCTTCATGAGACTCACCGCCCTTTGGCTCCTATACGCAGAATGCCTCAACGAAGCAGCCGGACCAGGCGCACAAACGTATAAATGGATAGACATGGTACGAGCCAGGGCAGACCTCCCCGGCGTCCTGCAGGCCTGGGCTGCGTACTCGAGAAACCCCTCCAAACCCACCACAAAGGACGGCCTCAGGGATATCATCCACCAGGAAAGGAGGATCGAGCTCGCCTTTGAAGGACAGGCCGGCTGGGACCTCAGAAGATGGAAAGAGCTGCAAAACCTTTTCGCAACCCCATTCGTCGGCTGGAGCGTGCAGACCCTGGCCAAAACAACCTCTGCCTACTACAACCTCCATACCGTCTACCAGCCTCAGTTCGGACTGAAAGACTACCTCTTCCCGATCCAGAAATATGACCTGCTGGTCAATTCCAACCTCGTTCAAACCCCCTATTGGTAACAACACAAAACGAATTAATATATGGCATTCAAATTACCGCTCCTGGCCGCACTCTGTTTCACGGTAGCCTCCTGCCAAAAGGACGCCGCCTACAACGCCATCACGTCGACAGACAAGACCAAACCCGGAGTGATCACCAATATCAAAGTCGCCAACTTCAACGGCGGAGCTTATATCACCTACACGCTTCCGGATTCGAAAAATATCCTCTACGTGCAGGCCAACTATAAGATCAACGACAAAACCAGCCGCCAGACAAAGTCCTCCTACTACTCTGACAGCATAACCGTCAGCGGCTTCGCAGACACCATCGGCTACCAGGTAGTGCTGTACACCGTTTCCCGCGCCGAGGTCAGGTCGGATTCCGTCGTCGTGACCGTCCACCCGAAGACCCCGCCCTACAAGCTCGTCTATGCTGCCCTGGCCATGCAGCCCGATTTCGGCGGCATCAATATCAAAACAAAGGATAGCACCAATGCCGCCGTCGGCATCATCACCCTGCTTCCGGACCCGGTCACAAACAAATATCAGATCCAGGACCAGCACTACACCGGCGACCAGTCCATCGACTATAGCCTTAGGGGATACGACACGATACCGAAGAAATTTGGCCTCTACGTGACCGACCAGTGGGGCAACGTTTCCGACACACTCTTCCAGACCATATCCCCTCTCTTTGAAACGA